>JBDLUO010000001.1:0-5515 GCA_039805285.1 Bacteroidota bacterium
CCGGTCTCTGACCGCGCCTAAAAACTCAAAGAAAAATCGGTAAACGGCTTTTTTGATTTTGAAATGTCGCAGGTGACCTTTCGGTACACCAGCGACAGCAGCAAACCCGATCGCTCCGCGCGTTTTACATTATAATTTGTGATTTGCAATTTGTAATTAATAATTCATTATTCCCAATCTTTAATCTTAAAACCCAAATCATTAATCTTAAATCACAAATCCGCGCAGCGGAACATCAAACAACAAACAACAAACATTCTAAACAACAAACAACAAACATTACAAACAACAAACAAAGCAATTAAGCAAGCTCGGATTCTTGTTCAAACCCTTCATCATAATCTTTCACTAAGAATGCATCAGAAGCATTTCGGCTCATCAAATTGATATCTTTTATATTGAGCATGTCTAATCCAGTGGACTGAATCCATTGCCCTTTTTCTCTCATCATCACCTGAACAGAAATACCGATTCTCTCCTGAAATTCTCTTTCTATGTCTTTTACTTTGTAATCCGGCTTGATTTCCAGCAAGGTTGAAATATGTGTTTTTCTGATTTCGCCAATTTGGGTGTCTGCATCAATGTTCTTTTTGTCTTCAGATTTTTCATAAGGCTTGTGCATCCCGTGATAAAAAGTAAGACTCAAAAAAGGGTAATAATTACTGAATACTTTTTGAATCTCGCGTAGTCTGGTATTGTCATTGATTTCGATGTGCATTTTTAGTCAAGAGTAATTTTTAATCAGTGAAATGGAAATGATTTGAAATACACGGAGGTATGATTTCCAAACGTCCAAACGTCCAAACGTCCAAACCCCAAACCCCAAACATCCAAACCAATAGCAAATCTTCGCCACGGTCGGAGACCTGCGCCGAACATCCAAACCAATAGCAAATCTTTTATCCCAAATCTTTAATCTTCAATCCTAAATCCTTTATCCCAAATCTTTAATCTTCAATCCTAAATCCTTAATCACAAATCCTTAATCCCAATCTTCCTTTGCTGACTAACGTCAATAACAATTATGCATACCGTCATTTATTTCGCATACCCACGCCTATATCTTTGTTTAAGTTTGATCAGGGAGATATCTGGTTAGAGAAGGGAGCAGACATAAAGGTTTTAAAAGAACAATAAACTGTTTTCCCGTGATGCGCTTGAAAAGCTCAAATTTGATTAGATGATTCTTGATACAAAGCAGATTGATTCAGAATAACGGTCGTAAAAGACAACTACACTGACTCGGTTGATTTAGGGCAGGATTAGGTTCCTGCCCTTTTTATTTTAAAAGTAATTCAATCCCAATCCTTGCTTTCAATCTACAACACACTACAAATTCGTTCGTCATATCCCTAAATAATCTACATCATTCATTAAGAAAAAACATACAACTAGTTTAGTTCTCTTAAAAAGTCACCCATGAATACACAAGCAACAACTTCCCCAAAGCAATTACTTTTAAAACAAAAAAATGCATCACGAATCTTTTTTTTCAGATACATTTTGGTCGTTTTCTTTTTAATTGGAATCACGATGATTCAACCTCAAAAAACACAGGCACAGGTAACCATGAGTTTTCAGGTTTTTTATGATGAACTTTCTCCTCATGGAACCTGGGTGTATAATCCGGATTACGGCTCCGTTTGGGTTCCCAATCTGAACAATCAATTTTATCCTTATGGCAGCAATGGATACTGGGTTTTTACCGAGGAAGGATGGACTTGGGTTTCATTGTATTCTTGGGGATGGGCACCGTTTCATTATGGACGCTGGTTTTATGATCCGTTTTATAGATGGGTATGGGTTCCTGGCTATCAGTGGGGATGCGCTTGGGTTGCATGGAGGCAACACGAAGGTTATTATGGCTGGACGCCCATAGCACCCGGAATCAGTTTAACTTTCGCATACAGCAATTACTACGAACCACAGCATGACCATTGGAGATTTGTACACAGAAATTATCTTGGAAGAAGAGACATGAATCAACATGTAACAGGGTTTAGCGGATACGTGAATTATTTAAAGAATTCAACTGCAATAAACAATGTAAGAGACGACAGAACTTCATCCTATAAATATCATGCAGGACCTATACGGGAAGAAATGGAAAAAAATACGGGAAAAAAAATCAGACCCGTTCCCATAGTATCTGCTCCAACACCCCTTCAAAAACATCAAAGCAATAAACTCATCATTTATAGACCACAAATAAAAGAAACAGATCAAAATCAGCCCGTACCTCAGCCTAAAAAGTTGGATGTATGGAAAGGACATACACCGACACGAGATGAAATAAAAGGGGAACCCAATATGCCCAGAAACGAAAATCCTTCGATCGAAAGACAAAAAGAAATAGAGGCCGACAATAAAGCCGCTCCTATAAATCCTAAAATCATCCAGGAAACCCATGAACCTAAGCGAGAACTTGATCGTAGAATAGAACCCAAAGAAATAAAACCCGTAATAAGGGAAGAAAAAGAAAAACCGAAAATGCCAAAGCCAGAAACGCCAAGGGTGAAAACTGAACTCGTAAAGCCAATAGAAAAACAGAAACAAATCCAATCGGTAGTGCCGAAAGTGGATAAGCCAATCAAGCGAACACCCATCATCAAACCACAACAACCTCAAATTAAATCTCTTCCAAAACAAGTAACCATTCAGAAAACGAAGGAAAAAGCGATAAAAAACCTGAGGAAAGAACCCTAAATCCTAAAGTAAAACACATAATAATAATTAAAATGCAATTGATTTTCAATATGTATGAAACGATTTTACCCAGATGTACGAATAATTTTCTACTACAATTATGAGGTTTCATTTAAAAACTATACTTTCAGCCTCCAAATTTTCCAAAAAACAAAAACATGAAAAAGCTCCTTTACCTTTTTCTAAGTATGGCTGTATTAAATATCGCCGTAGCTCAGAAAAAATCATGGTCTGTCTACAGCGGATCAGAAAAAATCTCTACCGACAAAGCGGTTTCAAGAGCCACTTTCCCAAAAAGTTTCAAACTCTACAACCTAGACCTCGCTTCACTTAGAGCAGATTTGTTCGAGGTGGTTTCAAATGCCAGTCGTCACACAACCATCATCAGTTTGCCGAATGCAGACGGAGTAATGGAGCAGTTTGAGGTGGTTGAGGCATCCAACTTTGAACCTGCATTGCAGGCGAGATTCCCTGAGATTCGTGCATTTTCAGGTAAAGGACTTACCGATAAATACGCAACACTCAAATTGAGTTATTCACCTCAAGGCATTCAGACAACGGTATTTCGTGCAGAAAAACCAAATGAATTCATGGAGCCATACTCAGCAGACCACCGTGTATATGCAGTATTCAGGTCTTATCGTCCGGCCGGGCAATTGCCATGGAGTTGTCAAACACCGGATGAGAAGTTGACTACGGAGTTGAATGCACAGGTGATGAATTTGACTGCAAGATCTGGTGGAGATCTTAAAACCATGCGTTTGGCGCAATCTTGTAATGCGGAGTATTCTAATTATTTTGGAGCAACGAGTGCTGCACAAGTTGGATTGGTACTTGCTGCTTTCAACAATACCCTTACTCGTTGCAATGGCATTTATGAGAAGGATTTTGCTTTGCATCTTAACTTGATTGCCAACACAACAAGTGTAATATATTATACTGCATCTTCTGATCCATACACCACACAATCCAGTTGGAATTCTCAACTTCAATCTACACTTACTTCTGTGATTGGTGAGGCCAATTATGATATCGGACACATGTTCGGTTCTTCCGGAGGCGGTGGAAATGCAGGCTGTATCGGCTGCGTATGTTTGACCGGTAAAGGAAGTGGCATCACTTCTCCTGCAGATGGCATTCCACAGGGAGACAATTTCGACATTGACTATGTGGCACATGAAGTAGGACATCAATTGGGTGCCAATCATACTTTCTCTCAAAGCAACGAAGGAACTGGTGTAAACAAAGAACCAGGATCCGGCATCACCATCATGGGATATGCGGGAATTACCGCTCAGGATATGACCAATCATTCCATTGATATTTTCCATCAGGCCTCAATCACTCAGGTTCAAGCCAATCTGAATGTTAAGACTTGTCCGATTACCACTTCAATCACTGCCAACAACGCCACACCGGTTGTTGCAGTAGTAAGCAATTACACCATACCTAAAAGCACACCTTTTGCGTTAACCGGTTCTGCGACTGATGTGAACGGAGACGCACTTACTTATTGCTGGGAACAGAATGATAACGCAGGTTCTACACAAACCGGAGCAAGCAGTGTGGCAAGTGCTACAAAAGCAACCGGTCCAAACTGGATCAGTTTCTTGCCTTCGTCTAGCCCTACCCGTTTGTTCCCTAAATTATCTACCATTCTTGCAGGAGGATTGATTTCTGGTCCGTTGACTGGAGGAGATGCGAATGCGAACAGTGAGGCCCTCAGCTCCGTAGCCAGAACCCTTAACTTCAGATTAACCGTTAGAGACAATGCACCATACAGCTCTACTGCACCTGTGAAAGTGGGACAAACCCAATTTACAGACATGGTGGTTACCGTAAACGGAGTGGCAGGTCCTTTCGCCGTAACTGCACCCAATACAGCAGTAACCTACGCTGGAGGTTCTACACAAACCATTACTTGGAGTGTGAACAGCACCAACCTTGCTCCGATCAACTGCGCTAAAGTGAAAATCACCCTTAGCACCGATGGCGGACTTACCTTCCCATATGTAATTTCTGACAGTACAGCCAATGATGGAACAGAAGCGCTTGTTATTCCTTCTGTACCAACCACAACCGCTCGCGTAAAAATCGAAGCCGTTGGAAACATATTCTTCGACATCTCTAATACCAACTTCACCATCAACGGTGCAGTGGCTTGCGGTGATGCAAGTGGATTGACTTCATCTGCCATTGGAAACAATACAGCTACCATCAGTTGGAATGCAGTAAGTGGAGCCATCAGCTATGCGGTTGATTATAAATTAAACAGTTCAGCAACTTGGACTGCATTCACTGCAGCTCAGGCAGGAACTACAGCGAACCTTACTGGCCTTACACAAGGTTCTTTGTATGATTACAGAGTAAAAGCAACCTGTACAGCAGGAAGCGGAAATTTTGTTTCTGCACAATTCACTACCACGGCTCCATTTGTATGTAACGCACCAACAGGACTTACAGCAACAGCAATTACTTCATCGGCTGCAACTCTTAATTGGACTGCAGTGAGCGGAGCAGCAAGCTATGCAGTAGAATACAAGTTGAGTACTGATACAACTTGGACAACAGCAGCAGCTGCATCAACAACCACAAGCGTAAACATCAGCGGACTTTCTGCTTCATCTTTGTATAATTATAGAGTAAGCACCAATTGTGGAGCAAACGGAACAAGCGGATTTACATCTGCTCAATTCTCTACAACCGCACCATTTGTTTGTAATGCACCAACAGGACTTACTGCAACTGCAATCACCGCTTCGGGTGCAACACTTAACTGGACTGCCGTTAGCGGTGCTGCTAGCTATAC
>JBDLUO010000002.1:0-12339 GCA_039805285.1 Bacteroidota bacterium
TGCTCCGGTTACAGTTTGCAATGCCCAACATGCGGGAAACGTAAATGAATTGAAGCCCTGGAGAAAAGGCAATGTAAATGAACCACAAGGTGTGCTGAATGTTGTAGAAGCTGACCATGAGGAAAAATCAGTCGCAGAACAATAAGATCTAACCCATACATAATAAGTTTGGTTCTGGGTCAAACCAGTCAATGATGCTGATGTAACATTACCTGCAACAGATCCGGTTGGAGCAGTCGCAGCAGTTGGTGCAGTATTGACAGTACTGACAAAGTACTGGTAACCTGTAGTAGGAGACGGAGAAACAGCAGACCAAGATATTGTTGCTGTTGTTGCAGTTACGTTTGAAAAAGTTAATCCTATTGGTGTGATGGTACAAAATAATGGCGTCCAAATGAAAGTCAATCCTGATGTTGGAATACAACCAGTTCTGAATCTAACAGTATGTCCATTATTTGTTGCAGCAGCAGTTCCATTTGGAGCCCCCCAATTGGCAGTATTATCTGGTATTGTGTTAGTTAATCTTCTTGCATTAAAGTCGGTATTTGTGGCTCCTCTTAATCCAACTGCCGGCTCTGGACTATTCGCTGCAACACCATTCATTAAACCATATACAACTCTTATCACACCACTGGCTTTTGTAATTCTGATTTGAAAAGAAAAACTCTCTACAGCTTGTTGTCCAGCTCTTGAAGCGTTTTGCCATTGAAAAACCAATTCAGTTCCCAAATCCTGCCATCTTCTTTCATATACCTGATTGGCTAAAGTAGTGCTTCTTAAATCCATACCCATTGCACAGATAACTCCAGGTGCAACTGCAGTTGATGCAAGCGGCCCAGTAACACCATTCCCGGTTGTTGTTGTTGTTGGATTCAGCCATAAAGAACCATCGGCAGTCATATTTACACCAGTAATGGTTGTACCGTTGAAAACAAATTGTGAAGCGGCAACCAAGGTTATGCTATTACCATCTGTATCGAAAGCAGTTGCTCCTGCAGTCGTAGTAACCAATTGTGTTCCACCTGAAATGGCAGTATAAGTTCCGTTTGATTCTGTGAAAATATAATTGGTTGCAACCTGAGCTTGGATATTTCCTACAAAAAGCAATGCGATTGCAACTATGTAATATTTTGCAAAACTTGAAAAGGATGGAACTGAGAAATTTAGAACAGTCAGTTGTGTTTTTGAATAGGTGCTTTTCTCCATGGTGTTATTTTTTTCCTTTGAAGGATAAATAGGTTGAGTACGGATTTTGATAGGAGAAAGGAAGAATAAGCCTAAATTATCTTGCTAATTCAACAAATGCAAGATTTTTTGGATTTATTTTTTAACTATTTTTTTTAAAATTTCTAAAAACGTTCATTCTGAGAACATTAACTTTTTTACCCAAATTTCTCCTGATGTAAAAATATTTAAAAAATAAGTTGATTTTGCTAATTTGTTAGGAATCTCTATTGAATAATCATCATTTTTATTAACAATGATAAACTTTTGATGAAAAATTTTAATTCCATTCAGGTCTGTAACAACAATGTCCATCGGTCCGGATTTAGCATGTAAAATCTTGATTTTCAATTCATTGCTGAGATTTCCATTGGAAAGTACAATCACATCTGTAACAGAACTTGGCCTTGAAACCATTTTTACTTCACTATACTCCTTCCGACCATCGAATCCGGTAATAGATAATCGATAATACACTTTTCCTTCCAATGCAGAACAATCCTGAAATTCACCAGTTTCAAATTGGTTATTGGATTTTCTGATCAAATACAATGAATCAAAAACTGCCCCATCGAAACTTTTTTCCAACATAATCTTTTCCGTTTGCTCCAACCCTTCTAATTCCCAAATTATTTTGTTGCATCTTGAGTCTTTTTTTACGGCATCAAATTCTAATTTCTTCACTGGAAGCAAAACAAAATGTCTTGAGACTGTAATTTCAAAACGATCCGGCGTTCTGCTTATTTCATCATTTCCCCAAGAAAATATCAATTCATTCCCAGAACCAAGGTTGATGTTGTGTTTGATACCAGTGTACTTATCTACAAGAAAAACCTGCAATGAGTCGCTTACATTTTTTTCCAAAGAAATATGTATGGAGAAATTACCATCAGCCATTGAGGTTAAATGCAACGGATAATTCTTCTTCGTTGTAGGAATGCCAGAATTCAAAATAGCAAGTTTTTCACCATTAGATTGAATGGCAATGCCTCTTGAATTTGACATGATTTTTCTTGCCCGGGCTGATTCATCCGTTTCACTCAGTTCATTGTCGAGCAATAAAGAAACCCCATCTATCAATTTGGCAATTGTATCTTGTTTGTATGACAAACCTATACGGATTACCAAATCATGTATAACACCAATGGGTGAACGAAATGTTATAAAGCTTCCCGACACTTTCGAAGACTCAGGAAATGCAACCGTGCCACCTGCAGCACCTCCCTTCACAAAAAATGCTTGTCCCGACTGTATGTTTGTAACCGGACTGATACCCGAATAATTTGAAGTACCACCAGGCACAGGCATATATCCGTTTATAGAAGAGATAGTCTGATAATTACCAAGGTTAAACGCTCCGGGAAGCAGCGGATCCCAAACATAAAAAACACTGTCAACCTCACCCGATATATCCAATGACCTAAAGTCTATGGCTGAAGGCAACGGATTTCCCAACAACTCAAACGAATTCGAAGGAACCGATTGTGGTGGCGCAGGGATACCACTGAGTTGATTATAAATATTACCTTTTGTGCGTAAAGTAGTTTGAACTGCATTAGCATTGTAAGTTGTAACAGATCTGTCGCCTCTTACCAAAACCATATATCCCTTCGTATTTGCAATTGGCAAAAAAGTAGAAGCAACAGATACAAAGTTGGAATCTTGAGCACTGTATTGTTTGATGCTTGCTCCTCCCGCAGGAGTTGCCACATCAAATCCAAAACTTGTGGCATTGGTTTGTGCACCGGTCAACATGGTTCCATATCCTGGAAATCTATTTTGATTGGGAGAAACAGAAGAATCCTGCCATGCCTGATTTATGGTTTGATTCCCGTACACAGGCACCGACAACAATTGCCATGATTTGGCATGATAAAGTCCAGTGGAAATAAACCGCTCCACTGAAACTTTACCTGTGATTGATCTACCGGTTAAATCTTCTACCCAAGCTGTTTCATTGGCATCAGACTTTAATGAGAGAAAATCGTTGGTATGAATATTTTTTCCTGCTCCTTCAAATTTCAAGGAACGATAAACATCTAATGGTCCATTGAGAATCAACCCAGAATCAGTCGGATTTGAGACGATTACATTCAAAACTTTATTTTTCCAAAACACATTTTGATTTAAAAATTGAGGGGAATTTCCTCCAAAGCGAACCGTAGATTTTGAAGCATTGATACATCCAGAAATGGAAGTGCCGTTTCCAGTCAAAAGAAGAACAGAGAGTGTATCTCCAACCATTGCAACTAGGTTAGAATCGCATTGAATGATGAGATTACGAACAGAAACATTACCTGTAATTCTGGGCCAAAAGTTATGATTACCCGTTAATACTAAATCGGTGGTATCATTTGAAATCACACCTGCTTCCCAATTGGAATCCAAATTCCAAACATCTGAGTATTTACCAATCCAATTACACAAATTATTGGGCATGAATTCATCACATCCGATATCCGGATTGATTTTATTTCTTTGTGTGCCATCTATGTCATTTTCCCATCCAATAAGGGCAGCTCCTTTGTTGTTGATAGCAGCATTCAAACTTCTGTTCAAATGCAAATCGCTTCCAGATACAAATTCGGGAAAAGCAGAAAGAGACGATTGATCTTTGTTGGTATAAGCTTTCCACGATGTTAAGGTTGTGTACCCATTGGAAGCATTGTAATGATAACCCAAATGCTTTACTCCAGTTCCTGTGGGCATAACCCAATACAAATTATTATCCAGCCCCGTAATTTGTGAATTGCCTGAAGTCGTCATAATACATACACTTCCGAAACCGATGCTGTCTTTTCTTCCTAATTTATTGACCAAAATGTTGTTTCTCAATTCTGCCACGCTCCCGCCCTTCAATCTGATACAACTCGACATGGCTTTATTCTTGTTCAGGGTATTTGTAAATCCGGCGACACCTCCGAGATAAATTGAATTGTGATATAATCTTATTCCAGATTGATTGAAAGGGAAATTATCAACCATTATACCTGTGGGGTTATCAATTATTTTTGAACCCGAAGTATAATCAGAACCATCTCCGGAAAGATTGGCAATCATGTTGTTTACAATGATTATGGATGCGTTGGAAAATCCTGTAGCCAAATAAATTCCATGAGCACCGTTCCCTTTATTTCCAGTATAGTTGAGGTTAAAAATTTTGTTATTGGAAACAGTTGTATTTCTGACTGAATCAGCGAGCCAAATTCCCTTATCCGTCGCAGAATCTGTTCCATCAAAATTTCCAATGATATTGTTGTGAATGGTTGCACCTTCGACACCTTTCAGATAAATGCCAGCAAATCGTAAAGCCCCACTTCCGGAAGAAGCAAAATCATTTTTATCTATAAGCAAGCCGTTGCCATTGGTCGATTGTACTTTCGCTACTGCGAATATGCCATATAAAGATCTTTTAATTAAGTTGTTTTGAATCGTGATATCGGAAAAATAACCTGGTAAAACACCCGAGGCATTCAATGTATCACCAATTGTAATCACACTTTTATCATTGCCATTGGTCAAATCCATATTTTTCAATGTGATGTTGACCGTCGGCACATTTGATTTGGATTGAATGAAAATGAGTCTTGGCGAAACGATAGAATTATTGATCAATGATAGATTTCGACTTTCAGTGCCATTGTTTGAACCATCTATTCGAATATAACTTCCTTTAATGCGCAAAAGAGGGACGTTGCCTGTGTTGCAGATAATATTTACATTCTTGCCATTTTGTGGCTTGATTGTTAGTTTGTTGATGGCATTGGCATCCGGGTTTCGCTCAAAAACGATGGGAAAGCTTTCTGCATTTGAATACAAACTGTCTGAGAGTAAAAAAACAACCGGACCGATCAAACAGGAATTATTGTAAGCTACGGAGGCGGAACTCAAAGTTGGAAAATCACCATTTATCCCGATAACATAATTTCCATTTAAGGTATTAGAACAAGGCTGAGCATATGAATGGAAAATAAATTGTAATAGCATTGAAGTTAAAAGAGTCAATCTCTTAACAACCAAATGAATGGGATAAATAAAAATAATATTTTTCCTACTTGTGCTCATAAAATGATAGGTCAACAGTTAAGCGTAGGAAATTGGGCAGGTGTTAGTAAACTCAAGAATCGAATGCAAATTTAATCAATTAAACAGCTATTCAAATATTTTATACTTTATTTTTTCGTGATATCAATCATAAAAAAAAGCGCAGTTGCGCTTTTTAGGTGTTCATGTGTAAGTAAGGGCGAAAAAACATCGCATAACCCTAAACTAAAAATATAAATTCAAAAATGCAAGTATGTGGGCATAAAAAAAAGGCATTTAATAAAATGCCTTTGAGGGTAGGGATCAAAACGGCTTTCGCCAAAAATATTAAAGTATATGAATCTGCTTAGATTCGGATTTGCCTAAAGGATCTGTAATTCTAAGATTATAAACACCTGGTTGAACTCTATGCTGAATCGGAATTACAAATAGATTTCTTCCTTTAGATCCATTTTGATTGAATAAGGGTAAAATTTTTCCTTCCATTGATATCAATTGGAACTGATAATTCCCTGGCTGATCAGCAAAAAACTGTAGATGTATTTTTCTATTGCTTACCGGATTTGGGTAGATGGTATATTCTTTGCCTTTGTTTTGAATGTTAATTTTTACAATTTGACTCAAATAACTTTGGCCGGATAATTCAACCCCTCTTATCCTATAAAAATTTTCTCCAACATTGTAATTTGAATCGCTGGATTGATATTTAATATCTCCTGTAACATTTCTTGCTTCTACTGTTGAAATTTTGGTAAAATTGATACCATCAACCGACTTTTCAACCTGATACTCATTCATAGAAGACTCATTGTTCACATTCCATGTTAGAGAAACAAAAGCTGGCAATTTGTTGGCTGTAAAAGAAACAAATTTTACAGGCAAAGGCATAAGTGATGGATTTTTAAATACAATTCTGAATCGATTGATTCGATATGAATTTGCATCTGAATTAACTGCAAAATCAAATGTATTAACTCCATTCAAATTCATTGGTGTCGATGTATTTAGGTACGAATCTTCTAAATAGGCAAACAATCCAGGATGATCCAAATTGGTATTGGCTATTACCAATCGATAATTTCGAATGGAAAAATTCCACATAGAAAAGAATGTGGTATCTGTTGCATTGATGATCATTCGCTGTTCAATAGACAAATTAGATGAGTATCTGGCGATACCAAAATTCTCGCCAAAATTGACCATCTTAATTGCATCATCTTCCAATCCGTTAGAAAACGTATTGTTATACAGCGTAAGATTCCCATCAATCAATGAAGTAGAACTGTCTACGTTAAGATGTAAAAGCGAAACTTTCATGGATTCGGAATAACCACCAGCAGCTGGGGTTGATTGAGCGAAACCAGAAATGGCTGAGATTGAAAGGAATACTGATAAAATCAGTTTAATTCCTTTAAGATTTAATTTTCGCATAGTTTTAATTTTTCATTAGGATATAGGCATACAGCATTAAAAACGTATAACATGAGATTTTATTATATCATGGTAAAAAAAATAAAAAAAGAAGAGGCTGTTCTGTTGAACAACCTCTTACTAGATAACTTATCTTACGATAAGTCTCTTCGTTGATTAGCAACGGCGATGTGTTTCACATCAAAATGGCAAATGCAATTTTGATGTGTTCCTCAATAATGTAACGGTAATGTTTCCAAGAAAGGTGTTTTGATTGGGTACGGTTACAGCAGTTGAGAATCATTTCTATAACGACAATCCATTTGAAAAATTGCATTGTCAAAAAAAATAATCGAAATAATAATAGTTTGGCACAGTTATTGAATTGTATAAAACATCTGCAAAGGCAGTTTGTTAATATCCGTATAATCCAATACCCTACCCTTTTCCAAGTATTCTATGAAAAACTGCATCCCATTGTTTTTGATTCTTAAATCCTAAGAAAAAACCAAACAACTGAATTCTGCATTCAAAACATTGTATACAAAAATGTTTCTGAATCCATCATCCTTGAAAAACCGAAAAGAGAAAAAACCTAGAGTAATTTTACACCGCCCGCTTTTAATCCAATTTACGTTATCAAAACATCCTTTAAAAAAAACGAAGGTTTGAACTTTTTATTTAATTAGTATCTACCTTCACTAAAACATTTTTATGAAAATATTTGTTGCAGGATTACCTTATGATTTGGACGATGCAGAACTGGAAGAAATTTTTGAAAAATTCGGAGAAGTAGTTTCCGCCAAAGTAGCAATGGACAAAGAAACTGGAAAAAGCAAAGCTTTTGGTTTTGTAGAAATGAAAAATAGAGAAGATGGCTTGGAAGCTATTGAAAATCTAAACGACATTTCTTTAGGCAAAAAACCGCTTGTAGTAAAAGAAGCTGAAGAAAGACCATCCGCTCCACGTAGCTTCGGCTCACAACCCCGCGGCGGCAACAGCGGAGGCTTCGATCGCAACAGAGGCGAAAGAGGCGGATTTAATAACAGATAAACTTTACAGACATACTTATATTCAAAAGTCCGCCTATGGCGGACTTTCATTATTTTACCCTTCCTTCTTGAAACATTCATCCTTTACATCTAGTACATTATTTATCCCAACCGTAAATGTCATCACGCACTTGAACAATTCCAGAATCATCCACCCAAGATGTTAGATAAACCACAACAATTTGTGTTTCTAATTCAACATCAACGACACTCTCCTTTCCCGACTCACATGTCATTTTTTTTTGAGCAATCCAATCGGCATTCTGTTTAAGCAAACGCATGGCAAGATCATCCACACATGATAAACGCATGCAACCATGACTCATCGACCTTTTATTTTTTTGAAATAATGTCTTGTTAGGCGTATCATGCAAATAAATTCTATAGGGATTTTCAAAATTAAATTTTATGAATCCCAGCGCATTTTTACTCCCTGGCTTCTGTCTTAGTCTACCATCTTTCCATTCCATATGATTCGCCTTTAGATAACCCGGATATCTTCTAACAATCGGTAAAATTTCTCTAGTAAGAATGGAATTAGGAACATTCCAATATGGACAAAACTTAATATCATCTATCCTAGATTGTAATGGCTTTGTTGGCCAGGATGGCTTACCCACGATCACAGGGCATTTTAAACTTAAAATACCGGAAGAATCAAAATAACTAAGGAAAAATTCGGGGATATTCACCCAAACCAAACCTCCAGATGTAAAATGGATAGACTCTAATCTAAGAATGCTGTTTTTTAAACTTTTCTGAGTTATTGAAATGTCTGAAAGTATGCGAGAAATCAAACTATTATTGAGTTTTCCGGTTTCCAACATTCCATGTCTTTTCTGAAATGAAACCAAAGCGTTTGACATCTGAATCGAATCGATAGGATATGAAATTTTTTCTGTTTTTCCTTCCGTAGCCATCAAAATTTTAGCAACATGATATCTTGTTTTTTCTTTTTGAGACAGAAGTAAATTTTTATTTAGATCCCACTCCTTTTTAACTCGCTTTTCTAATTCTTGATACCTTGTATATTCTAATTTCATTCGCGCCAACATCCAATTCATCTTATTGTCAATCGGACGGGATATTACATTGTCTTTTGTGTTAGATTGGGAAAATCCATTGAAAGAAAATAGCAAAGAAAGGATAGTGAAAATAAAAAATGATATTCGATTGGATCTACTGTAACACATCCAACAAAGGAAAACTGTTTACAAAAGAAAATAACTGACTTGGGTCATACATAAAACATCAAACCCAGGCATTACAGAAGTAAACCCGGGGGATTGATGCAATTAAAAAAACACACAAATTTTCCTATAACATAACAAACAAAAACTTTCTATTTAATAATCACTGGCAACAACCAAACTTGAATTATCCAAGTCTAAAGACTCGATACTTTTATTTTCCATGATTGCTTTTAGTGTTTCAGGTGTATACACATATATTTTTCCTTTTTCTCCAGATTGAACAAAAAACTCTTCAATTGCTGCACGTCCATTAAAATATTTTTTTGAATACACATTTAAATTTCCAGCAACAACTCTTTTAGCAAATCCAGGCAGAGCATCAATAGCCAATTTACTTTTATGCCCATTTTCTATTTGCTTTTCCGATATGACATACACACCATCTATTTGATATGCATTGAGTTCTGAACCAATGAATCTGTGCGATTGATCACCAAGTACATGAGGAGCACGAAACAATCCTTTCACAAGTTTCAACTCATTGAAATAAATCTTTTCTCCATTTTTAAGCTCAACAAAATCACTTGAAACATGGAAATAATCACTTTCATTCTCTAACATAGAAGATTCAGATAAATTTTTATGTACTGAACACGAATTCAATGTTATTGATAAGAGTCCGAGTAAAATGAAGGCATTTATTGTTTTCATAGCAATAATTTACATTTCAAAAACGTGTATCATTTAATTTTATTGTATTGATAACATTTTATTTTACTATATTGTATTTATGAATAATAACATCAAGTACATCATCACTGGCGCCTCCATCGTTATTTCATCTTTTGTTTTGAGCAAAGGGTATAATTACAAATACAAAATCAATGAAACGATATCTGTAACAGGCTTATCCGAAGTTGACTTTATGAGCGACCTTATTGTTTGGGGTGGCAGTTTCAGCCGAACTGCTTTAGATCTGAAATCTGCATACGCAATGCTAAAAACAGATGAACAAGAGATAAGAAACTATCTCAATAAAAAAGGAATCCCCGACTCTTCTCTTGTTTTTTCATCCGTAGCCATGAATAAAAACTTCAATCGAAAATTCGACGACCATGGAAATGAAATAAGTGCTGAATTTTCTGGATATACTTTAACCGGAAACGTACGTGTTGAATCTGGGCAAATCGAACAGGTTGAAAAAATGTCCAGAGAAATCACAGAATTACTTGAAATGGGAATCGAACTCAATTCTAATGCCCCAGAATATTACTACACCAAATTAAATGCCTTAAAAATCGACTTGTTGGCAAAAGCAAGTGCTGATGCCAATAAAAGAGCCGAAACCATTGCCTCAAACAGTGGATCATCATTGGGTAGTATAAAAAAAGCTCAAATGGGGGTTTTTCAGATAACAGGGAAAAACTCAAATGAAGATTACAGCTTTGGAGGATCTTTCAATACCAACAGCAGAGAGAAAACGGCTTCCATAACATTGAAGGTGGATTACTCAATCGATTAATGCTTGACAAACAAAAAAAATAAAAACCCGGTGGATTGCCGGGTTTTTTTTATGGTTTCGATGATGATGAGTAATTTTCTTTTACTTTTCAATAGGATTCGGAACCATGGATTTTTTCAAAGGATTGGATAGGATGTAGGGTTTCATAAAGGGATTAAAAACGAACCTGTGCCGAAGCACATATACAATACGTTCAAACATCTTCTTTTATTATGCTAGGAATTGTATTTTAACAAGATTGAGTATTTGTGCTCAGAAATAAACGTATAACTACGTAGTGAATCATCGATTACCATACAATAGCATCAAAAAAGAAACCCCCGGAGCGACCGAGGGTTTCTTACTGACTTCAAATGTTTTTAAATTAAAACGTCATTTGGATAATGGAAGTCATGGTTTTTTCATTGGATGTTTTGGATATGATTTTCATAGGTTACTTCTACAGGTTGGATTTGGATAATGGATAACTGCCTGCTTGATACTATGACGAATATCATTGCATTTTATTTTACAAGTCATACGGGACGTTTACAGTTTTAGTAATTCATTCAAACTATCCTACGTAATAACACTTAGTGGGCTATTTTCCGCACAAAAAAAATCCCTGTAAAAACAGGGGATACATTTCATTCTTACATCAACAGGCTTTTTCACGATTTACATAAACAAATTGTATTCAGGGGGACAGTTCTACATTGGTAATTCTAAATCAGATATTGGTTAAAACGGAATCAAATCTAAAGGTCACATTTGAGAATACGACAACATTTTGAATACAATAAAATAAAATGCGTGTTTTTAAATGATGACAATATGTAAAACTACTTAGTTAATAAAAGAAGTTCATTCGCCAGCCCAATGCACAAAAACCAAATCATCCACTTTAAAAAATGTGTCGACACCCGAAGAAACTTTTAAGATAAATTGATCTACTTCAACATGAAGAATTTGATACGCGCCAAAAAAATAAACCCCTTCTACCCTAGCTTGAATCGAATTTTCAAATCTTGAATTAATGCTACAATAAAATTGAGACGATCTTACTCGTTTTCCATTTTCACTTTTTTCCACTGGTATCAAATGGTTTAACACATGATTGACTGGAACGACCTGAAATTCACCAAGGAGTCCGGCGATGTAATCAGTATCGGGTGAATGGTATATTTGTTTAGGCGAATGAAAGGCCACTAATTTTCCTTTTTCCAGGATTGCCAACTTGTCTCCCCATAGCCAAAGATCAGAAGGATCATGCGTTGCGAGCAATACAGACATTTTAAATTTGGAAATGAAAGTGTTCAGCACATCCCGTATAATTGATTTATTGATCTGATCTAAATTGGAAAAAGGCTCATCCAGCAAGAGTATTTCCGGCTCTGTCACCAACAATGAAGCCAGCAAAACCCTTTGCTTTTCCCCTCCAGACAATTCATCACTCCAACGATTCAAAAGATGAGAAATCCCACAAATTTTATATAATTCTTCGGCATCTTGAACATCCATTATTCGATGATGATCCAATATTTCTTTTATCCTGTAATTGTTTCTCAATGCAGCATGCTGATTCATATAGCAAATACCAGGATTGCCCGGAATCAATTGATCTTGAGGCCCTTTTATTTTCTTCCCATTCACCAAAATTGAACCTGTTTCACACATTTCAATTCCTGCAATCAGTTTAAGTAAACTCGACTTACCAGAACCTGTTTCACCCATAATAACTACTCTTTCTCCGTTCGAAATTCGAAATGAAACATCCTGCAAAACAGACTGACCATCTATTTTTGCAGATACATTTTCGACTTCAATGAGTGGAAAACCAGACCGAATTGCGTTCATTTTTAAGCTTTTGAATTTCTTCTTTTGTAAAATTTATACCCTTCCAACCAGCAAGTGC
>JBDLUO010000003.1:0-19264 GCA_039805285.1 Bacteroidota bacterium
CTCGAACAACCCGAATCCCTTCTATTGACCTTGCAAAATTCAAGCATCAAATGGATCATATTGGCTGGTTTTCTTAAAAAGATTCCAGCTACACTTATTTCGGCATTTTCAGGAAAAATCATCAACATTCACCCGGCATTGCTCCCGGAATTTGGGGGTGTCGGTATGTATGGAAATCGAGTTCATCAAGCCGTAATCTCATCTGGTAAAAAAGAAAGTGGGATAACGATACATTGGGTTGATGAGCATTACGACAATGGTGACATCATTTTTACTGCGAAATGCGATGTTTTACCAAACGACACATCCGAAACATTGGAAACAAGGGTAAGATCGTTGGAAATCTTACATTATCCGAAAGTGATAGCGGAATGCATCAAAAACCAAACAGTTCGTTAAAAGTAGATTGACGCTCGTAATTGGTTCCTCACTTCTGTTTAATATTGCCAAAAACAAACGCATTTTGAAACCCATTTGGATTTGCATTTTCTGCTTTTGTTCGCTCAGCTCCGAAAGTCAGTTTCTGATTAAAGGAACTGTGTACGACATCACCAAAATCAATCCGGTTCAAAATGTAAGGGTGGTTAGCACTTCGGGCATTTTTGCCATAACCGACAGTTTAGGTCACTACGAAATTTTAGCAGGAGAAAAAGATTCGCTGAGTTTTTTTTACAACAACAAGCCCACTCAAAAATTCAGCTTGGCTAAAATTTCAGATCCAGAACACATGGATGTGTCTCTGCACATTGAAGTAGCACAGAAATATAAAACACTCAAAGAAGTTAAAATCTTTGCTAAATCGTATCAAGAAGACTCCATTGAAAACAGAAGAATTTATGCAAACATTTTCAGTTTTAATAACCCGGAATTGACAAGTGTTTCGGGAGGGGGAACAGCAGGACTAGACGTTAATGAACTCATCAATCTTTTTCGTTTTCGCAGAAACAATAGACTACTTTCTTTTCAACACAGATTAGAAGAAGAAGAGAAGGAACGCTATGTCGATTATCGTTTCAATAAAATTTGGGTCAGAAGAATGTCTGGCCTCACGCCTCCGAGACTCGACAGTTTTTTAATTTGGTACCGACCCAGTTATGATTTCGCCGCCTCTTGCGACGAAATCAAATTGATTCAATATCTACTAAAAGCAAAAGATCATTTCAATACCATTTATCCAGATACAAAAAGCAGCCAAATGAAAATGAATCCATTGAACGCAGAAGAAACCCGAGTAATCGTAAACAAAGGAACAGAAATGCCTTTTACCGGCGAATATACCAACCATAAATCGGAGGGTACCTATGTTTGTAGAAGGTGCGAATCTCCGCTGTATAAATCCAATGATAAATTCGATTCACATTGTGGCTGGCCCAGTTTTGATGATGAAATTCCGGGTGCCGTAAAAAGAGTGCCCGATGCGGACGGGAGACGAACGGAGATCGTTTGTGCCAAATGTGATGGACACCTCGGTCACGTTTTTATTGGTGAAATGTTTACCCAAAAAAACACCAGACATTGCGTTAATTCCATATCGCTTAAGTTCGTCGGAAAGTAATGTGTAAACACATGAAATAAATCTGTTTGATTTCTTGCATTTCAATTTCAACTAAAGACTTTTTACTTTAACCCGGAAAGGTCATAGGTTCATCGTTTAAATGCACTCCGATGTAGTAATCATCTATTACAAAAACACTGTTTTTCCACGTGGCCTTTTTTTCAACATTCTCTTCATTCTTACGATATTCTCGGTATGATAGAATCTTTGTTTTTTCATCAAATTGTAACTCGTAGTTTTTTAAGAAAGAAGTGCCGTAAATGGATGTGATATTTTCATTTACAGCATACCGTAAAATATATCGAACACCTGCATCTTTTTTTTCTGTGTAGGGTCCAAGCTGATTTTGAAAAGTCTTTCCTTTAAATGCTTTTATCTGTTTCCAATTACCGACATTGCTTTCAATCACCATGGCTCTTTGACCATTGTTTTCCATATCCTCCACCAACAAATAATGTTTGTCATCAATGGTTTGAAAGGAAACAACTGGCGCGTTAGAAGTAAGTGCTGGACTTGAAAAAATGATTTTATTGGTGGCAATGTCTTTGATGTAATAATTGCCAGATCCGTTAAGTTTAAAGTAATAAATCACCAACGATTTGTTTCCAACTTTATATGGTTGTATAAAAACGGATACAAAATTGGACAATTCATAATCGTAAATGCCATAGAAAACGATGCTGTGATTTACATTGTTTTCGAGTGATCGAATCATTGGATTTTTCCTGAGATCATGAAAGAAATAATTGTGGTTTCCGATGATGTAACTCGTTTTATTATTTATGGCTTTTTGCTTGAGCGAATCCAGATTTTTACTGTCTTTATGAAGCATGAAGTTCATCCAGGCAAAATCAAGTGCCGACTTTAATCTTACATCGTTTTGTATGTTTTTGGGAATGGAATCTATTTTCCCTTTGTCGTATTGAACAAATTGGTAGATAGAACTTCTTAAAGATTCCAATTCTTTTTCTTGAGAGAAGCCATCCATGAAAGAAAAGCAACAGCATAAAAAAACGAAGTAGAAATTGTACCTGAGAAATCTTGTTTTCATGTATGGATGATGATTTATTTTTAATCGAAAATAGCATTTCTAATTGCTAAAAATAAAAAGGCGAGATTCTTTTCAGAATCTCGCCCCTATATAACTTAAAGTATTTTTGATACTTATGTTAGCATATTAATCTTCGTTTCTGCTAAGTGCATAGATAACCAAACCGAATCCGATTTTGTTAATTGCATCAGCAATGTTGTAAACGATATCCATTGCATGTAGCGCCGCTTTTGGATCTGACACCAATTGCATTCCGAACAATCCACCTGGAGTTCCAAGGATGTAACCTAGTGGATAGATTGCCCAACCAACTAGAACGAACCAAGCCAAGATTTTAGTTGCTTTTGCAACTTGTGGACCAGCACTTTGAGCCAATTTAGCTACTTCACCGAACCAGATTAGATAAACGATGTAGAAGTAGGCTGCTCCAGAGATAACTCCCCACAATACGCTACCATCTCTATCCAATACTTCTCCGATGTAACCGGTAACCAACATCACCAATGAAGCAAAGATTAGCTTCCAAAGCAATGCGATTTTAGCTCCAGCTTTCTTGGTAATCAAATAGAATTCAACACACATTAGAGGAACAGTAAGGATCCAATCTACATATCTGAAGAATGTAGGTGAATCACCAGTCTCTAAATTGTAACCACGCATGTAATAATAATGCACGGCAGCAATAAAGGTGATCAATCCTGATACCAAAACGGAAGTTCTCCATTTTTGAGATGTGTTACTAAGCTCAAAAAAGAAAAAGACTGAGGCGGCCATCATAGCCATTGTTCCGATAAAAAACGTAAATGCTACGTAGTTATCGCTTGCAATTTTTAAATGTTCCATGATAAAAAAAAGTTGGTTTACCTTACTCTTGTGGATTTTCAGATGACTCCCCGTTTTTTTACTTGGTTTCTGGCTCCAATGAAAGAATTAACATTCCTTAAATAAAATTGTTCGCTTTTCAAAAAAATATTTTTTACTTTTTTGTTAATCTTCTCTCGAAACAGCTCTAAACTCCTTTTTATTTCTGTTGTAAAATCGAGTCATGGCCATTACATGAGGAAAACTTATGCAAGAAATAAATACGAAGAAAATGGTTTCCCAACTTGTGTTAAGCGTTGATAACCAATTGTTTTCTGCAAAATAATAGGCAATCAAAAACATAAAAAACGCAGCAATGGTAAAAGGCAGCGCCTTCAAATAAAGAGATACATCGTTGATTTTTAATCCTTTTTTTAAATGCGCCCAACCATTTATACTGTGTTGTCCAATAAAATACAATCCAAACGCACTGATGAGTGGAAGCTGGGTTCCTATTGCTAAAACGCAAGCGCTTAACACCATGGCAGGATGCTTCTCCCAAAATCCCCATAGAATGGCTAAAAGAGCTAAGGTTAAGGACAGCGTTTCTCCTTGATAATCTGTTGGTTGCACAATAGAAATACCCATACCCTCCAAAACTTGTTTCGTTTCTAGGGTGTGTCCCAAAAGAATAATACCAAACAATAACATCCCCCAAACCCAATTTTTGTACGATTTTTTACTTCCGATTTGCCATTCTTGCATGTCTGTTTGTCCAAAATGCCATACAGAATAAACCAAAAAAAACAATATGGCCAACTGAGAAAAGGACAACCAAATCAGTAGACAAAGAAAAGCAGCGCCCAAGTAACGTATAATAAAATTCAAATTCGGGCGGGTTTTTAAACCTCCAGTTTCCAACAAATGATCTACCGCTCCATGGGGAATTCCTACACCCATCAAACCAATGAAGAAAATTATATTTTGAATTGGGCCAAACAAATCTGGGGTTTTAACTTTCATCAACCAGAATAAAAATGCAAAAATCAATACCAAAACAGGAGTAAGGTATTTGCTTATTCTAACGGACCAGTCTAAACAAAGTGCATGCAAAAATGGCTTGATTGGAAGGGATAGTAAAATGCGTAAATCTTGAAGCAGGTTTGTTTTTTCCGCTAAAAATGGCAAAACTTCTTTGGCCCTGTTTTTCTGAAACAAAACCTGAAATATATGCTTTCCTAAATGAGGTTTGCGGCTTAGGATCAAAAGCAACAGTCTATCGTAAAAACGGAATCGAGAAGGAGATTGAATGCCTTGGGGTTCAATTCCATATTGAATGGAGTCAGCCAACTTTTCTGCATGTAAAAACATGTTTTTAAATGCGTAGCCCGTGCTTGGCTTTATGGCACCCGCTCTACCGCCAATAGCAATCACCCCCGGTATATCATCTGAAACAGCAGTTACGTTACTCATCGGAATGCAACCGGTTTCGGTGTCTAAAATGGTATACGCTCCGAATCTGTCAGATATGTATTTTTTCAAAACGGGTTCTGCTTCATCCATTTTTATGGAGTGTTTACCAAAACGGGTAAGTTCAACCAGCATCTTGTTCTCTGAATATGGCAATACATAAACAAACTGCGTATTTTCTTGTTGCTCAACACCAAAATCCATAAGGTCTATGGCGTTTTTATCTACGGTTTTATCCTTCAAAGAGATGACATAACCCACAAAGGACTGAAGCAGATGTGATTCATTTTTCTTTTTGGGTAAATATTTTGGTGGACTACTGTTGAATACCTGTTTAGAGAACCAAGTTCCATGTTCTGTTATTACTTCTACACCTTTGTCTACGCTTTTTATGTCCAATACCATCGAATGCTGCTGTTCTGTACCGTGTTCTTTTAAAATGCTTCGCATCTCCTCATACAATCTCAAACTTGAAATTTGCATGTAATTCATTGGAGAGAGAGACTCGGATGCATTTTGGTTCACACTTACGCTGTTCCATTTGTGACCAATCAAAGCCTCACAAGATTGGGTTATTGGTTCTTCGGGAGTAGCCCAAAAACAATAGGTTTTATCGTTTATTTGTTTGGCATCCGGATCGATTACCAAAAACTTTTTGCCTTTTAAAAGACCGCGGCGGTTTAAGCACATCAAAAGCAGGATTGAAGATGCACCTGCCCCTACAAAGAGGTAATCCACCCAAGATGATTTGTCTTGTTGTACATCTGACATTTATAAAGCGGATTGGTGATTGTGTTTATCTGATTCGCTCAGAATACCATAATCACATAAACAACTTTTTGGGCAAATTGTTTTTGGATTCTTCTATTATGACAAAAACTACTGCAAATCAATGTATTGTTTACACACAATGCGCTGGATGTGTTTTCAAAAAAGGGAGAAGTCTACCATCAAAAAATATTATTGATGTTTTTTCAAATCTCTGTCTAGTACAAACGTTCCGAAAGGAATAATAGACAGCGCAAACGCTTTCAATAACCACAAATAGCTTTTTTCCATAGCCGCCATTGCAGCCCAAGCCAAAAGAATGAATGACACAAATAGTACACCATGTAACATTCCAACAATTTGAACCGCCTTCGGAAAATCAAATGCATACTTTAACGGCATAGCAATACCCAGCAAAATCAAAAAAGAAATGCCTTCTGCTAAGGCTACAATTCTGAAAATGGAAACTGTTTTCATTGTTAAATCCTTTTGAGAAGGTAAAAGTAGTTATGATTTGCATCAACATGAATAAAATAGTTTCTTTTTCAACGTCATCTTAACTAATTCACAATGATATTTAATGCTTTTTTTATTCAGATCTTCTTTTTTCTACTTTCTCAGACAAGGTAAAAACCTCAAATTTGTTGTGAATGACTAAAATGAGTAGACCAAATAAAATACCTGCGATAATTAAAATGTTGTTTAATAATCCTTCTACAGAAAAGGATAGCCTTATAAGAATCGTTGAAATTACAAAACCTGAATTCCGGATTACTTTATGAAACTCGTCGGTATAAAAAAATGAAACCAATAAAACAACAACATCTATAATAATCAGAACAGAAAAAAATGATTCGAAAAAGATATTGTTGATGTTCTTGAAAGAGTTAGAAGACATATCTGAAAACATAAACAGGTCGATAATCCATTTACTAAAAGAGTATCCAGCCAATAAGAGTAATAGGGGAACTAAAAAAGTGGCTATCGTTTTCTTTATTCTTATATATTTTACAGTTCCCTCATTGCCTATTCTATCTAATTCGTTTTCATGAGGTCTTTTTTTGCTTTGTTGTAAAAACAAGTAAATGAAATAAAACAATACGAGAGAGGTTATCAAATCATACGTAAACTGCAAATCATATTTTAATGCAAACCAATCTGATGATATCTTAAGATTGGACAAATCTTTGAAAAGTCTACGAATAACAATCAACATGATAATTTCATATTGTTTGGAGATATAAATCGATAGCGATTTGGGTAAGTAAAAAATCAGAAGATATACTTCATACACCAAGATAA
Organism: Bacteroidota bacterium; assembly: GCA_039805285.1. Classification (GTDB taxonomy): domain Bacteria; phylum Bacteroidota; class Bacteroidia; order Chitinophagales; family Chitinophagaceae; genus Ferruginibacter. The sequence continues at coordinate 6,948 of JBDLUO010000003.1, forward strand.
AAGAGAAGGGCGTGTAAATTGCAGCAATCGGACTTTCCAATAAAGGATTTGTGTTGCTTAAGTGAATGAGGCCTAAATTCACTGCGCATATGATTGCCAAATGTGCAATAAAACTTATGATGGCGATGATTAGGATTATTTTTTCGCTTTTCTTTTGTGTTGACTCAGAAAGCAATTTTTTATACAACAGATCCATTTTTTCTACCATCATCTTTTTTTGTTTTACTAATGACAATTGTTTTACAAGAAAAAAGAGCGGATTATAATCTATTGCATCAATCAGGATGTTGTTTATAAATTCAAAAACAACTATTTCTGTATGATGTAAAAATCTTTAAAAATTCAGGCGAATTGAAATCGCTTTCCTATTATCAATTCATCGTTATCGAATGTTGATTAACAAAAATTAATTTTTGAAAGTAAATAGAAGATATCTCTTTTCTAATTGTAAACTATCCTCGATTGCTTTGATCTGTCTTAGTCAATGCGAACCATGCGCCAACACCAAAAAGTAAGGTTATCAATCCTGCGAAGTATGGGATGAAATTAGTCATTTTTAGAATTTTTAATGAGTTTTAAATAAATCCCGAATGCTAAAATTGACGGCACCCACAAACCAATGAATGTTCCATCTTGTTTTTCTCCTTGAAAATATAAAGCTTCAGAAAATATAAGTGACAATAATGCTGCAATTAGAATAAATATGTCACCTGTTGTAAATTTTTTAAACATCTTTTTGATGAATATACATTTATATTTTCACAAAAGCCAATGATATTTAAACAAAGGACTTTTATTTATTGCATTAAATCCAATAAAAGGGATGTTTTAGTTTGCAAATAAACTCCGACCATCAAGTCGAAAAATTAAAATCATTTCAAAGCAAAATTTTAATGACAAGTGTCATATTTGATGCTTTTTACAACAGAGGAATCAGCATAATTTGCTTAAGGGGGATATAATTATTCTTTTTTTAAACTGTATGTTTTATGACCCAGCTCTTTCTTGTCATTTCAAACTTAATTTCATTTTTTTCATGTAGTCCTGCTTCAGTCCAGCCTTGTTTTCTATAAAATGTTTCAGCTCTTGTACTCGGAGATGTTCCCAACCAAAGCGTTTCAGTTGTTTGAGCGAAATACCAATCAAGCATATTGTTATGAAGCTTTTTTCCAATTCCTCTTTTTTCAAACTCGGGTTTTACAAACAAGGCCCAAATGTTATTGTCAACACAATCAACAATCGAAAAACCAACAATTACATTTTCAATTACGCAAACCCAACCTTTACCCCTTTTGGTAATATATGATTCACAGTCTTGATCGGTTACCAAATTGGGATCCGACAAAGTATTCTCTTTCACCGAATTTCTTACACTTTGAATTTGTGTGATGTCTTCCACTCCTGCTTCACGTATGATTATTTGATTGTTTTTTTGCATGAATGTATTTCCCAATGAGCAATTTTATCCTTTCTCAGAATAGAGAATTTTTGAAAAAGAGATGCTTTAATCAATAATCTATCACTTGTTCTTCCATCACAGGCATATCTCTCCACTCATATTGTTGTCCTCTAAGCTGTGGTTCAAATCCTGCCTCTTGTATCGCTTCTTGTATGGTTCGGCTGGTAAATCGGTGAGGAGCTCCAGCCGCACTTACCACATTTTCTTCTATCATGATGCTGCCAAAATCATTCGCGCCAGCATGTAAACACATTTGTGCTACTTGCTTTCCAACCGTCAACCAACTTGCTTGTATATTCAATACATTCGGTAACATGATTCTGCTGATGGCAATCATTCTGATATATTCTTCGGATGTGGTTAAGTTCTGAACGCCTCGAATCTTAGCAAGTAACGTATCTACATCTTGAAATGTCCATGGTATGAATGCCAAAAATCCTTTGGCGTTCTCTGGTTTTCTCGACTGCACTTCTCTAATTTTCACCAAATGCTCAAATCGTTCTTCTAGTGTTTCAACGTGCCCGAACATCATCGTTGCAGATGTAGTAATATCCAACTTGTGTGCTTCATGCATGATATCCAACCACTCCTGCGCACCACATTTTCCTTTACTGATCAATCGTCTTACCCTATCCGTTAGTATCTCAGCGCCAGCACCAGGCAGACTGTCCATGCCGGCTTCTTTCAATGCCATCAGCACTTCTCTGTGTGTACTTTTTTCCAATTTGGTTATGTGTGCAATCTCTGGGGGACCGAGGGTATGTAATTTGATGTTCGGATACAAAGATTTCAATTCTTTAAACAAATTCACATAAAACGATAGTCCAAGCTCAGGGTGATGCCCACCTTGTAACAAAAGTTGATCTCCACCATACTTGATGGTTTCTTCAATTTTTTGTTTGTAAGTTTCTAACTCTGTAATGTATGCGTCTTTATGACCGGGAATCCGATAAAAGTTGCAAAACTTACAGTTAGCCAAACATACGTTTGTTGTATTAACGTTCCTGTCGATCTGCCAAGTTACCTTGCCGTGTGGAACTTGTTTTTTGCGTAGCTCATCTGCCACATACATCAACTCGGTCAATGGGGCATGCTGAAATAAAAACATTCCCTCCTCAACGCTCAAAAATTCCATTTGAAGGGCTTTGTTCAACAAAATTTCCTTTTCCATATCTATCAATTTGCTATTCTAACAAAATTAAGGGCAATAGGTTGTAATTTGTAACCAGTCATGAGAATACGTTTTTTATATCTGTACTTTCTCCTATTTTGGAACGCCGACCTTTTTTGTCGGAATGTCTCTGATTCAACAGAATCCCGCTATATCGGCTCCATTCCTTTTCAAACGTTAAGTGGCGGCGTATTGATGGTTGTAGGCTCTCTTGACGGATGGAAAGACAGTCTTCATTTTATTTTAGATACCGGAAGTGGGGCCATTTCTATCGATGCTACAAAGTCTGCTTCTATGGGTTTTGTTTCTAACGAAAGCTCAAACCTATCAGGTATCGGAGGACAAAGCGCCGTTCCTGTTAGTCATCTACACACTTTACACTTAAATGGCATTTCCACGCCCGATCTCAACTTTCATGTTTATGATTACCGTTTGCTTTCATCTATTTATGGGGTTCAAATTGATGGTGTAATTGGATATGCTTTTTTCTCGAAATATATCATACATCTTGATCACGAAAAAAGCCTAATGAGCATTTTCTCAATAGGCAAATTTCCTTATCCAAAAAGGGGCCAATTGTTGCAAATTGGTGAGGGCAACATCCCTACCTACAGCATAGTAACGGCAGAAAAGAAAAAGTCTAAACATCGTTTTTACTTTGATTCGGGAGCCGGTCTCGCACTGCTTCTAAATTCGGATTACAGCACAGATTCGGCTGTTTTTTCTGGTCAGAAAAAATTTTATACCACAAGGGCAGAAGGCGTTGGCGGAAAAAAGCAAATGCAACTTACAACCATAAAAAGAATGTCTTTCGGACCATTTGTATTTAAGAATGTCCCCACCTATGTTTTCAATGATGAGAACAACGTAACCGATTATCCGAATCAGGGAGGATTGGTTGGAAATGAAATTTTACGAAGATTCAACATCATACTCAATTACAGCGACCATGTTATTCATGTTGTGCCAAACATACATTTCAATGATCCTTTCGAATATGGTTACTCCGGATTTTCTATGTTATTGGATGGAGAAGAAATTGTTGTTGAAGATGTGATTGCAGATTCTCCAGCTTTTCTTGCCGGACTCCAGTCTGGCGACGTTATCATCGGTATCAATGGCGATTTCTCTGGAAACATCCAACGATACCGATCCATGATTCAGGATTCCGAAAAACCAGTTAAGCTGCTCATCAGAAGAAACGGAACACTGTCAGATGTTTCTTTTCGTCCGATTTCTATTCTTTGATTTTGTAACTCATTTTCATCTACTTCCTCATTATCTTCTTTACCCATCGTACATTTGCGTTATGATACAATTTGAACAATGTATTCTCGAAAATGGATTAAGGGTTTTGGTTCATCCAGACAAAAGCACACCCATGGCGGTTGTGAATGTATTGTATGATGTAGGCGCAAAAGATGAAAATCCGGAAAAAACGGGTTTTGCTCATTTGTTCGAACATCTCATGTTTGGGGGTTCTATCAACATCCCTTCTTACGATGAGCCACTGCAAATTGCAGGAGGAGAGAACAATGCCTTTACCACAAACGATCTTACCAATTACTACTGTCAACTTCCGGCAGACAATATAGAAACCGCATTTTGGCTGGAAAGTGACCGTATGCTCAGTTTGGCTTTCGGTAAAAAAAGTCTGGATGTACAAAGGAAAGTAGTGTGCGAAGAGTTTAAAGAACACTACATCAACAAACCCTATGGTGATGTATGGCACAAGATGCGTGAGCTTGCATACACAACACATCCATACCGTTGGATGACGATTGGTGCTTCATTAAAACATGTAGAAGATGCAACGCTAGAAGATGTGAAATCTTTTTTCTTTAAACATTATACCCCATGTAATGCCATTCTTGTAGTGGCGGGTAATGTGGAATTCAACCATGTTAAATTGCTTGCAGAAAAATGGTTCGGACCGATTCCTTCTGGAGAACGATACCAAAGAAGTTTACCTATAGAGCCCGAACAAAAATCCGCAAGACACCTCGAAGTAAAATCGGGCGTTCCTTTGGATGCCCTTATTAAATGCTGGCATATGTCTTCGCGTATGGATGAGCGTTATTATACTTTTGATTTGATTTCTGATATCCTGAGCGGAGGCGGTTCTTCCAGATTGTTTCAAACGCTGGTTAAAGAGAAACAATTGTTTAGCAGCATAGATTGTTATCATTACGGAAGTACTGAACCCGGATTGATGACCATCGAAGGTAAGGTGGTGAAAGGGGTTGATATCCGCGAAGCAGAAAAGGCGCTGATGGAGGAATTGAAGCACTTGCAACAAAACGGAATCAGCGAATTGGAGTTGGAAAAAGTAAAAAACAAAGCTGAAAGCTCAATGGCATTCGAAGATATGAGTTTGATGAATCGCGCTTCGAGTTTGGCTATGTACGAAAATTTGGGCGATGCGAATTTAATCAACACAGAACTTTCAAAATACCAGGCGGTAACGGCAGAACAAATCAAAACGCAGAGTCAATGGCTGTTTAGAGATGAGAATTGCAGCACGATGTATTATTTAAGTGAAAACTAAATCATGAACAGAAAAACAGCGCCGTCAATAAAAGACGCGGTAGAATATCAATTATTGCTAAAGCCAATAGAAAAAAACATCCTCGACAATGGCATAGAAGTATACAGCATTCATGCTGGAGCACAAGAGGTTATTCAACTCGAGTTGGTATATTTCGCTGGCAATCAGTTTGAAACTAAAAAATCGGTTGCAGCTGCTACCAATTTTCTGTTGAAAAACGGAACGAGCAAAAGGAGCGCATTGGAAATCAATGAGGCGTTTGAATACTACGGAGGCTACTGCAACAGAGCTTGTTACAACGAAACTTCTACAATAACCTTACATTCTCTAACCAAGCACTTGAGCAAATTATTGCCTATAGTTCAAGACATGGTTTCAGATTCCATCTTTCCCGAAAACGAACTTGCGATTTACAAACAAAATAGCAAACAGCGTCTCTCTGTCAATCTCCAAAAATGCGAGTTCGTTGCAAATCGAATGATTGACAGTTATTTATACGGCGCGTCTCATCCATACGGAAAATACACCGAAGCGATAGACATAGATGAAATCACAATTGAGGATTGCAAAGCGTTCTATCAGAATCATTATCTGAATGGCAGCAGACCCATTATATTTATTTCGGGAAGTTTGCCTGCTGATTATTTAAAAATGCTGAATGAACATTTCGGTTCTCTTTCCGTAAAACCTGAACCTTTTTACTTAGAGCCAATCCAACAGCAACCTGCGGCTGATCGCAAATACAGAATAGAAAACGACCCCAATGGGGTACAAGGTGCCATACGAATAGCAGCCCCTTTTCCTTCCAGAAAACACCCTGATTTCAAAAGGGTAGGCGTATTGAATACTCTTTTTGGTGGTTATTTTGGATCGCGTCTCATGAGCAACATCAGAGAAGATAAAGGATATACCTATGGAATCTACAGCTACATTCAAAATCACATTCACGAAACAGCGTGGATGATCAGTACAGAAGTAGGAAGAGATGTTGCAGATTTGGCTATAAATGAAGTTTACCTGGAAATGAAAAAACTAAGGGAAGAACTGGTAGATGAAGATGAGCTCATGTTGGTTCGAAATTACATGATTGGTGGAATTCTAGGCGATTTGGATGGCCCTTTCCAAATCATGGCCAAATGGAAAAACATCATACTGAACAGCATGGATGAACATTATTTTTACGATTCTGTAAACATCATAAAAACAATAACGGCTGAGGACATACGAAGTTTAGCAAATGTTTATTTGGAACCGGAAAATTTCTACGAACTTATTGTTTACTAACAAAAGTTCGTTACTCAGTATGTCATCAGTTTTTTAATGCTCTCATCCAATCTAGAATAAGCCATAAAGTTTTTCTCGAGCTCTAAGTTGAATGGTACAGGTGTATCCAAACTTGCACATCTCATAACTGGTGCGTCTAACATTTCAAAACAATGTTCTGCAATCCAAGCTGCAATTTCTCCTCCAAAGCCTCCAACTAATGTGTCCTCGTGCAGAATGATCACTTTTCCTGTTCTTTTCACAGCGTTTCTGATGGCATCATAATCCAATGGCAACAAGGTTCTCAAATCGAGAATATCCAATGAGATGTCCTTGTGTGTTTTTGCGTATTCCATTGCCCAATGAACGCCCGCTCCGTAAGTAATCACCGATACATCATCACCGGCTAATACCTGTCTGGCTTTTCCAATTTCTATTTCATAATAATCGGTTGGTACCAATTCGGAAATACTTCTGTACAATGCTTTATGTTCGAAGTATATCACCGGATTCGGATCATTCACAGCGGCAATAAGCAATCCTTTTGCATCTATCGGAAACGCAGGATAAACCACTTTTAATCCAGGAACATGGGTAAACCAAGCTTCGTTACACTGACTGTGAAACGGACCCGCACCCACTCCACCACCGGTCGGCATTCGAACCACAACATCCGCGTTTTGTCCCCACCTATAATGAATCTTCGCCAAATTGTTCACAATCTGGTTGAATCCCACCGTTACAAAATCTCCAAATTGCATTTCCATCATCGACTTAATGCCTTTCAAACTCAATCCCAGTGCGGTTCCCACAATTGCACTTTCACAAAGTGGCGTATTTCTCACTCTTGACTTTCCATAAACATCCATCATTCCTTCGGTAACTTTAAAAGCACCTCCATATTCTGCAATGTCTTGTCCCATCAACACCATTTCGGGATGCTTTTGCATAGACATATCCAAGGCATCAGAGATGGCATGTATGAATTTTTTTTCGGAACAATTCAATTCACTTGTAGAAAGTACAGGTGTTTCGTGATGCAGTATCATCGAAGCACTGGTGGTTCTTTTCGCGTAAATGTCTAACAACTCTTCTTCGGTATTTGGCAAAATCTGTTGTCCTTCAAATCCCAATTTCAATTCTTCTTCGATGTGATTTTTTAGACTGAGCCTAATTTCTGCCACATCACCTTCTGTAAGAACTTTTTCTGCTATAAGCCACTCTTCGTAATTTTTTATCGGATCTTTTTGCTCCCAGGTTTCAAAAAGTTCTTTAGGTACGTATTTCACACCACTCGCTTCTTCATGTCCTCTCATCCTAAAGGTCATACACTCTACCAAATAAGGCCTTTGGTTTTTGATGCAATATTCTCTGACGCCTTTTAATGTATCGTATACCTCCAAAATATTGTTTCCGTCAATGCAAATCCCATCCATACCATAGCCAATGGCTTTATCTACTAATCTTTCACATCTAAATTGCTCGTTGCTCGGCGTACTCAATCCGTAGCCATTGTTTTCAATGATGAATATAACGGGGAGATTCCAAACGGATGCTGTATTTAATGCTTCATGAAAGTCTCCTTCGCTGGTTCCTCCGTCTCCGGAAAAAGCAACCGAAACTTTATTTTCATTTCTGAGTTTATGAGCCAATGCAACGCCATCTGCAATGGCAAGTTGCGGACCCAAATGCGAAATCATGCCGCAAATGTGATGTTCTTTGGTTCCAAAGTGAAAGCTTCTCTCTCTTCCTTTGCTGTAACCATCTTTGTTTCCCTGCCATTGTTTAAACAAAGTACTCAATGGCATATTCCTACTTGTAAATACACCAAGGTTTCTATGAAGTGGCATTATCCATTCATCCATATCAAGCGCCTTGGTTGCTCCAACCGCAATGGCTTCTTGTCCGATTCCGCTAAACCATTTCGATATTTTACCCTGCCGCAACAGAACCAACATTTTTTCTTCTATCATTCTTGGGAACAAAATGGAACGATAAAGTTCTTTCAACTGATCGTTGCTGAGGTTTTTTCTTGAAAACTGCATATGCGAATTTCCCAATTATGACTGAAACGACAAAGCGAAATGTTAATGAGTTGTCAATTAACCTTATTTCTCGAAATCGAATGTGCAATTTGAAGTCTGAGGTAATCAAACAAAAAAATTTAACCATGAACAGAAAATCTACCATCATTGCCACTTTAATTTGTTTCTTCATTGTAGAACAAAGCTTTGCACAGCCCATTCATCATGAAAGATACCCTTACAGAACACGAACCATACCTTATCAACCGGTTCGCCATCAATCACCTTACAACAAGCCAAAAATCCAGGCAGCAATCATCCTAGACGTGAGCAACAGCATGGATGGATTGATAGAACAAGCTAAAATGCAACTTTGGAATATGGTAACGACCATGGGTAAAGCCACTTGCAACGAAATCAGACCTCAAATTGAAATTGCCCTTTATGAATATGGCAGAACCAACAACAATCCCCGAAAAGGATATATCAAACAATTAAGCGGATTCACATCCAATCTAGACCTACTCTCTTCTATATTATTCAATCTGAAAACAGATGGGGGTGATGAGTTTGCGCCTCAGGCCATTTACAGTTCGCTTGTAGAACTCAACTGGGATGAAAACCCAAACAGTTACAAAACCATTTTTATTTCTGGAAACGAATCCTTTCTTCAGGGACCCGATTATGTAAAAAGGGCTTGTTTATTGGCTAAACAAAAAGGGGTGATGATCAATGCGATTTTTTGTGGCGACAGGATGGAGGGAGTTAGGCTAAACTGGAGAGTGATGCAGGAATGCGGAGGTGGAAGTTATTCAAACATCAATCAAAACGAGAGACCGGTTGAATTTGAAACGCCTTATGATGACGAGTTGATGACATTGAACGAAGAGTTGAACAGTACCTATGTTTACTATGGAAACGCTGGTAGAAATCGTGCTTTTGCACAAAAAGAGATGGATGGAAAAAACAAATCCATGAGCAAGTCTGCCTATGTAAAAAGAATTGAAGCCAAATCCAACAAGGCTATTTACAACAACGAAGAGTGGGATTTAGTGGATAAAATGGAATCAAATCCCGGCATCATACAAGGAATCAATAAAAATCAACTGGCAGATAGTTTAAAGGGGAAGTCGAATGCAGAAATTGAAAAAGTGATTAAAAAAAGTGCTGAAAAAAGAAAAGAGATTCAAAGAAAAATTGCAGATAAAACAGCAAAAAGAAACGCCTTCGTTTCTGCTGAAAAAAGAAAATTGGCAAATAAAAATTCGTCTACTTTGGAAACAGAGGTAGAAAAAACAATTCGGGAACAAGCAGCAAAAAAAGGAATGAAAATGGAGTAATTGCTTCGGAAAGTCTCCGGAAATGGTTGAATACTAAATTGAAGTAGTCTTAATTTTTATACAAGCACATTTGTTTTTGAAATCAACAAATGTGCTTTTTTTATTTTCTGAAAGTTTAATCTAAAATCTTTTCTCAATACCTAATTCCCTCTATATAAACATCAGTAACATGTGAAGTGTATTCGAATGGGTCTCCATCAAATAAAACAAGATCGGCTTTTTTGCCTTTCTCCAAACTTCCTCTTTCTTTATCTAATCCGAGCAATCTGGCTGGATTGATGGTAATGCTTTTCAATGCGTCTTCGTAAGAGAGTCCGAATGACATAGCAACCGCTGCTTCGAACAACACGATTCTTGTTTTGGGCACATACCCTTCATATCCACTTTCTATGCTTACCGGAATTCCGGCTTTGGTTAGTAATGATGCAGATTCTCTACTCATATTCAACATGTCGTCTTCATTTCTGGCCATGGTCGCGTGAAGAATGATTTCTGCTTTTGCTGCTTTGATTTCATCAATCAAACGGTAAGCTTCAGCAGCTCCGTCTATCACCAGTTTCAACTGAAATTCGTTCGCAAGGCGAATGGCACTCATGATGTCTACCGATCTGTTCGCCGTTATCATCGCTTTGATTTCTCCTTTTAAAAGCTTCGACAACATATCCATTTTTAAATCGAATGATGGTCTTTTCGTGCTGTCTTTCTCACTCATCTTTTTTTGATATTCTCTAGCTTTCAACAGCTCTGTTCTTATCATAGACATTTGTTTGGCTTTCGTTCCGGGTGATGAAAAACTACCCGACATTCCCGCTCCAATAGTCATGGCCAGCATACTCAACGGTTTGATCGTTACCGACTCTACGGTTCCTGGTTTTGTTGATACCACCATGGTTTGTCCACTCACCAAGGCGCCAATTCCATGTCCGGTATGCAATGTTGTTATTCCATATCCTCTCGCTACCGAAACCAATTTCTCTTCCGGATTATATGCATCTATGGCTCTTAGTTCCGGTTGAATGGGCGATGATTTTTCGAGTTGATCCTGATCGGTGTTGTTGTTGAAAATGCCCGACATTCCAATGGTCGACCTGGCATCAATGAAACCCGGTGTTACCACATTTGCTTTTACTTTTTTATAGCCTTCCGGAATTTTAATTTCTGATTCTAGTCCAAGTTTTTCAATTTTTCCGTTGTTAATCAAAATCACTCCTTTTCGTATAGGCGGCGACGTTACTGGAAAAATGCTGTCTGCAAAAATGGCTATCTGAGCTTTTGCTCCATCAAAAAAAATAAAAAGTATCGTAAAGAGAATGATTGTTTTTTTCATGATTTCTTTTCTTCTATTGGTTTGAAAAAGATAAAGTAAGCGCTCGATTAATATAAATTATTGGTCTGCATCTTCGTCGTTTTTGTGGTGGTGATACTCACCCCTTTCTGTTGAATACACTCCATACCCGCCCATGAGAAAAGCACGGTCTTCGGGTTTGGCCAAATCGAATCTTTTTACTCCTTCTACCCAAGTTTGTTCCACCTTGGTGTATACACTGAACGGATTACCTGAAAGTATGATGAAATCGGCATCTTTTCCTTTTTCTAAACTACCCACTCTGGAACTTAAGTCTAACATTTTAGCTCCTGTAATCGTTAAGCCTTCAAGTGCTTTTTCCGAACCCATTCCTTCTCTTACCGCCATAGCTGCAGACCTTAAAAACAATCTGGAATCCGTAATGCCATCGTCTGTATGAAATCCAACCGCAACGCCTGCTTTTTCCAAGACGCCTCCGGTTTTGAGGGTAAGATTTACCGCTTCCATTTTACCACCAGGTACATCAATGATGATGATTGAGCTGTATAATCCTGCTGCTGCAATTTCTTCGCTTACTTTCCATCCTTCAGAAAGATGATGCAACACGGGCTTAAATCCAAATTCCTTCGAAAGACGAATTGCGGTTTGTATATCGCTGGCTTTATGAGAATGAAAATGAACCGTTCTTATTCCGTTTAGCACTTCTACAAGTGGCTCCATTCTTAAATCGCGCTCGGGCATTTTCGTGCTATCTGTTTTTCCTTTCTCAAGCTTTTTCTTATACTCCTGTGCTTTTAAAAACAAATCGCGTACCAATGAAGCTGATTTAGCTCGGGTTCCCGGAAATCCATTTCCGTTTCGCATCGAATTGGTACCGTTCGCCATTTTCATGCCTCCATAAACGCCCTTTTCATTGACGATGAGCATGTCTTCTATTTTTTTGGCGGGTCTCATTTTCAGATATACGGTTTGTCCGCTCATCAGCAAGCCCGAGCCTGGCATTACGTTTATTGTTGTGATTCCACCAGCTAATGCTTTTTTAAATCCATCGCTCTCCGGATTAATGGCATCGAGCGCTCTAGCATCGGGTTGAATCGGATTTGATCCATCTCCTCCATCCGGACCACCGAGGTGGGAATGGGTATCTACGAGTCCGGGCATGATTTGTTTTCCGGTAACGTCTATTGTTTCTGTTCCTTCAGGCAA
>JBDLUO010000004.1:0-3640 GCA_039805285.1 Bacteroidota bacterium
CGTTATGTTATTTCGACTTCTACAGACGAAGAAATGGTGTTTACAAAAACCAGGGAAGTGAGTATGGGGAAAAGCGCTTTTAAGGTAACGATGGGCATCATGCCAGACTATACTTTTTCTGGTGATGGGGTTCTGGTAGAAGGCGTGAGTGAAAACAAACCAGCGAAAAAAGCAGGAATCCTTACCGGAGACATCATCATGCAACTTGGTGAAAATAGGTTCAGTGATGTTCAGGGTTACATGAAAGCGCTAAACAAATTCAACAAGGGAGAAACAACAAACGTAAAGTTGAAAAGGGGAGAACAAATCGTAGAGCTATCGATCACTTTTTAGCTTCTATGTACCGAATGTGATTTTGTGTGCCAACAAATTGTTTGTAATTTCAGTTTATAGGCATGCTTGTTGTTTTCATTTTAATCACAAATCCTTAATTACTAATTTTTAATTGTATACTCTTTCATGAAACTCAAAATCAACATCGAAAGTTTAGCAGATGAGTTTTTTGAAGAAACCCATATTATGGGCATTGTAGCATCACTTAAAAACTATCAATTTGTTTGGCAGCTGAATGAAACACTGGGTTACACTTTTAAATTGAATACCGAACTAGAAATAGAAGTGGTTAGAAAATCGAGAAAGTATTTTTTTTCTGTTTATGAGTACAGAATTCCGAGCACAACCCTAACCCACTATTTATACCACAACCAAAACGCAGGAGAATATCTACTTCCCGAATTCAGAAACTTAGATTTTTTATGGCTGATAAAAGGAGATGAAGTGAACAATGCAGAATTGTCTTCGCTGAAACAAAGTCTTAGAGACCTTCCTTCTGTTCAGTTTGTGGATGAGATGAATCACGAAAAAATAAAAAACAAGGATCATCTTATTTTTTAGATTGCCCATCCATTCTGTTTGTATTCAATAAAATTCTTGATTCGCTTGATTAGCTTATTCATTCTGATTTCGATCAAGGAAATACATAAATTCTTTTTTCTTTTTCATCTACACATTCACCAATCGGATTTATAAAATCATGTAAACCGTGATCTTTCATCAGCGATTGAATGTTTGTGAGGTGTTGAGGTTCTACACAAAAAAGCAGTCCTCCATTGGTTTGTGGATCGGGCAACAATTGAAACGCTTCCATCACATTTACACCTTGTTCGAATACCGTGTTTTTTTGATATCCATTCCAATTGCGAAATGTGGCATCGGGAACTACGCGTTGAGATGCGTACGATTTTGAAGCAGGTATTATGGGAACAGCACCATAATTTAGGTTGATGGACAATCCAGAACCAATTGCCATTTCCATAGCATGGCCCAATAATCCAAACCCAGTTACATCCGTCATTGCAGTTACATAAGGAAGATTTCCCAATACCTTTCCAAATGTATTAAGCGACGACATTTGTTTTGTCATTGTCTCTGCCTCCTCTTTTTGTATCACCGCGCGTTTCATAGCTGCGGAGAGAATGCCTACACCAATTGGCTTGGTTAAAAACAAGAGGTCGCCTTTTTTTGCTGTATTGTTTTTCTTTATGTTTTGTGGATGTATGACACCGTTTACAGAGAGTCCGAAAAAAGGTTCTGGAGCATCAATGCTGTGTCCACCAGAAAGTGGAATTCCAGCTTCTTTGCAAATGGCTCTTGCACCCTCCAAAACGGCGTTTGCCATGGAAACGGGGAGCTTGTCAATCGGCCATCCCAGAATGGCAATAGCCATAACCGGAGTTCCACCCATGGCATACACATCGCTGATTGCATTCGATGCGGCAATTCGTCCAAAATCAAAAGCATCATCCACAACTGGCGTAAAAAAGTCTGTTGTAGATATAAGTGCCAATGAATCTGAAATTTGAATCACCGCAGCATCGTCGTTGGAATTATTACCAACGAGCAGATTGGGAAAAAGCGTATTTAAATCTGATTGTCCAATGATTTCCTGTAATACAGAAGGTGCAATTTTACATCCGCAGCCAGAGCTTCTAGAAAAAGAGGAGAGGGTTTGGGGCGTACTCATGAATCTAAATTATAAGCTTGTTAAGGATTCCGAAATGAAATCCGCATTAACGTTATCGAATGGTTTTTTTTGGAGCAATGTTGCGATGTTCTCTCTATTAAACAGAGACTTTTCATACGCTTTGTCATAGTATTTAAGCAATTGAGAAAAAGCAGAATCTACTCTATCTTCATTCAAATCTTGTATTGTCATCTTTGTTTCGTTGGGACCAAATCTTTTCTGAATTCTGGATACTGCTACAATCAATTTTTCTTTTTCTAAACTTCCATATTCAGAAACGATGTGTTTCACTCGTTCAGCAAAAGGAATATCAATAAAAATAACCGGTTGTTTTCTAATCGTTGCCCAAAGCAAATGGGGTATGTTAACGGATCCGATTCTTTGTGATTCATCTTCAATCCAAATGGGTTGATTTGGATGTTGTTTGGTCTGATGATATATAGCGAGTGCTAGCTGATTTTCGAACATCTCTTGACTGGGTTGAGGTGGCATTCCAATAGCACCAAAAGCAGAGCCCTTGTGCTGTGCTATTCCTTCCAAGTCGATTGCCGGCTGATGTTTGTTAAGGATCGACTGTATGATGTAGGTTTTTCCACTTCCAGTATATCCTCCAAGTACGCGAAACCTTATTTCTTGTTGAAAAATTTGCAAAGCCCAAGTCCTGAATGCCTTATATCCTCCAACTATGGTTTGCACTTCATAGCCATATAAATCAAGCAGCCATGCAACGCCCGCGCTTCTCATTCCGCCGCGCCAACAATGCACAACGATTTTGTTTTGTTGGGGCGAAACCGATGCTAAAATGCGCTCAACTTCTTCTATAATGGATTTCATTTTTGGACCAAAATAATCCAAGCCGATTTTTACTGCAGGTTGTTTTCCTTGTTGTTTATATGCTGTTCCTACAATAGCTCTCTCCTCATCCGTAAATAACGGCAACGAATATGCGCCGGGAATATGTGCATGATGGTATTCTCCTGGACTCCGCACATCAAATACTGGTATAGAATCTGCCAAAGAAAGAAACTCGGATATGGATATTTTTTTGATCATGAGAAGTTCTTAGAATGGTGGGACAAGGTAATCAAATTTGGATGTAATAAAACAGTAATCTTCGTTTCGGATTTATCTTGGCGAAATAAAAATGCCACCCATAAAACAGAGGGTGGCATTAATTTGAGCCAACTAACATTAATCTACTAGGCCATAATATGCTTTTACAGCATTGTAATCGTTGTAATTCACATTTGGATTTTTTCCGGTTCCACTAATAACAACAACCTTGAATGTTGTTGTTCCAGGATTAATTGGCAGCAATCCGTCAGAATCTAAAACAAACACATCTACGACACCTAAATCATGTCGAAATTGATATGTTGTAAAGTATGTATCTTCTGGAATTGTAAGTGGCAATTGAAAATAATCTGTTCCATCTTTTATATACACCAATACTGCTCCATTAGACAATACATTTTGAGTTATTGCTGAAACATTTAAAGTTGCAATCCATGCTGGATCAGAATTCACCCAAGAACTTGTTGTAATTGTGAAGGATTTAATACTCCCTGGGCCGGGTTGACCTGTAGCGCCTGTTGCACCTGTAGCTCCGTTTGCTCC
>JBDLUO010000005.1:0-4521 GCA_039805285.1 Bacteroidota bacterium
GAAATTTGCGGATATAATTGCCAAGTGAATCCGATACCCTCTTCCTCTTATCCGGTTCCCGCAAAAAGACCATCATACTCTATTCTACAAACCGAAAAGATTTCAAAAATAAAAGGAGTGGATATTCCATTTTGGAAGGACAGTTTGGAGACATGCATCAACCTGCTCAGGAAGCCTTAACTTCATACCATGGATTTGTTTCGAATAAAAAGTAAAATTGTAGTAACCTGTAGCAACAGACTTTCACCTTATTTGCATAAAGAAGCTGAAGGCCTTGGATTTAAACCTGATCGGGTATTTAAAACCGGATTGGAAATCTATGGAGACATGAAAGATTGCATCAAGCTGAATATGAATTTGCGAAGTGCGAGTCAGGTTTTATTTTCAATTAAAAGTTTCAAGGCATTTACAGCTCAGGATATTTATAGAACATTGTTGCAGATTGAATGGGAAAACATCATTCCACATGATGCGTATTTTTCAATCACCAGCAATGTGAGCAATGAGACCATCACCAACAATCTGTTTGCCAATGTGAAAGTAAAGGATGCTATTGCAGATCGGTTTAGAGAAAAAACTGGATCGAGGCCCAATTCTGGACCTGAGTTAAATGGCGTGGTGATCCATTTGTATTGGAAAGACAGTGACGCAGAACTTTTTTTAGACACAAGTGGCGAAACGCTTTCGAAACACGGATATAGAAAAATTCCAGGTAAGGCTCCGATGCTTGAATCCCTTGCAGCGGCTAATATTCTTGCTTTGGATTGGGATCGGAAATCACCTTTTATCAATCCGATGTGTGGTTCTGGAACGCTTGCCATTGAAGCCGCATTGTTGGCAACCAACAGGCCTCCCGGATTGCTTAGGTCCAATTATTCATTCATGCATTTATGCGGATATGATGAATCTTATCATGATGAAGCTTTTAGAGGAATAGAATCTAACGTGATAGAAGATTTAGATTTTAAAATTATAGCCAGCGACATCAGCGATGATGCCATTCATATTTCTAAAATAAATGCAGGTATAGCAGGCGTTGAACATTTGATTGATTTTGAATGCTGTGATTTTGCGGATACCACCGTTCCTGAACAAGGCAAAGGAGTTGTTTTTTTTAATCCTGAATACGGAGATAGACTAGGAGACGAGATTGAACTAGAAGAAACCTATGCCAGAATGGGAGATTTTCTGAAACAGAAATGCAAAGGGTATATGGGTTACATCTTTACCGGAAATGCTGAATTGGCAAAAAAGATCGGACTTAAGCCAAAGAGAAGAATAGAGTTTTTCAATGGAAAAATTGATTGCCGATTATTGACTTACGAGCTTTACGCTGGAAGTTTGTCTGGGAAGGGGTGAGTTGTTGGTGTATACACTTTTCAGATGTTGGTGTATACACCAACATCACAATCCCCAACAACATACAATCCCGAATGGATCTGACCCATCATGGTAAAAGCCTGCAGATGAATATTTATAATCTTCCGGATATTTACACATTCCCGCTTTCACAGGATTGTTATGTATGTAATTCATTTTTTGTAAAAAAACTTTTTCGGAGAATAACTCAATAGACATGGCATTCCTTTTCCAAAACTGATACACTCGATCTTTTTTGTCCACTTTGAATTCTTTCATATACTTCTGATTGTTTTTTATTAATTCCATCTTCATGTATTGCGCTGTATATATCATAAAACTGTGCTTGATTTTCAAAGGATCATTTTGAGGTAAGGCTTGCCAGATAAGATGAATGTGATTGCTCATAATGACATATGCGTATAGTTTGATTTTTTTGTTGTCTACTAGATATTTCAGGCTTTGAATAATGATTTTTTTATAGAGGTCATTATGGAGTAGAAATTTCCATTCAAGAATGGTAGCGGTGTAGAATTGTGGCCAATGAATGGGATATTGCTCCATTTTTTAAATAAAAATAGGTTGCGATAGAAGCAAAGAGAAGTGGATAAACATGCTTTTGAGAAAGGAAAAAACATGAAGTAGTTGGTGAAAAAATGAAATTCTTTGTTGGTGGGGACACCAACAAAGGCAGTGGGGACACCAACAAAGGCAGTGGGAAAGGGAAAAACACGGGTTCCTTTTTTTCTTTGTTGGAGAGGACTCCAACAAAGGCAGTGGGTAGATCAACAAAAATCAAGGCGGATTTTTCCGTAAATTCGCACAAATTTATTCATATGTCAAAAATTAAAGTAATCAATCCCGTTGTAGAATTAGACGGAGATGAGATGACTAGAATCATCTGGAAATTCATCAAAGACAAACTTATACTTCCTTACATAGAAGTTCCCATTCAGTATTTTGATCTTGGAATGGAATACAGAGACGCTACCAACGATCAGGTAACCATTGATTCTGCCAATGCAATTAAAGCATGTGGCGTGGGTATCAAATGTGCAACCATCACCCCAGATGAAGCGCGTGTTAAAGAATTTGGATTGAAGCAGATGTGGAAGAGTCCGAACGGAACCATCAGAAATATTCTTGATGGAACGGTTTTTCGTGAGCCCATTGTAATGAAAAATGTTCCGAGATTGGTTACCAACTGGACTGCCCCTATCATTGTAGGACGTCACGCATTTGGAGATCAATATCGTGCAACCGATACCGTTATCAAAGGAAAAGGAAAATTGACTATGACCTTCACTCCAGAAGACGGAGGAGAAGCGCAAGTGTTTGAAGTTTATAATTTCAAAGGAGATGGTGTTGCAATGTCGATGTATAACACAGACGAAAGTATTTATGGATTTGCCCGCAGCTGTTTCAATATGGCATTGAGCAAAAAATGGCCATTGTACTTGTCTACGAAAAACACCATTCTTAAAAAATATGATGGCCGATTCAAAGATATTTTTGAAGAAGTGTATCAAAATGAGTTCAAGGCTTCTTACGAAGCTGCAGGCATTACCTACGAGCATAGATTGATTGATGATATGGTTGCCAGTGCATTGAAATGGAACGGCAATTTTGTGTGGGCTTGTAAGAACTATGACGGTGACGTACAAAGTGATACAGTAGCACAAGGATTTGGTTCATTGGGATTGATGACCTCTGTGTTGGTTACGCCAGACGGAAAGACTCTCGAAGCGGAGGCTGCACACGGTACGGTAACACGTCACTATCGCGACCACCAAGCTGGAAAGCCAACCAGTACCAATCCAATCGCTTCGATTTTTGCATGGACAAGAGGACTCGCATTCAGAGGCAAGTTGGACAACAATCAGCCTTTGATTGATTTTTGTAATGCTCTTGAAGCGGTTTGTATCGAAACGGTGGAGAGCGGCAAAATGACAAAAGATCTTGCCGTTTGCATTCACGGAAACAAAGTTTCTCACGGAGAACATTATTTGTATACCGAAGAATTTTTGGATGCGATAGATTCCAATTTGAAAATTAAGATGGGATTCTAAATCTTAAAGTGTTAATAAAAAAGGTGCAGTTTTAACTGCACCTTTTTTATTTTGGAAATTCTTTTCGAAAGCAATTGTGTTATAAGTTTTTGATGAGTTCATCTCCGAATTCACTTGTTTTCAACAAGGTGCCTTCTTTCATCAGATTGTAAAAGTCGATGGTAACGGTTTTGTTTCGTATGGTACGGCCGACTGAATTTGTAATCAGTTCTGCTGCTTCCTTCCAGCCCATATACTCCAGCATCATCACACCACTCAGAATGACAGAACAAGGGTTCATGGTATTGGTATTGGCGAATTTTGGTGCTGTGCCATGTGTAGCTTCAAACACGGCATGTCCGGTTTGATAATTGATATTTGCGCCAGGAGCGATTCCGATTCCGCCAACTTGTGCTGCAAGTGCATCACTGATATAATCGCCATTCAAATTCAGGGTGGCAATTACGCTGTAATCTTGTGGTGCAAGCATGGCTTGTTGCAAGAAGTTATCTGCGATGGCATCCTTAATGATTACTTTGCCTCCAATGGCGCTGATACGCATTTCTTCATTGGCCACAGCTTCTCCACTTTCCGATTTGGTTTTTTCCCATTGGCGCCAAGTGTAAACATTGCCTGCGAATTCGGTTTCAGCCAATTCATATCCCCAGTTTTTAAATGCACCCTCGGTGAACTTCATGATGTTCCCTTTGTGAACGATGGTCACTGAAGGAAGTTTGTTTTCTATTGCAAATTCAATCGCTGAACGAATTAATCTTTCGCTGCCTTGTTGGCTCACTGGTTTGATTCCAAATGATGAGGTTTCTGGGAATCGGATTTTTTTCACACCCAATTCTTGTGTTAGGAAATTCAAAAGTTTTCTCGCTTCTTCTGTACCTGCCATATATTCTATTCCAGCATAAATATCCTCGGTATTCTCGCGGAAAATGGTCATGTTTACTTTTTCTGGCTGCCACATCGGAGAGGGAGTGCCTTCAAAATAACGAACCGGACGTAAACAAACATATAGATCCAACTCTTGCCTGAGTGCCACATTTAAACTTCGGATTCCACCGCCAACAGGTGTTGTGAGTGGACCTTTAATAGAAATAAGATA
>JBDLUO010000006.1:0-4739 GCA_039805285.1 Bacteroidota bacterium
TGTTACAGGAGGGTACAGGTATGTTGGCGAGATTTCATCGACTCCAGGAATCGTGAAATTTGCATTGCCGCCATCCGGAATTGGCAAGTCTTATATCCTCAGCAGTCAGGCAGAAATAAATCAAATTACAACTGCTGAGCCACTTCGATTTATAGATTATGAGGATGCTCAAAATCAAGGCAATTATTTAATCATTTCGCATCCATCCTTGTTTGTTGATGGAACCGGAGCGAATCCGGTTGAAGCATATAAGCAGTACAGAAGCACAAACGCTGGTGGTGGATTCAATGCCAAAGTATACAACGTACAGAATCTCTTTGATCAATTCGGTTTCGGAATGAAAAATAATCCTGCTGCCATCAGAGATTTTGTGAGGTATGCGAAACAACATTTTTTACAAACTCCCAATTATGTTTTCATCATAGGAAGAGGCGTGAGTTATTATGATGCGCGAAACAATGAAAACAATCCGCTAACAGAAAGACTAAATGTAGTACCATCTTTTGGCTGGCCTGCTTCAGATATACTTTTGGTGAGTGAACCAGGTATCGTTTCACCTATTTTTCCTGTGGGCAGACTTGGGGCAATTCATGGCGACGAAGTAAGAGATTATTTAGACAAAATGATGGAGTACGAAGCGGCGCAGCAATCATCCATCCATACCATCGCCAATAAAGCGTGGATGAAAAATGTATTGCATGTTGCAGGTGGCAGAGATACAAGTGAAAACAATGCTTTCAAAGCATACATGCAAGGATATGAACAGATCATTGAAGACTCGGCTTTTGGTGGTTGGACAGAGACATTTACCAAAACATCAACCGGTGCAGTACAACAAGCAAGCAGTCAGAGAATAGGAGAGTTGTTCGAAGAGGGAATTGGATTTATTGGATATTTCGGACATTCATCAGCCAACACATTCGAATTCAATTTGAGCAATCCTGAAATTTACAACAGTGCGGGGAAGTATCCTTTTTTCAATGTGAGTGGGTGTAGTGCAGGAAACTTCTACATTTTTGATCCATTGAGAGCTTCAGGAAGCTTGACGATTTCAGAAAAATATGTTTTGGCGCCATCTCGTGGTAGCATTGGCTTTCTTGCGGACACCCATTTTGGGATTCCTCCTTTTTTAAATATGTATAACACGGCACTTTATGAAGCCGTCTCTTTGAATATGTATGGGAACACCATCGGGAATCAAATCAATTCCGTTATTCGTTCGCTTGGTGGTGAAAATGCGAACCTTGAATATTTCAGCCGAATTCATCTCGAAGAAATCAATTTGCATGGAGATCCTGCTTTAAAAATCAACTCATTTTCCAAGCCAGATTTAACTGTTGAAGAATCATCCATCCGAATTTCTCCCAACATCATAACGGTAGCGGATAGTCGCTTTAAGGTGAAGGTTTCTATGTACAATATAGGGAAAGCCATCAACGACTCTGTGTCTGTACTGGTTCGGAGGAAACGTCCGAATGACAGAATACAAGTCCTTTTTCAAGGAAACGTTAGGCCTATCCAAAACAGAGATTCACTCGAATTTACGGTTGATATTTCTCCGAATACAGATAAAGGCCTGAATCAAATAATGGTTCAAATAGATGAAAACCAGCGTTACGAAGAAGCCTCAGAATTAAACAACAGCATCACAAAAGATTTTTACATTTTTGAAGACGAACTGAGACCAATTTATCCATATGATTTTGCGATTGTGAGCAGACAAAATATTAAATTTTCTGCAAGTACTGCAAATCCATTGAGTGGGTTGAGGGATGTGTTGATGGAAGTGGATACTACTGAAAATTTTAATTCTCCCTTTAAAAAAGCATATACCCAATCAGCTTCGGGAGGGTTAGTGGAATTCACTCCGTCGAATCTGAGTTTTACAGACAGTATCGTCTATTACTGGCGGGTTGCTATGGTTCCCCAAAATGGGGCACCGGTTATTTGGAACTCGCATTCATTCATATATTTAGCCAATAGCAGTTCTGGCTTTAATCAGTCTCATTATTTTCAGTGGAAAAATTCAAATTTTTCAGACATCAGTCTGAATGACAATCGACTATTTACATTTAACAAACAACCCAAAAATCTCATCATTCGTACCGGACTTTATCCCTTCTACGATTATGATAGAATAAATGTGAATCTAGACTTTAACCAGATTGAATTGTGGGGATGTGCAACTGTTTTTAGGCCAAGAGATACATTAGAAAATAACCTTCAGTTTTATGTTTTTGATACCGTTACACTTTCTACCTGGAGGAATAGAAATGTGAGTTCTAGTGCCGGACTATTTGGAAGCAGACCCGTTTGTCAGAATGCAGGAACACCGGGAGATACCACAAGAGCATTTTTTGAATTTAAAATCAGTGATGCCGTTTCTAGAAAAAGAGCTATGGATTTTATGGATTCGGTTCCTAACGGTTATTATGTTGCAATTACCCATTTTGGGAACAATAGAAACCGTTCGTTTATAAGAAACTGGCAAGCAGATACGAGTTTTTTAGGGTCAGGAAATTCGCTGTATCACAAACTCAAAAATCAAGGTTTCTCTCAATTGGATAGCTTTACGAAGAATATTCCGTTTTTGTTTTTTTTCAAAAAGAATGATTTTGGGTTCACCCCAACTCAGGTAGTTGGTCAGTCGGATTCGAGCTACATTGATGAGACCATATCATTGAATACCATATCAACAGAGGGCACAATTGAGTCTCCGATTTTTGGTCCAGCTTCAAATTGGAGTTCATTGCATTGGAGGGGGAGTAGCATGGAGCAGCCAACTGCCGATACGGTTAAACTGCAAGTTTGGGGTATTCGTGCTGATGGAACATCTCAATTGCTAGGACAGCAATATCCATCATTAGATAGCAGTCTTAATTATGTAAATGCTTCAGTTTATCCATTTGTTCAAGTGAAGATGTACATAAAAGACAATCGTTATGTAACGCCGTCTCAATTAAAGTATCTGAGAATCAATGCAGATTATGTTCCCGAAGGAGCTGTTGCGCCATCCATACTTTTCGGATTTAAAGACAGTTTGGATCAAGGAGAGCCATTGGTTTTTAAACTTGCTTTTAAAAACATCAGCGAATTGCCATTTGACAGTCTTATGGCAGTGAAAATAAAAATCACAGACAGGAGTAATCAAACACAGACCATTTCCATTCCGAAAAGAAAGTTGATTGTAGCTGGCGACACCTTGCAGGTGGAGTACAGCGTAGAAACGGGAAGTTTAATTGGAAACAATACCTTGTTCATTGAGTTTAATCCAGACAACGATCAGAGAGAAAAATATCATTTTAACAATGTGTTGTTCAAGAATTTTTATGTGCGTTCAGACCTTTACAATCCTTTGCTTGATGTTACGTTTGATGGAGTTCATATTTTAAACAAGGATATCGTATCCGGTAAACCCGAGATTAGAATATCATTGAAAGATGAGAACCGATTTATGGAATTGAAAGACACATCCTTGGTAAATGTTAGCATTCGATATCCAGATCAAACGCTGCGCACAATACATTTTGGAGACACAATGAGATTCATACCTGCAAACCTCCAAACTGGAGTGAACGAGGCCAAAATCGAATTGGATCCCGTTTTTACTGAAGACGGGGATTATGAATTGATGGTAACTGGAAAAGATGTGGCAGGTAATCAGTCTGGGAACTTGGAGTATCGTACAACCTTTTCGGTGATCAACAAAGCAATGATTTCAAACTTGTTGAATTATCCCAATCCATTCACAAGTTCTACTGCGTTTGTTTTTACCTTAACGGGAAGTCAAATTCCTCAAAACATCAGAATCCAAATTTTAACCGTAACGGGAAAAATTGTGAAAGAGATAACCAAAGACGAATTAGGCCCCATTCAAATTGGAAGAAACATCACCACATACAAATGGGATGGTACAGATATGTATGGTCAAAAACTTGCAAATGGAGTATATCTCTATCGTGTATTAACGAATTTGAACGGTAAATCGTTAGACAAATACAAAGCATCTGGAGACGAAACGGATCGTTATTTCAACAAAGGGTATGGTAAGATGTATTTAATGCGTTGATTTTCAGCGTGTAAAAGAAATATCTTTGGACTCAAAATACTTAATTCTTTCCTTTGTTATCTAAACTTTATTATTTAAGTTTAAGTAGATTTTATGTGCTTTTCTACCCGAAAAAAGCATAATTTCGGCAACCGATTCTCAACCCTAATACAAGCTACTGGTAGATTACAGGACAAACATGCGTTTGCATGAGTCTGTTAATTGTTGTCTGATATAGTCAGCCAAACCCTTTTGAACACAACGAATACTCTCGTGTAAAAAGCGAGAGAGACAGAACTAAATAATGCAATTCAGGGCGTTACTTACTTTACTGTTGGGATTGGTATTTTTAAAGAATTCCATATCTCAAACCATTACCATTTTGCCAATTGGAAGGCAGTACTGTGGTGGAACGACTGTGTCTGTCCCATACCAAATAGTAGGTAATTTTAATGCTGGCAATAGTTTTTCGGTTCAACTTAGTGATCAGAATGGTTCGTTTTCTACTCCAACAGTTTTGGGAGCTTTAAATTCAATCACTTCCGGAAATATCTCGGCTTTAATTCCTTCAGGATTATTGTTTGGGTTTCAGTATAAAATCAGAATTGTTTCAACCAATCCTGCAACAGTAAGTTTGAATACAGTTGCAGTCGTGCCTGAAAATACGGATTCAAATTCGTGGGTTCGCCGA
>JBDLUO010000007.1:0-13226 GCA_039805285.1 Bacteroidota bacterium
ACGACTGATTGTCTTGGTTTGATTCATTAATCTTGACGCAGTAGGATGAAAAAAATATCCATCTGCTTGATAAGATCCTGATAAATCTGATCGCTGTGTTGTTGACCTTAATTTTCTGCAATCAATCCAACCTATGGTCTGATCAACAAAGATCATCACGGGTCGATTGTTGGAATCCAGTTGAATTTTAACTTGTTGGTTTCTTGAGTTTATTCCACACCTGTTTCCAACAAATTCCCACGTACCATTGGATTGTTGTTTGATTACCGAAAACAGGTTTGCATAACCTCCGTCTTGAAATGAAATAACAGGCAAGTTATTTACATCAAAAGCTAAACTAGGATTGTATGACCTTCCTCTAGAAAAGCGATCGGATCCTGTTTTATTCCACACACCAGACTGTAATTTGAACATAGATAACCTTTCAAATCCATCATCTTCCTGCAATACAACTACGGGAGATCCATTTCTGTCGACCTTGATGGTTGGATAATATGCACCAAACGCACCCGTTGAAAAATTTGTATTGCCAACATTCGACCACACTCCGGATTGATACTTGCGTACACTTGCCTGTCCGGTCGAAACAGCAACATAGGTAACATAAACTATGTGTGTTGTTCCATCAATGTCCATCGTAATATAGTTTCCAGCTCCATTTGTTGCCTCACCCAAGCTTATCCACGAATTGTTCGAATATTTATAAACCGTAGCCGAATATCCCTGATTTTGAGCACTGGTCAAAACATAAATATCACCAATCCCATCACATACCATTTGAATTTTTCCAGGCAAAGCATGTGTTCCTATGCCTCCAGTACCGATGGTTGACCATATTCCATTGTTTCTTTTTTTAACTACAATCTGGTTAGATGAAGAAGAGTCTACATAAGCTATAACCGGCATCCCGTCTGGCGTGGTGGTCGTTGATATTGAGGATGCTTTAGCTCCGGAAATATTAATATCAGATGAAAGTGTAATCCAATTTCCCTTGTCGTATTCTGCAAAAACAATGTTCGATAAAGAATCTATGGCTGTTATATAAGTAACTCCAGATTCTGAAATCGCAGAAGAAACTTCCAACATTCTTCCAAACGAAATCGATGACGATCTCGACCCCATCCCATGCCACAAGGTATCCGTCAATGTGGGTCGTGTATAATAAAAATTATTGTCTGCGGAATCCGATCCTACATACAGCCTGTATTGTCCCGATTGGATTGCCGAACCTACCCAAAATCGAATCTGCGTGTCTGAATCAACGTGAAAACTATCAACCAAAGTAGGTGCAGATCTAAAATAGGGAACCCTTCCAGCAAAACCACTTCCTGTGATGGTTATCTGTTTTCCGTATGTTCCGGCAGTATCGCTGATACTGGTTATATCTTGTGGTACAATCCATTGCAGTTTCTCATACACTTGTCGTTGATACTGGCTTTCTGTAGTTGTTCCAAACTGATACCCATAATGAAGCCAGAAGGTTTTGGTAATCGGATCGTATCTATTGTTATATGTGTTGTGCACATAGCCTGTTGTACCGCCCGGATAAAAAGCAAAACCGCCTAAATTATCTGCAGTCATAAATCCACTTTGTGGACTTGCGGGCGTTGCGCCGGCTGCCGACCAATTAACCAAGTTGTTTGAAGCATCAATTTCGAATGTAAACTCAAATCCATTTCCTCCCAAATCGGCTAAAAACAATTGATAGCGATTTGCGCTTATTTGGGTTACTGTTTTTGTTGCATTCATCAACCGACTGGCAGTTGGATGAAAGAAAAAACCAGTAGATGCATAAGAGCCCTGAAGATTCTGACTTTGTGAAAAAAGCGAAAACGAAAGGATAAAAAGAAAACAGGAAAGGATAATTTTTCTCATACTTTATTTGGGTTGTATTTTAATAATAACCTTCACATGTCCAAAATAGACGAGTGTTGTGAGATTATTTCCGTGTAAGATAGAATTGCTCAAGGACAAAAAAAATACCAATAAATTGGTATTTTAAAAATTGATGATAAAAATCAACTTGATTTCTTAAAAACCGGAACTGTACTGCAGGGTTCGCCGTACATTAAACTCTTTACTACCGGTTTTAAAACATTCGTTATTTCTAAATAGGCCTCTTCGGACACAGCTTCTTCGCCACAGCCTTTTATAACTACTCTCTTATCTGTGAAATGTTGTGTTTCTATTTTTCGAATATTTCGCAGCTGAATCTTTTTTCTTATTTCAATTTCGTTGGCTCCCATTACCACATCAAAAGATACAGAAGATAGGGCAGAAGCAATTAGCATATATGCCCATACCGGAACAATGGCATCCACAGAACAGGTAACTCCAACGAGCTTTTTCTGATAAAGGGTTAAGTCTAAATCTTTAATAGCTTGTCTGAAGTCCTTTTCTTTTAAAATCATCCCCATGAACAGATAATCTTTGATGTCGAATAAAACAACCTCTTCTGCCGGAAAAAAATCTTCTAAATTGACTGTTATTATCCCACTCTCTGCAACCTTGTTTTTGATTATCTCTTCCATAGCGCAAAGATAAAAAGAAAATGCCGGTCGTTAAGGACCGGCATCGTATGTTATTTGTTGTTGTTTCTTTAATATTGACTGAATCTGTCGTCTACGATATCAGCTTGTTTTTTCAAACCTTCGTACCAACCACTATTTAAACTTCTTATAGCAGCCAACCTAGACTGAGCTTGTTGTGCCATAATTTCTGGTGTTGGAGCTGGTTTTGTTCCCAAGCTATTTATTTTAATGATAAATACGCCCGTTGTTCCGTCAATTAATGGTGAAGGCTTTGACTGATATGCCTTATTGAATGCCGCACCAATTACTTTAGGTTCCAATCCAACATTGTTGATGATTTGAGAAGAGAAAGTAATAGAAGAGTCTGCGCCAGCAATTTGAATGGTTTTATTGTAAGCGGCTGCCGCTTTTTCTAGCGTTGCATTTTCTCCAACCTTCTTTTTGATCATCTCCGCTTTTTTCATGTTGCGAATTGTAGCTTCACAACCCGGACGAGCTGTTGCAGCGTCTTGAACCCCTTCTGTTTTGATGTTGTCTAAAACCGCTACTATAAATTGATCGCCGATGCTATATGGTTCGCTAATGTCGCCAACCTTCGCTTCGAATGCCCAACGGATCAACGTTCTTGCGTCTTGTAACGCACCCATTTGATAATCGTTTTCTTTAACAAGCGCAGGAACAGAAGTAAGACTTAGTCCGTTAACACTTACAAATTTTTCTAATGATGCTTTATCTTTTTCAGATGAAGCCTTAATGGCTTCTAAACTAGATTTGTTGATGGTTGCTTCGCTCGCAGCGATTTCTCTTCCAACATATGCAATCTTATAGGCTGTTTTAACGTCTTTCTGACTGATCAAGTCTATTACATGATATCCGAAATCGGTTTTTACAACCCCTTTTGATCCTGGTGTTTTATTGAAACAAAATTCATTGAACTCAGATACCATTGTTCCATATCCGAATGTTCCAAGGTCGCCACCAGTAGATTTGTTGCTTTGGTCTGCTGAATATTTTGCTGCAAGCATACTAAAATCTGCACCCGCCAAAATTGCGTTATTTATACTGTCTGCCAATTTTTTAGCTGAGCTATCTGGCATAATTGGTTGTCCTGTATTTAAATCGTTAGCTGCGATTAAAATGTGACGAGCTTTTGCGCTGTCTGGCAATTGCTTGCTGCCAATCATTTTCGCCAACACAAAATTTCCGTTGTCTAAATAAGGTCCGAAAACCTGACCGTTACCCAATTTAACTAAGGTATCAGCATAAACAGCATTCATTTTTTCTTTTGTTGCATAATCATCTTTAAAATCTATGCTTGACGCATTTCTTGCAACAAATGATTTTGCATTCGAATCTGCAACAAATGCATTTTTCAATTCTGAAATAGAATTAAATGATGCCGCAGAATCTTCTTTAGAAGGCAACTGACTGAAAGCTACGTATGATATATTTCTACCTTTCTCTTGTTTAAATTGAGTTTTATGTTCAGAAACATATTTGTTGATTTCTTCGTCTGTTACTTTTACTGTACTATCTATTATTTCTGTATAAGGGATGGTAACGAATGAAATAGTAGATATTCCTGTGTTTTCTGCTGATTCTTTTTTGTTCATCCAACTTGGATAGTAAGCACTAGCATTCAACAATGCAGAATATTTTGAAACTGTATTGTTTAGCTTCAAAGGATCAATCATTTGTGAATTCAGGCTTTCCTTTTGTTCGCCTTTTAATTTTTTGATATTATTCAATGCCGTTTGTGCCTTACTGATATCTAATTTACCAGTAATAGAATCTTTTAAAGATTGCTCTTGTAATAAAGGATTAGAGGCATCGTTACTTAATAATATATAGGATAGTTCTTTTGATGTGAACTCAATACCTAATTTTGATGCTTCTGTAAAAAATATTTTTTCAGCAACAACCTGATCCCACATACTTTGTCTGATTTGATAGGTCTGTTGTGCAGATGGCGCTTGTCCTGTACGCTGAGACTGAAGATCTTCTGCGTCTTTAACCCTTTTGTTGAATGTGGAAACTTCAATCTCTTGTCCGTTTACCGATCCAACTGTAGTTGATAAGCTACCGAATAATTTTCCGCCTCCTTGTTTAGCGTCCATTAATATGAAGCCAATCAAACTGAGTGCAATTACAGCAATTACGATTGCTGCACCTTTTTCGCGAATACTTTGAATAATTTGCATACCTAGTTAATTACTTTTTGTAGTAAAGGTGGCAAAAATAAGATAAAAAAGGGTATTCACAAACTGTGGAAAAGTTTTACACATTCTTATTTTGAACCATTTTAGACAATTTTATTCCGCTTTTTTTCAGTTTCCACATGAATTTGTTAATTTCTCCCTTTTTCTGTGGATTACTTCGCTTTTTCTTCTTTTTTAATGGGATTAAAAAGTGTAAGAATTTTAAATTTACTCAAGATCCGATTTTTTGTGTGTAAAGGAGACGTTTTACACCCTTGTTTTCAACAGAAAATAACTACAGAAATTTGAGTTTTTTATCCCTTGTTATTTTAAAAAAATAAGGTGAATAAAAAATGATGTTAATCACAAAACACAGTATTCATAATCATTACAGAATGAGTATATAAATTTCTTAGATGTTTACAACCTGTTGATTAATGTTAAAAAAAGATGAGTTTATCTATTTTATATCAAGAAAATAGGTTGTTTTCCACTTATTAACAGCCCTAATAATAGTAAGTTTATATAAATAAAATAGTATTAAATACTATTACAAAAGTTATTGACAAGAGAAATTCAATTTTAATCTTCTTTTAAAAATGCTTTTAATCTCGTTCCTACATTTTTAAATATTGAACCATAAAATAAATTAATATCTCCAATGTGAAAATTTTTCTTTGTAAAAAAGAATTTTCCAGGAACATCAGGTTTACAACTCCACAATATATTATCGTGAATTTCTGCATCAACAACATAAGGTACCTTTTTTGAGAAATTCATTAAAACACCACCTTCATTTTCTTTTTTATTCACTTTAACTGAATCTATATTCCAGGATAAGGGATTAACTACAACACATTTAAAGTTTTCATTTTTTACTTCATCTGGAACATATCCTTTTTTATAAGTTCTCCAACCCACAAAACAGCCTGTTTGTTCTTTTTGTTCACATGGTTTCAAATCCGAAAAATAATTTGAAGGTATTGGCATCCCAATAATATACGCACATACTAACTTCTCTTTTAGTGGTTTATACTCAAAAAATTCTTTTAATAATCTACCTGCATGCTTTGTACCTTGACTATGAGAAGCAATAATAATCGGATATCCATTATTATAATTTAAAAGATATTCTTCAAATGATGTTCTAATGTCTTGATAAGCCAATTCAAAATATGGGTCACTAATGTCTTTACTAATGTAAAAAGCATCAATATGTGCCTGTCTGTATCTTGGAGCAAAAATGATGGTTCGATTTCTAAACGCGGTTGACTGATATAAAATACTGGACATATCCGTTTTATTATTCAATGTTTCATCATCTATATCCGCATTCCATTTATCATTTTTTATTTTACCCGTATATGTTGTTGGATGAATAAAAAAAACATGGGCTTTTATTTTACCATTCAATTCATGAAATAAATTACTACTATCTGATACATCTTTTTTATCAGGATGAGCTGCCCAATTTTTTAAGTCTCTATAATCCAATTGATCTATCTCTTTTTCTACATCTATTTTAAATTGACCATCTGCTTTTATAATTAAACAGATCGAGCATAAATAGATAAAAAAAGATTTTATAAAAAAAACGAGATTTTTATTAATTTTCATAACCAAAACTACAATCTATTTTTTTCCATTTATCAATCTTTGAATTTTAGTAAACACATATCATTTCTTAAAACAGTTTTCTTATACACTTTAACAGCTTTCGGTGGTCCTCAAGGTCATTTAGGAATGTTACAAAAATCTTTTGTTGAAAAAGGAAAATATGTATCACAAGAAGAACTTCTTGACTACTATAGTTTTTGCCAATTATTACCAGGTGCTAGTAGTACTCAATTAATTGGTTGCATAGGATATAAGAACGGCGGAATAGTACTTTCTATATTTTCCCTATTTATATGGATTTTGCCAGCTTCTGTAATAATGAGTATGATTGGATTGTTTTTATCCGATTCTACAAACAATACCATTCAAATTTCACAAGTATTGGAATTTATAAAACCAATGACATTGGGATTTTTATTCTTTTCTATTTGGCAGACACAAAAAACTGCATTAAAAAATCCAATAACGTATATTATTTTCTTTTTTAGTTTAATCATATCTATACTTTTCTTTAAAATACCTTGGGTAATACCAATTATGATTGTATTTGCTGGTTGTATAACCAATATCAGTAAAAAAAGAATTCCAACCCCGAATTACAAACACCAACAAAAAAAGATCCGTTTTTTCCCCATAGTTATCTTTCTTTTCATTTTTTTAATCGCAGGTTTCCTTTCCGAAAAAGCACGACAAGAAGAATGGAAAAATCGTAAAATGTATAATCTTTTTGAAAATTTTTATCGATTCGGAAGCATCGTATTTGGAGGAGGAGATGTACTTTTTCCGATGATGTTAGATCAATATGTTGCAAGACCGACAGATAAAAAAACAATCCAAAAAAACCCTAACCTCATTAAAATAAATAAAGAAGATCTTCTAGTTGGTTTCGGTATTGTAAGAGCAATTCCTGGTCCTGTTTTTTCTGTAGGATCTTATACTGGAACAATGGCTTTAAAAGGTGAGCGTAAGGAAACACAAATTCTAGGATCTGCTATTGGTTCTTTCTCTTTATTTCTACCAGGGATACTTTTGATGCTTTTCTTTTTTCCTTTGTTCCAACAATATCGCGAATATATTTTTGTTCATCGAGCTATGGAAGGAATTCATGCCGTAATTGTGGCACTCATGTTGGGTGCTGCTTATTATTTAGCAACTGATTATGCCTTTACAACGGATTTTCAATTATTAAAAGACATTCTTGTTGTTATGGTAACTTTTTGTCTTCTAAATTTTACAAAAATTCCATCTTCCCTCATTGTTATTCTTTTTCTTATCCTAGGATTTCTTCAATGATAAAAACGATTTGAATCAATCAATTTTCTTACTTCATCCGGAACCAAGAATTGTATTGATTTATTGGCTTTAATCAAAGACCGAATAAATGTGGATGAAATATCCAAATATGGAGCTTTAATTTTTTGTATGTTATAACCCTGCTTTAAATCAAACGGGAATCCAGGTCTTTCATAAACGAGTAAGGGATAATTTTTAAGAATTACATCCCCGTTTTTCCAATTTTCAATATTTTGATACCCATCACTGCCCAAAATGATAAAAAAGGTATGATTGGGATATTTCTCATTCAAATAAACAAGCGTATTGATGGTATAAGACGGTTTAGGTAAGGAAAATTCAACATTGCTCACCTTTATTCGTTCAATATTTTCAACCGCTGTACGGGCAAGGAAAACCCGCTGAGAGGCATCAAGCAATTGGCTTTCTTTTTTAAATGGGTTTTGTGGAGAAACGACCAGCCAAATTTCATCCAACTGAGCCTCATTCAACATTTGTTGAGCTATGATAAGATGCCCGTTATGTATGGGATTGAATGATCCAAAATACAGTCCAATTTTCATAATATAAAAAAATATATTATATAATCTCTTCTACTACAATATTATCTGCTTCTTCTAACCGTAAACTTAATCGATATCCAGAAACCAATACAGAAATTGGATCTTTAAAAGGAGCTACATTTTCTACCTGAATCATCTCTCCGGGTACGCAACCCATTTCCATCAATTTTACATAGAGTTCATTCTCCGTGAATGATCGGATAATGGCTTTCGTTCCGGGTTTTATATCTGATAGTTTTTTAAACACAATGATTTATTAGACAAAGATATATAATGATATTCGTCTTAAATTAGCAATAAAAAGATGGAGACAAATTTCCATTACCAACAACCTTGTTCCCTTTCCAATCGTTCAGAACTAAAGCGATTCATGCTCCGTATTTCTGAATTAGAAAAAACGAAAATAGAAAGTCTAGATGTGATTTTTTGTGATGATGATTATTTACATCAATTGAATGTAACACACCTCAATCATGATACTTTAACGGACATCATTACTTTTGATCTTACAGAACCAAACCAGAAAGCAAAAACTGGGGAACTGTACATCAGTGTAACACGAGTAAAAGAAAATGCGAAGTTGTTTCAAACTACGTTTAAACGCGAACTACATCGAGTTGTATTTCATGGACTTCTTCATCTCTGTGGGTACAAAGACAAGAATAAGAACGACATTGTAACAATGAGATCTAAAGAAGATCATTACTTAGCGCTATACTTCAACCCATAACATCAACCAAGAGTATAAAAGAGAATCCATATCATTTTTGGTAAAAGCCGAAAATAGACACACATTTCAAATGCTCGAAGTAGAATTAAATACTCACCTATTCATTTCCTCGATACAATACCCCCTAATCATAATTGGTAAATTTTTAAATCATCCATGTTCCACGTGAAACAGCATTATCGATAACAAAAGTCGTTTGCACATATTGTTCATCGAATTAAAATTGCGCTCATCCACAACCCAAATTTAACGACACGACTCTTTTACAAAGATACCAGCCGCTTAAACCATAGATATTCAAACCCAGACTATCCCAAACGTAAAAACGAATCCAAGTTGTTCCACGTGAAACTATCAATCCAAGTAAGCTAAAACACAATGGCCCATTCGTTTATCAAGCTTTATTTTGTTCTTTTAGAACTATAGCATCTTGCTCTATGTTTATAGTATCTAGACTACACAAATTTAGTAGCGATTCTTTTACTCCTTGGTTCCAATTTTGATAATGTTCCACGTGGAACCCCAAACGAATAGACAAAAACAAGCAGTTGTTTCACGTGGAACGAAGCTGTTTTATTATGAGAAACCATACAAGACATTAACTTTGCAGCATGTTTTTTGAATACGATATAATAGTGGTGGGTGCGGGACATGCGGGCTGTGAGGCCGCGGCTTCTGCAGCAAATATGGGTAGTCGCGTTTTGTTGATTACCATGAATATGCAAACCATAGCTCAAATGAGTTGCAATCCTGCAATGGGCGGAATTGCAAAGGGGCAGATTGTAAAAGAGATTGATGCCCTTGGAGGATATAGTGGTTTGGTGACAGACAAGAGCATGATCCAGTTTAGGATGCTGAATCGTTCAAAAGGTCCTGCCATGTGGAGCCCCAGAGCTCAAAACGATAGGATGTTATTTGCCTCTACCTGGAGGGAAATGCTGGAAAACACGCCCAACCTGGATTTTTACCAGGATACGGTAAATGCTTTATTGGTTGAAAACCAACGTGCTGTAGGTGTAGTTACGGGAATGGGACATAAAATAAGATCACGTGCGGTGGTGCTTACCAACGGAACCTTTTTAAATGGGGTAATTCATATCGGTGAAAAACAATTTGGAGGTGGTAGGGTTGCAGAGAAGGCAGCAACAGGGATAACAGAGCAGTTGGTTGAGCTTGGTTTTGAAAGCGATAGACTAAAAACGGGAACACCGCCAAGGATAGACGGTAGAAGTTTGGACTATACCAAAATGGAAGAACAGAAGGGAGACGATGAAATAATTGGTTTTAGCTATCTTAAAAAACCCGAATTAAAACCCGAAAATCAAAGAAGCTGTTGGATAACCTATACCAGCGAGGCGGTTCACGAGATACTAAAGACAGGATTTGAATCCAGTCCGATGTTTCAAGGGAGAATACAGGGAACCGGTCCTAGGTATTGCCCGAGTATAGAAGATAAAATAAATCGCTTTGCAGAAAGAGACAGACACCAGTTGTTTGTTGAGCCCGAAGGTTGGAATACGGTAGAGATTTATGTGAATGGGTTCTCTACCTCATTATCAGAAAGCGTTCAGTATCAAGCACTTAGGATGGTTCCTGGATTTGAAAACTGCAAAATGTTTCGTCCTGGTTATGCCATTGAGTACGATTATTTTCCACCAACCCAACTGCAGTTCAATCTGGAAACCAAAAATGTTTCACACTTGTTTTTTGCCGGACAAATCAATGGGACAACAGGATATGAAGAAGCTGCTTGTCAGGGTTTAATGGCGGGCATAAATGCCCATTTGAAAATAAATGAAAAAGAACCCCTGATTTTACAAAGAAGCGATGCCTATATTGGCGTTCTTATAGACGACCTGATAAATAAGGGTACAGATGAGCCTTATCGTATGTTTACCAGCAGGGCTGAGTATAGAACACTTTTGCGTCAAGACAATGCAGACCTCAGGCTTACATCTTTGAGTCATAAAATAGGATTGGCAACAGATCAAAGATTAGAAATCTGTGAGAAAAAAAGATTCGAAGTAAAAGAGCTTACTGAAAACTTACAAAAGACCAATATAGAACCAGAAGATATAAACCCATATTTAGAAAGCGTTTATTCTTCTCCGTTAGTAACAAAACAGAAAGCATCCCAAATAATATTGAGGCCAGGAATTGATCTTAGGAAAATGGTTGAAAACGTTGGTTCATTAAACGACTTGGCTAAACAGTACGACAGAGAAGTTCTTGAACAAGCAGAAGTTCAATTAAAATACTCAACCTACATAGAGAAAGAAAAACTCATGGTAGAAAAAATGAGTCAGTTGGAAAACTTGTCAATTCCTGCTAACTTTAATTACGATCAACTTGTTTCGTTAAGCAATGAAGCAAGACAGAAATTTAAAAAAATTCAACCCAGAACATTAGGACAAGCGTCTAGAATTTCGGGAGTCAATCCGAGCGACATTCAGATTCTACTGTTGTTTATGGGAAGGTAATTTATAAATTATGAATAACAACGCATCGGTTTTTGAGGACATTAAACATATGTTAGATGAATTGGGTTTTGTGGTTTCATCAATGGATGATAACAGACCTTGGGGTGGATTTTTTGTGATCAGCGAACAAGATGCCCCTGCGTTTATTGATCATTTTTTTCCCATGTTACAAAAGGAAGAACTTTTAACCGGAAAACTAAGTCCAAAAATCTTGCTTGTTGCACCCAACAAAAAACTAAGTTGGCAATACCATCACAGAAGATCTGAAGTTTGGAAACTAATTAGGGGAGAGGCATCAATAATACGAAGTGAAACAGATCAAGAAAATCCACCAGCGCAAATGACGATAGGGGATTTGATTGAGCTGAAGAAGGGAGAGCGTCACAGGTTGGTAGGACTTTCCGACTGGGGTATTGTTGCTGAAATTTGGATTCACACCGATCCGCAAAATCCAAGTGATGAAAATGATATTATTCGTTTACAAGACGATTTTGGAAGATAAATAAATCGGAGTGCGATTTTTATTAACACACTCCGATAGGTGTTTTTATTCTAGTCGGTCGCTTTTCCTCCGAGCATCAACATTTCATTTACCTGAATTTCTGAGATGTACTTTTTTACGCCATCCTTATCTGTATAATCCCTGTTGATCAGTTTACCCTCAATGGCGACTTCACTTCCTTTGTCCAGAAACTTTTCTATAATCTCTGCCATTTTTCCCCAAGCAACCAAGTTGTGCCATTGGGTTTCTTTTACTTTTTCTCCTTTGTTGTTGGTGTAAGTTTCGTCTGTAGCAACAGAAAATCTCGCCCATTTTTTTCCAGCATCTGTGCTTTTGATTTCCGGACTTTTTCCGAGATTGCCTATCAACTGAACTTTGTTTCTTAATGAGTACATGTGTTTTCTTTTTGTGTTTAAAAATTGTTTTGATTTCAACATTCGGTGCGCACCGTTTGAAAACACAAATTTGAATATCATTTAAAATAGGTGCTGAATATTAAGTGAGTAATGTTGAAAATACCCGAATAAACACGGAAAAACAACCGGGCTAAAATCGGGATTCTGCTATCTTCAATTTTAAAAAAGAATGAGTCCCAAAAAATGTTTGCTGTGCGAAAAATCCTTTCGTGGCAGAACAGATAAAAAATTCTGCGATGACTACTGTCGTAATTCATATAATAACAGTAGAAAAATGATCAACAGCAGCGAGGTAAGGTTGGTTAATAATGCTTTGGCAAAAAACAGAAAAATATTGGAAGTGATAAGCAAAGAAGTATCATCCAAATACTTAAAAATTAAAAAGGAAAACCTGGTGGATATGGGTTATACGTTTAAGTATCAAACCCAGATGAAAAAGTATAAAAATGGACTCTGTGTTCTTTTTTGTTATGATTACTATTATTTCGACTTAAACCAGGATTGGATGGTTTTTGCAAAATTAGATTTCTAAATTCTGCATAACCGTTTAATCATAGACTCATGTTGCGGAAACATTTCGCATAAAGATGCTGACTTGGCGAGTTCGAAGTCTTTAAAATCGAAGCCCGGTGCAACGGTACATCCTACAAAACAAAACTCACTTTCGGGGGCAGGCTCGCTCGCAAACCATGCATTGGCTGGTACAACATATTGAAAACAAGGATTGTTCATTTCTGCAGACAAACGTATCGTTTCTGCCTTACCGTTAGGGTGTATAATATGAACCAAAAGCGCGCCACCAGAATAAAAATGCCAACACTCGTCGCTCTTTATTCGGTGAAAACCAGAGAAGTTACCTTGCTCAAGTAAAAAATATATGGCGGTTGAAAAATTTC
>JBDLUO010000008.1:0-3670 GCA_039805285.1 Bacteroidota bacterium
AAGCAGAGATTGGGACAGCACATTGATTTTTTCAGACAGTCGTTGAAATCGGAACCCAAAGGGAGGAAATTGAATTTTATATCCCAAGAAATGGGCCGGGAAATGAATACCATGGGCGTAAAAAGTAATTTCTTTCCTATGCAGCAAGCGGTTGTAGGAATGAAAGAAAAATTAGAACAGATTAAGGAACAAGTTTTAAATATTGTTTGATGAAAATAAGAATGTTGCTTTTGGCTCTTTTGGGGATGTGGACATCGTTGAGGGCTCAAAAAATAGAGCAAGTGATTGTGAGACCCAATTGCACAGATTGCTCACCCAAGGCCAACGTCTCGGCTGTGTTGAATGAACTTTGGAAAGATAGTACATCGCAAACGCCAGTTGTTGTATACACTCGGTTGGATGTATTGACTGCATTTTGGGCTAATGCGGTGATTCAAAAAAACGATTCGGATGAAGTATTGTATGTGCAAATCAATAAACAGCTGTTGTTTTTTGATCCCGAGAATACGGAATTATGGGATTGGATGAAGGAATTGTATCGGGTAAAAAGAGAGATGAAAGGCGGCAACAGAAAGATCATTTTATTGCCCGATGATTCGCAAGAAAGAAGCACTAAAACAGCTAGGGAAGAGATCAGATTCCTGCATGCGGCCTTGTCAGGAGCTGACTCTATGTTATTGGGTGTGCAGGCATTGCACTCTGAAATCAAGTATTTGGATTTGACTTATGACAAAAATGGCTTAGATGAAGAATCAAGTGAAGTAGATGAGCCATACAGTGACTTAAGCGTGTCATTTGATGAAATCAATACTCTCAGACATTTGGCTGTAGATTCATCAGATTGGATGCCCGAATTGAGGCGGCTTCAACCTGTTTATGCATCTATTTTATATCGTGATCTATTGAATCATATAGGGAGATTGGGTGAAGATGAATACAAATTCAATTCGAGTATTTTGAGGTTTTATGAAGCAAAAAAGCGCATCGTTTCTGACATGCTTTCATGGAATAGGAATGGGTATCATATTATTTTGATCAGTTCTAATACTGATTATTTTGATACATTCTCGATGCAGAAACCCGGTTTTGAGGTACTTTCCTACCAGAAGATTTTTAAACTCTTTCATCCTGCTGAACCTGCTGTATCAAAAAGGGAAGTTCTAATTGATTCTGGTTCTTGGGTTGAGAACTGGGAAATGGATACCGCCGTTGCCGTTGATTATGCCTACGAAGAGGATGAGTATGCGGAGTCAAACTCAAGCGATAATGAAACTGAATTTAGTGGTATGGGTATTGGCGGCAGCCTAATGTCGATGAGACCACTGTGGGGACAAACATTCACTACTTTAAATGATGCAGGAATTGATCAGGGCCGTTGGCTACCGAACTTTGGTTTGGAATATTGGTTTTCTCCCAACAAGATGAGTACCGTTGATTTTGGATTTCAAATGAATAACGCCAGCACTACTCAAATCAAGTTTTTAAAATCCAATGAAAATGTGAGCAGTTGGGTTGGTCAAGTTGGATTTACGATTGGAACAAATCGTGAAAAGCCCTTTCAAATAGGTGTTTATCAAGGTTCTTCTTTTGGAAATGTTACAGTGGCCCAAAAGTCCCTGAACAAACCTGCTGGACTAATTTATGCCTTCAATAAAGTAGATAAAATAACCAATCCATTCTCGACCTATCAATTGGCTTTAGATGCCAGCGTTAGAATATGGAGGATTTATATCAGAGGTTTAGGAGGGTATCAATTTGACTTTTCAGACACTCGTTTTAAGTCGGGCAAGGAGTGGGTAAACGCTCCAGAGACGTTGAATCAACGAGGTTGGTTTTACCGAGTTTCGGCCGGAATTGTTTTGATGAAAGGAGAAAGTTCAAAATGAGAAATCAATTAATTTCAAAGTTGGCTTTATTGGCTTTTGGTTTCGGTGGATGTTTATTCGGGTTCCAAGAATTGGAGGCGCAGGTTCTTCCCCCGAAAAAAACCTTGGAAATGAAAACATCTTCGTTTTCAACGGGCGATGGATGGATGATGCTTTATGAGAAGGCCCGTGAAAGCAGGGTGGTTATGAGCGGAGAGAACCATTCGGAAGTGGAAGCCAACGCATTGATGGAATATTCATTCATGAGGGCCCTTTATGAAAATTGCGGGTACAGAGATTATATCATAGAATTGAGTCCTGCAAGAGCTTATTATTTGCAGAAATACATCACCGAAGACGATGGTTATGCGTTGCAAGCATTGCAGGGAATTTCTTCGCCGGCTTACATGAAGTTATTCTATTCACTGCATGATTGGAACATGAAATTGTCGGTGGAAGACCGAATTCGAATTCACGGAATTGATGTTGAACGGTTTCAAGATCTGTCTGCTTTGAGGATGAGTGATTTCTTGCAAAAAATGGAACAAAAACGTGGTTTGCCGTTGGTTTTGGCAGCTAAAGTTTATGCATTTAGGAATATAGTGACTCGAAATTTTACCAATAGTCTGCAAGAATATCAAAAAGAAGTTTTGGTTGATACCGGGGTAACGATTGAAAAAGATGAGGAGTCGGGCGGGTTTTCATATTCGAGCAATGATTTTACTTCTTTAATTACTGATGATTCTTTATTCAGCAACTCGAGTGTTTACAAAGAATGGTTGAAAGAAGATTACTCAGAATTTTTAATCATCAAAGAGGGAATTGACGAAGTTTTTAAATGGAATGATTTGCGCAGAACGGCTCATCAAGCTCATTGGCGTGAGAGTAAAATGTACTCGCGAATGAAAAACTTGTTGGATAAATACCCTGAATCTAAGTTCTTCGGACAATTTGGTCGTTGTCATATTTCGAATGTTCCGAGCGATGTTGATTGTGGCTGGTATAATTTTAACAGTGTCATGAATCGGTTGAAATCTCAAGATTCCACGCTGAAAACGGTGAGCATAGGTATTTTTTACTGGGATAGAAGTGAAAAACTTTATGGAGAGGGTGCAGAAGATGAAATTCGAAAAATGAAATTGGCCTTCTCACCAGGAATAGTGGTTTATGCCCTGAACGATAAAGAAAGTCAACTAAACGTGTTAAAATCTAAATACGATTTTGCGGTGGTGAATTTTGAGCGTAATTCTAAACTTCAGAAAGACTTGAATGAGGAGTTGGAATCTGCGAATGAAGTAGAAAAAGCCACACAATCAGAATGGGGTGTTCACTTGGGTTTAACTGGATGGGGAGTTTTGAATATGCAAATGGACCAGGTTTCGGGATGGTTCAATAATGAAGGTAGAGACTTTGATGTTAGTCCTAGGCAATTTTTCTACCACGAAATCATGGCTACTAATGGATTTTGGAAGTTTGGCCTTGCCGGTAATTACACCTTGACTGAACAAGGTAAAAACGGCAGGTTGAATCAAAGCAGTGATTCTTCCGCCAATTTTTATTACAACAATTGGAATCTCTTGTTGCAGGGCGGATTTGAGAAAAAGTTTGGCCGATTTTCTTTTGATTTGGTCGGATTTTCAGGTTATAATGAAAATCGTCTTAAAATGGAGTCGCAATCCAAAAGTATTTTATTGTTAAACAATGAATTGAAAGATGCAATAGTTGTTGATCCCGGTTTTTTAGTTGGAGGCGCTGTTGGATTCAATTTTTATATTGACAATATGACTAGTTTGGGTATTAGAGCT
>JBDLUO010000009.1:0-13702 GCA_039805285.1 Bacteroidota bacterium
CTTGAATCTAGTTTAATAAGCCAAAAAGCCATTTTAGATAATGCCAAGGTGATGCTTTTTTCTACAAATCAACTTGGTCTAATCCGTTTCTTCAATCCTGAAGCATGCAGATTAACCGGATACACAGAAAAAGAAGTTGTGAATATAGAAACACCTGTTATTTTTCATAAACATTCTGAAATTCAAATGTGTCGGGATGAGTTAAAAAATAAATATGGATTAGAACTTCAGAATGACATTGATGTGATTTTAGAAAAAGCGCTTCGAAATGAAATCTGCAACCAGGAATGTATTTACATCAACAAAAAAGGCGATAACATTCCTGTTTCCCTCACCCTTACATCGATGAAAGACAAGAAAAAAAAATTGGTCGGATTTATGGGTGTGGCGATTGATTTAACTGAAAGAAAAAAGGCAGAATTAAACCTGATGGAAGCGCTAACCAAAGAAAAGCAATTGGGCGAACTTAAAAGCCGTTTTGTAACCACAGCTTCACACGAATTCAGAACGCCATTAAGTACGATATCATCTTCTGCTTATTTGATTGAAAAATATACCGAGCAAGCAGATCAGCCCAAAAGACAAAAACACCTGGATAGAATCATTTCTGCTGTCAACAATCTATCTAACATTTTGAACGATTTCTTAAATGTCGGTAAAATTGAAGAAGGAAAAATAGAAATAAATGCTACAAGCTTTTCTATCCCCAATTTCATGGAAAAGTTATTTCTGGAAATCAAGTCTATACTGAAACCCGGACAGGACATACATTACGTGCATGAAGGAGAAGAAGAAATCGAAATTGATCCATCTATTTTTCGGAATATTATGATCAATCTACTCAGCAATGCAATAAAATATTCAACATCAGACAGCAGGATAGAAATCAATACCAAAATAAACGATCACATATTCCAAGTTGAAGTTCACGATCATGGAATTGGAATACCAGAAGAAGATCA
The DNA here is from genome assembly GCA_039805285.1 of Bacteroidota bacterium. Classification (GTDB taxonomy): domain Bacteria; phylum Bacteroidota; class Bacteroidia; order Chitinophagales; family Chitinophagaceae; genus Ferruginibacter. The sequence continues at coordinate 963 of JBDLUO010000009.1, forward strand.
AGAACATCTTATGGATCGGTTTTTCAGAGGAAAAAATGCGATCAATATTCCAGGTACAGGATTAGGCTTGCATATTGTTTCTAAGTACGTGGAAAGGATGAATGGAGACATCAGTTTTGTAAGTAAACTCAATGAAGGAACCACATTTAAACTCATTTTTAAACGCTAAAAATAAAACACATGAAAACAATTTTATTGATTGAAGACAACGACGAAATCAGAGACAACACGGCGGAAATTCTGGAACTCGCCATGTACAATGTGTTCACTGCTCCTAATGGTAAAGAAGGGGTGGAAAAAGCGATTGACCTAAAACCAGATTTAATCATTTGTGATATTATGATGCCTATTTTGGATGGATACGGGGTTTTGCACGCCATTCAAAAGCAGGAGTCTATAAAACACACACCCTTTATTTTTCTAACGGCAAAGTCGGAGCGGTCCGAATTCAGGAAAGGCATGGAGTTGGGGGCAGATGATTATATCACTAAGCCTTTTGAAGGCACCGAGTTGTTGAATGCCGTAGACAGCAGATTGAAAAAAGTGAGTTTGTTAAAAAAAGAATTTTCAAAGGATATGAATGGGGTTCATGATTTACTTTTGGAAAGCACAGGTGCAGATACACTCAAGTCGATGGTGGAAAATAGAAGTTTAAATGCATACAGAAAAAAACAGTTGATTTACAAAGAAGGAAATCATCCAACGCAATTGTATTATGTGGTTAGCGGTAAAATAAAAACATTCCAATCGAATGATGATGGAAAAGAACTGGTAACTGACTTGTATAGTGCCGGTGATTTTTTAGGGCATGTTGCTTTGCTTCAAGGAGGTGTTTATAGGGAAACAGCAGAAGCAATCGATGATTGCGAACTTGCAATCATACCTAGAAAAGAATTTGAAGATCTACTCAATAACAGCAAAGAAGTTGCACATAAATTCATCAACTTGCTTTCAAAAAACATTGCTGATAAAGAGCACCATCTACTCAGTTTGGCATATAATTCTCTGCGTAAAAAAGTAGCGGACGCCCTCGTTACATTGAGAAATAAGTATCAAGATCCTACTAAAAATGGATTTTCAATCGACATCAGCAGAGAGAATTTAGCCAATATCGCGGGTACTGCTACTGAATCCCTCATCAGAACCTTGAGTGATTTTAAATCTGAAAAATTAATCGATATCAAAGATGGTCAAATTACCATCGTTAACGATAAGAAACTTGAAGGGATGCTGAACTGATTTCGGCATTACCAAATACAACAATGGAATTTAACTGGTCAACAAAAAAACCGTTGAATTCCATTGTTAAACTTAAACTCTCCAGCTGTCTTTTTTCCCATTCGTTTCGGTAGATTTGGTGTTGTAGTATCAGAATATTGATATCTGTGTTTGTAAACTTTTCGGCATGCATCCTAAATTCATGTTCATTTAATTCGCTGCGCGTTCTGATGCATTGTACATTTAGGTCAATAATCGACTGCTGAAAATGTTCTATTTTTTCCAAAATAAATGTGTGAGAATGATTCTGAAGTAGATCCACCAAACGATCCATCTTCTTAGACATCTCGTCTATACTTATATTGATGCATCTTTTCCATTCGTGGATCTCTATAAACATCTGGTTTAGCGTTGTGTTTTTCATATAAAGAATTTGAATAAGTATGAAAATAATGATCTGCTATTCCAATTGTTATGACGATGGTCAGTAAAACCAATGACAAGGGTCAAAAAAAATGCCCATCATAGATGGGCATTGTAAAATGGTACAAGAAACCTATTTCACCTCAATGTTTTTAGAGATTTGCTTTTTCGCTTCTTCTTTCTTGGGAAGATGCAATACCAAAACGCCATCATTGTAGGTTGCATTGATTTTGTCTTTGCTCACTTCTTCTGGCAAAGTAAAATTTCTGCTGAAGCTAGAGTAATTGTACTCTTTTCTGGTGTATCTATGTTCTGATTCTTCGGATTCCGTTTCTTTTTCACAACTGATGGTCAGCATGTTTCCATCAACTGCAATCTCGAAATCACTTTTTTTCATGCCAGGCACAGCCAATGACAAATTGTATCTATCCGAAGTTTCTGTGATATTAACCGCAGGAACGGTAAGCATGCGATTCACCAATGCAGACTCCGTATCAAACCATTCGTTCCATGGTTTAAAAAAATTTTCAAACAGGGCTGGAACAGTTCCTCCGTTTTTGGTTAATGTTCGTGTAGACATAAATTACCTCCTTGGTTTTGTTTTGTTAATAATGATAAAACGAAACTAAGGAAAGGCAGAAGCGATTAAAATAACGTTGGCTCTTTCCGGAGATGATGCTTGTCACTGAGAATATCCCTTTGCAAGACTTACCATTTAATCATGCTTGATGAAACGCTATAAAATTGAAAAGTGATTTTACGATGAATCAGTCTTAGTCATTTCTTTCACTAAGCTCTAACCATCTCATTTCTTTTATATCCAGTAAATGTACAATTTCACCGATGCGATCTGCTGCTTTTTGCATTTCTTCGTATGGCAAATTGGTGCTAAGCAAATGTTCTAACTTTTCTTTTTCAATCTGCAATTCAGGCATTTCTTTTTCTAAGTTTTCCAGCTCAAATTTTTCTTTGAAAGATAATTTCTTAGAAGGTGCAGATTTTATGGGAGTGGCAATTTTTTCAACAGCTTCTTCTTTCTGTTCTTTCATGATTTGCTGCGACTGATCTTCTAATAATCCTTTAGACAAAGCCTCTCTGTATTGCGTATAGTTTCCAGGATAGTCGCGAATGACTCCATCGCCTTCAAAAGCAAAAAGATGGTCAACCATACGGTCCATAAAGTATCTGTCGTGACTAACAATAAGAATGCAACCAGGATATTCCAATAAAAACTCTTCTAATGTTCTTAGGGTTTGAAGATCGAGGTCGTTCGTGGGTTCGTCTAGTACCAAAAAATTTGGATTTAGGAAAAGGACACTCATCAGGTGTAATCGTCTTTTTTCGCCACCGCTCAATTTGCTCAACATGGTATACTGTTGTTCTGCATTGAACCCAAATTTTTCCATAAACTGACTGGCAGAAATTTTGCTGCCGTCTGCCAAAGGGAAAAACTCTGCCATAGCTTTCACGTATTCTATGGCTCTTTTGTCTTCTTTATATATTAAACCATCTTGACTAAAATTTCCAAACACAACGGTATCGCCGTGATTTATTTTTCCACTGTCTGGCTCTTCGAGTTGTAAAGCTATTTTTAAGAAAGTAGATTTTCCAACCCCGTTTTTTCCAACCACACCAATTCGTTCACCTCTTTTAAAAGTATAATCGAAGCCCTTCATGATTTTTAAATCGCCGTAGCTTTTGTATACTTTTTTCATTTCCAGAATTTTCCCACCCAATCTGGTCATCTTAACTTGTAAACTAACTTCTGTAACGTCTTTTTGTAGTTTAACCCTTTCTTCTATATCTGCAAAGGCGTCTTGTCTGCTTTTGCTTTTTGTGGTTCTGGCTTTTGGCTGTTTGCGCATCCATTCCAGTTCTTTGCGAAAAATGTTTTTGTCTTTTTGGAGTTCACTTTGTTGTATTTCTTGCCTCAGCGATTTTTGTTCGAGGAAGTAGTCGTAATTGCCTTTGTATACAAATACTTTTTCATCATCAATTTCTATGATTTCGTTGCAAACGGCATCAAGAAAATAACGGTCATGTGTTACAAGAAGTAAGGTGATTTTATTGCCGCTCAGATAGTCTTCTAACCATTCAATCATAGAAACATCGAGGTGATTGGTAGGTTCATCGAGTATAAGCAAGCATTTTCCTTCGTACAATTGAGCTTCAACGAGGGCCTGCGCAAGTGCAACCCGTTTTTTTTGACCTCCACTCAAATTGGCAACGGGCTCTTGCAACTGATGAAGATTCAGTTTCCCCAAAATTTGCTTCAAATCACTCTCGAAAGTCCAACCGTTTACTTCATCGATAACGCCCATTAAGTCGGTTAGTTTTTCGGGGTCGTTATTTTCATTTTCGAGGTAATATTCGTAGTCTTTTACGGCCTTGGCAACGGGGTGATTTAGGTGAAGCACATGGTCCCAAATGGTTTCATTGGGATTGAATACGTGTTCTTGAGAAAGCAATATGGTATTAATGTCTTTATGAACCCAAACGGTGCCATCATCGGCGGTGTCGAGGCCTGCGATAATTTTTAAAAGGGTAGATTTACCGGAACCATTTCTGGCAACGAGGGCGATTTTGTCGCCTTCTTCTACATGAAAAGTGATTTGTTTAAAAAGAGAACGAATGCCAAAACTTTTGCTGATTTGTTCCACTGAGGCGTAATGCATGCCGCAAAGGTACACCACATAGTTGATTGACAGCCCGAAATATGCGATTAGATTGATGTTTGAAGGCATCGGACACCGAAAGGGAAAGAAAAAATACGATAACTTTGAGCCAAACTGTTTTATTCTGTTATTCCGTCTATAATCCTAATTTGACAAATTCGATGAAAAGTGTATTGTTTACCATTGCGTTGATTGTTTTTTTGTTTCTGGGAGCTGATACTGTTCAAGCACAAAAAACCTTTTTTGAACTCGATAATTTATCCGAGATAAATGCAGATGTTATTTCTGATGCCGATCTTCTTGGTTTTCGAAACAAGACGGCAAGCATGAACCTAACCATGGATCAATCATTGGAAATGCTGGTGTCAAAAGGAATGCCTTCTAATCAGGTAGAAAAAATTCGGGAAAGACTTTTGGAAATGCCAACTGCGAATCCAGCAAAGTCTTCTGCAATGCAACTGAAAGAAAGACGATTCGAGCCAGATCCGAATCAAAATAAAATGGCTGAAGCAGATAAAGACATCACCATTTTCGGATCAGAATTGTTTTTGAGAAGCAGCATGGTTTTTGAGCCTAACATTCGAATTGCAACACCATCTTCATACATAGTTGGTCCCGATGACGAATTGATTGTTAGTGTGTATGGTTATAGTGAAATGAAATACAACCTGACCATCAACGAAAACGGAGAAATTTATATCCCCAACGTAGGTCCTTTATTTGTGGGAGGATCTTCCATTGAACAAGCAGAAAATAAAATCACTGCCAAGCTTGCATCAACAATATATAAAGCCATTCGCTCCGGACAAACGAAAGTGCAGGTAAGACTTGGGAAAATAAGAAGCATACAAGTGACTGTTATAGGAGAGGCGTATAAACCAGGAACCTATACTGTTTCTTCCCTAACAACGTTATATAATTTGCTCTACCTCTGCGGTGGACCAAGTAACATGGGAACGTATCGTCAGATTGAAGTTATCAGAGGCAATCAGTTGTTTAAAAAAGCAGATTTGTATGATTTTCTGTCAAAAGGAGATCAAAAAGACAATATCATTTTAAGAGAAGGAGATCTTATTCGTATTCCCTATTATCAGAATCGAGTTGGCATTTATGGTGCAGTAAAAAGAACGGGAAAATATGAGATGATTGCAGATGAAGATGTAACCCAACTTCTTCAATATTGTGGCGGATTCACCGAAAATGCTTACCAAGGATCGATTACGCTAACGAGAATGGCTGAAAAAGAAAAGAAGGTATTCGATGTACAAGCTGTGATGATGGATGGCTTTCGGGTTGCTTTGGGAGATGATTATTATGTCAGCAAAATTCAAAATGATTTATACGACAAAGTATGCGTGACAGGATCTGTTTATCGTCCCGGAAATTATCAGGTGGATTCTAACATAACGATTTTTTCATTGCTTTCGAAAGCCGGAGGGGTAAGAGAAGACGCATATCAAGAGCGAGCCAATATCTTTAGAACAGAAAGAGGAAAAAAATTATCCATTTTATCTGTCAGCATAGACTCTGTACTAAACCATGGTGTAAATCTGGATTTGAAAAAAGGAGATTCGGTACATATTTATGGCGTTGATGATTTTAAAGACAAGTCCTATGTCACCATTTTTGGTAATGTAAGAAAGACCGGAAATATTCAATGGAGGTCTATGATGACGGTGAAGGAGCTTTTATTAGAGGCAGGAGGAATAAATGATTTTGGAGATTCAACAACCATAGAGATTTCAAGAAGAAAAAAGAAAGCAGAATCCGTGACAGATGGTTATCCGGAAACAGAAACCTTTTTGGTTAATGTATCAAAAACAGGTAAAAATGGAGATGATATTCTTATTGAGCCATTTGATATCGTGAATGTGAAGATTATTCCCGGTGTGATCAATCAGAGAACGGTGATGATTTTGGGAGAAGTACTCACACCAGGCAAATACAATCTTCAAAAGAGCAACGACAAAATTACAGACATACTTGAACGGTCGGGTGGATTTAAAAAATCGGCAGACAGCTCTTCTTTAATCATCAGAAGAAAAAAGAATTCTTCATTAACGGTTCAAGAGAAAGACTTGCTTTATCAGCGTTTGCTGAATATAGATCACGACAGCATTTCCTCTAATCAACAACTCCGAAATGAACTCTATGGAGAATACGATTTAATCAATGTTGATTTAGATGCTGCCTTAAAAAACAAAAATAAATTCGACAATCTTACCCTCGAAGATGGCGACATACTTACCGTTTACAAAAGAAGCAATCTGATAAAAGTTTCGGGAGAAGTATATTATCCTGCTGTTATTTCTTTGAAGAAAAACAAAAGTGCAAAATATTACATCAAACAAGCAGGTGGCTTTATGACAACGGCACGAAAAGTGAAAACACTTGTAATTTATCCTAATGGGAAAGTGAAACCGGTAAGGTCATTCTTTGGCATCAAAAAATATCCCAGAATCAATTCTAAAGCAGAGATTTTTGTGCCACAAAAGAACAAGGAAAACAACAACCGACTTGGATTGCCAGAACTGGCACTTATTGTTTCTGCGTTAGGAATCATCTCCAATGTTATCATCAACACGATAAAATAATCGCAGTTGTTCTGAATCCGTAAAGCTGAAAAAAAAGAGTATGCGTAACAATTCTATAATTTCTTTTATCCTCCGCAGGTGGTTGATTTTTTTAATCGCGGGTATTTTTGGCGGACTCTCCGGTTTCTTGTTTGCCTATTTGAGCAAGCCTCAATTTGAAAGCCGCCTCTCGTTTTCACTAGATGCGGGAACAGGATCTGATGGAATTTCCGGAGCCATGAATCTTGCGGCACAACTTGGTTTGGGCGTTGGAGGAACGGGTGCTTTGTTTGAAGGAGATAACATCATCGAAATCATCAAAAGCAGAAGAATGATAGAGAAAGTTCTTTTGACTTCGGATAACATCAACGGAAAAAATCAAACACTTGCTGAAACTTATTTAGACATATCTGGGTATAGAGAGAAGCTAGAGAAAAAACCAAGAACACAAGGGGTTCATTTTCCATTAGGGAGCACAAAAGAGTCGTTGAATTATGTACAAGACAGTGTTTTGTTTGAGATATATGAGCGGATGGTAAAGAAAGACATACATCCCGGCAGGCCCGACAAAAAACTCAGTCTTTATGAATTGAAAGTGACCAGCAGCAATGAAAAATTCACAAAGGTATTTACAGACCGATTGATTGAAGTTGCCGGAGAATATTATATCGAAATAACAACAAAAAAAGAAAAAGAAACGGTTGAGGTTTTGGAACAAAGCATTGATTCCATCACAAAAAAAGTTTCATCCGGTTTGTCTTCTCGTGCCGTTACCAAAGATGCGAATTTCAATCCTGTATACGCACAGGCCCAGGTTGTACCACAGTTACAACAGTATAACATTACTTCTTACAGTGAAGCATACAAAGAAATATATAAAAATCTGGAATTGGCAAGGTATCAATACATTCAAAAAATTCCATTGGTGCAAATTATTGATCAGGCAGATTTTCCGATGAATAGAATTAAAAAAAGCAAATTGAAATATGCATTGTTCTTTTCAATCATTTCGGTTTTGATCCTTTTTATCGTGACCTATAAAAACAATTCAGTTTCTAAAATTGAGTCATAAAAAATCCATTCAATCTATACTCAATGCTGGCTTGCTGCTGGTGCCCGGATTCTTGTATGCTTTATTTTCGCTTTCTCTCTCGAGTAACAGAATCTTGCCAGAAAAAGCCAGTACCCATCTGCTTTTGCTTAATCTGGTTCAACTTTTTAGTTTTGGTGTAACCATCGCCAAATATGCTGCAGATCAAATGATTTTATCCCGATTGAATCCTGGCGAAACCGCAAATGTTTTTTCATTTTTTACAAAAAGGGTTATTCCCATTGCGTTGATATATTCTGTTCTGCTTTATTTCACGAACGGGTTCTCCGTAGCATGCATGTTGCTTTTATGTTTGCCAGTCGAAATCCTGGCTATCATTTCAGTAATGGAATTCAATCTTTCTAAAAGATATAAAACGGCATTGTGTTTAAGTTTGTCTGGCTATCCGCTGCTTTTTATTGCCTATCTAATGTTATCCATTCCCTTTGATTTGACACAAAATAATTTATTGATGATTTTCGGATCGATGACCCTCATAAAATGTATGTTGGTACTTTTATTGCGAAAGAAAAATGAAAACAGAAAAGACATCCTCATCATTTCAGAACAGGTTCCCTTGCAACAAGCTGGCAATTATCTTTTGTTTCGATCGGATCAGATGCTCATTGCCGCGAATGTACCCCAGTCTCCGTCGGTTTCCCTTTCCTTGCCCATCGACTATCTTTTTTATTCAAAAGTAGTAGATCTCTATTCTGGTGTAGCCACCTCTATGGGACCGTTACTTACCAGACAACAAGAAGCAGGAACAGGGAGAATTTCTTTCAAACAATTGCTTTCTGCAACGCCCTATGTGAAAATGATAACAGTTGCCATTCTCATTCAGGTTGCATTGATTTTGTTCATGATACAAACAACAGATAATCTTCACCTTTTTCTTCTTTTTCCAGCAGCGATATCAACCTTACTTATCGTTCCCGTAAACATGATCAATTACGAATACTTCCGAACCGGCGACCTTAAATCTGCCAACAAAAACAATTTGTTGTGTCTGTGTGCCGGAGCGTTGCTCTTTTTTATCAACCTCTTTGTGAAGTCTACTATACTCTTTGCTTCTATGGTACCCTTACAATTGTGTGTTTTTGTTTTAGCACATTATCTGACTAAAAAGAAACGACATGTTTAAGTACCGACATTATTTTTTCATGCCAAGTTTTTATCTGTTCCTTACATTCAGTTTGGCATATACACTGTATCTCACCAACGTCATTGCGTGGGAGACACCGCCCATTGAACTTCATTTTTGGTGCATCATCACCTCACTTTCTGCTTTCATGAGTATGAAGATCAACGGGAAAAAATTTCAGCATGCAATCAATGAAATACAGCTGCAACAAGAGATTAAAAAGCCATTTTTAACAAGCAATATCAATAAGATTTTATTTCTCTCTTTTACTGTCATAGGTATTTTGGGCATTCTGAAGTACATCATGGATTACTCTTCTCTCCTAGGTGCATTCAGTATACTTACTGCTTTTTTTGTAGAAGATACGGGCAAGCTTCGAACCTTTGCCGAAAATGTGGAAAGCATAGGAACCCAGCTATCGTACTTTTCTTGGTTTTCTGCATTCATCATTACGGTTGAATGTGCCAACAAACACATTTCGAGAAAATGGCTTTATGCTGTTGGTGGCATTATTCTCTTGAATTGCCTTTTTCTGGACAGAACCAGACCCGTATGGTTGATTTTCGTTTGCATGTTGATTTATTTTTTCATCACGTATGAAACACATGCCAGACAAAAAATTGTAAGAATCATTAGTTCAGTAGGGTTGTTTTTTATCGGATTTTTTATCCTGATAGGGTCTTTGCTTGGTAAAGATGGGGGTGTTGTTAGTTATACCCAGTACGACTTGCCAGCACCTATTCAGTTGGTTCTGGTTTATTTCACTTCATCATTTGCCTATTTAGGTAGGATATTTCAATTGGATTATCCCATTGATTTTTATCCGATGCGGGTTACGTATCCATTGCAAAAAGTATTCGCGAAATTGGGAATGGTGGAGCAGCCTCCTCCTCAAGTATTAGAATTTATGTCTGTACCCCATCTTACGAATGTGGGAACATTTTTGGAGCCCTTTCTAAGAGATGGAGGTTGGATATTTATTTTTGCTGGCATTTTGCTGCACAGCTTTGTTTTCGATAAAATAGCAATGGGTGTGTTGAAGCGCATAACACCAATGGGTGTCATTATTATTGCCACATTATGCTTTATCAATTTTATGGCTTTTTTCGTTCCAAAGATTGTATCTACAGCAACGTGGTTTACCTTGATTTTGGCATTGGTGCTCCATGTTTATACAGGAGCAAAGGAATATAAGAAAAGGTAAAGAGATCATCCTCACAACCAAAAGAGGAATTACTGGAATAATCCGATGAATTTCTGTTGATTTGCCTTTACGGAGTAGGCGTTTATTATTTTCTCTCTTGCTTTGATGCCCATTTCGCTTCTGAGTTCGGCATCGGTGATTAGTTTCTCCAGTTTGATCATCCATTCATTTTCATCATTGGCCCAGAATCCGGTTATTCCATCTTCTACAACCGATTTATTTACACCCACCGGGCTAACTACGGGAGGTATACCCAAACTCATATATTGAATGGCTTTGAAGGCGCATTTTCCCATTTCTACTTCGGAATTTATAAGCGGCATTATTCCGATATGCATTTGCAGTAAGTCTTGAATTTCAGTTTTTAAGTCCCATTTCTGGTAGGTATAATTCAAGTTTTGCAATTTTGGATCTCGATTGGCAATGATTAAGAAGTTAAAATCATACTTCTCTTGTAGTTTTTGGATAACCTTGGTTATCAGTTGTAAGTTATAAAGATTGGTGAAAGTGCCCGTCCAGCCGATTACCAATTTTCCGTTTCTTTGGTCTCTGAGGCAGTTGTGATAGGACTCTGAGTTCACAACAGTAGGAATGATTCTCACGTCTTTGCAGTATTTTTCTGCGTATTTGGCAAGGAAATCATTTCCAACGCTGACGGTTTTACTGTAGCTGCAGATTTTAGCGACTTTCCAAGAGCATTTAAGGTTGGCCACTTTTGGATTGGCATCCGAAGCTATTTTTACCCATATGGCATCGTCGAAATCGTAAATGATTTTTTTTCTGAATACGTTAGAGATCAGCCATTCGAAGATCGGGGGTCCGATGGGTGCCGCTTCTCGATGGATATAGATGAAATCGTATGCAGAAAGGGTAAAAAGGGTTAAAAAACGACGAAAGAACCCACCAAGGATACCCATAGTTTTCCTGAATGCGTAACCGTTTTTATGCAGCACACTCCAAGCCCAATCGCTGTAAAAAGAACGAATGGTGAATTTATTTAACTTAAATCCCTCCAACCCTATGTATTGCTCAAACCTGAATCTTTGACTCGGAGAGATGTTCCTTGGGGCGGGAGTGAGAAACAATATTTTCAAAAAATCAAATTTGTAATAAACTCAAAAATACTAAATTTAGTGTTATTGAGAATGAGGACTTTGCAGGAATTTTAAAAAAATGTTTTCTCTGAGCTACAATAGTGCGAACTTGGTGTTTTTTCGTTTTATTTGCACACGTTCAAAGACAATTCAAATGCATACAATTCTAATTACGGGAGGCGCTGGATTTATTGGCTCTCATTTAACCCGACTTTTTGTTACGAAATATCCGAATTATCGGATAGTGAACCTGGATGCACTTACCTACGCTGGGAATCTGGAAAATCTGAGCGACATAGAAGGTCATTCAAATTATTTCTTCGAAAAAGGAGACATAACCGATGCCGAGTTGGTAACTGGGCTATTTAAAAAATATGATTTTACAGGGGTCTTGCATTGTGCTGCTGAGAGCCATGTTGACAGATCCATAACCGACCCCCTTGCCTTTGTAAGAACCAATGTGGTTGGAACGGTCAATCTGTTGCATGCTGCAAAAAATCATTGGAAAGAAAGCATGGATGGTAAAATATTCTACCACATATCAACCGACGAAGTATATGGCAGTTTGGGGAAAGAAGGGTTTTTTACAGAAGAAACCCCATACGATCCAAGGAGTCCATATTCCGCTTCCAAAGCTTCTTCGGATCATTTTGTAAGGGCATTTTATCATACCTATCATCTTCCAGTTAAAATTTCGAATTGCTCCAATAACTATGGTCCATTTCACTTTCCGGAAAAACTCATTCCGCTTTGCATACACAACATCATCAATCAAAAACCATTACCGATTTACGGTAAGGGAGAAAATATCCGCGATTGGCTTTATGTAGAAGACCATGTAAGAGCCATTGATCTGATTTTTCATACCGGTAAAGTAGGAGAAACATATAATATCGGCGGACATAACGAGTGGACCAATATCGATTTGGTGAAAACATTGTGCAAGCAGATGGATGTGAAGTTGAACAGAGCCCCAGGAACCAGCGAGAAACTCATCACATATGTAACCGATAGGGCAGGACATGATCTGAGATATGCCATTGATGCAACTAAATTAAAGGAAGAATTGGGTTGGATGCCCTCACTTCAATTCGAAGAAGGGTTGTCTAAAACCATAGATTGGTATTTAACAAATTCGGAATGGCTCAACAATGTAACAAGTGGAGCTTACCAAAAGTATTATGATGACATGTACCACAAATAAAGGGACAGCATCAGATTTAAAAAACAAAAAAGACTCGGCAAACCTAAACGTGGTAACAAACACAATCACAAAGGCAACAAAATAAATCTATTATGAAAGGCATCATTTTGGCAGG
>JBDLUO010000010.1:0-12649 GCA_039805285.1 Bacteroidota bacterium
AGCCTATAAAAAAAGCGACACTGATGCTTCTCTCTTTCGAAAGGAAACCGAAATATTTTTTTTGTTGGATCAACATTCCCTATTTCTTGTTAGTGTAGCTTTTTGTCAAATAGATTTTAATGCTTTTTTGATGAGTAATTCGAGTTGATCTGTATCGGGTTCTAGTTTTAAAACTTTTTGCACAGCCGCTTCCGCCTGATTTTTAGCTATTCCCAGTGCCACAAGAGCCACAACAGCATCCTGTTCCACTGGTTTATGCACGGAGAAGAAAGCGGTTCCTGTTGATTGGGGTTGCTTTCCCACTTTGTCTTTCAATTCCAGAACAAGTCGCTCTGCACTTTTTTTCCCAATTCCTTTAACGCCTTCAAGCAACTTTGTATTGCCTTGAGCAATCGCCGAAACTACTTCTGCCGGTTTTAGGGAAGACAACATCATTCTTGCTGTGGATGCACCTACCCCAGAAACGCTGATTAAGAGTAAAAAAATCTCCTTCTCTTCTTCACCAAAAAAACCAAAAAGCGTATGTGCGTCTTCTTTAATCTGCAAGTGAGTATAAACGCGTCCCTCTTCTAACGATTGAATGGCGGAATAGGTATTCAAGCTGATGTTTACCTCATATCCAACGCCATTTACATCGACATAAATCTGAGCTGGTGTTTTTTTTGTGAATCTTCCTTGCAAATATGCGTACATACTGAACTTTAAGGTACGAAAATATGAATTATTTGTCAGCCTTGGAATCAAATGGAGTATCAACTTTTTTGTGTTATTTTTACATGAAAGAAAAAAATCAACAAATCCAAGAGGAAATGACAAAAATCCATGCTGCAATTACCGCTGTTGGCGGGTATGTTCCTGACTATGTTTTAAGCAATAAAATACTGGAAACCATGGTAGATACCACGGATGAGTGGATTCTAACCCGCACCGGAATCAGTGAAAGACGCATTTTGAAAGAGCCAGGAAAAGGAACCAGCGACATGGCAGTTGAGGCCATAAAAGATTTGTTAAAAAAACGAGGACTCGACCCGTTAGATATAGATTGTGTGATTTGTGGCACCGTTACCCCGGATATGGTGTTCCCCGCTACTTCGAATCTCATCACCAGTAAATTGGGCATGAAAAACGCTTTTGGCTTCGACGTGAGTGCCGCATGCTCCGGATTTCTCTATAGTTTAACCATGGGAACCTCGCTGATTGAAAGCGGTCGATACAAAAAGGTGATCGTTGTTGGGGCCGACAAAATGAGTGCCATTGTGGATTACACAGATAGAACAACCTGTATCATTTTTGGAGATGGCGCTGGAGCGGTGCTTCTCGAAGCTACCGAAGAAAATGTGGGAATAATGGACAGCATCTTAAAAAGTGACGGAAATGGAAGTCAATTCTTGCATATGAAAGCCGGAGGATCCGTAAAACCCTCTTCTCACGAAACCGTTGATGCAAAAGAGCATTATGTTTACCAAGAAGGACAATCTGTATTCAAATTTGCCGTTAAAGGAATGGCAGATGTGAGTTATGAATTGATGGAGAGAAACAATCTAACCGCAGACGACATCTCCTGGCTGGTTCCGCATCAAGCCAATCTGAGAATCATTGATGCTACTGCAAACAGAATGGGTTTGTCGAAAGAAAAAGTGATGATCAACATCCAAAAATTTGGGAATACAACCGCAGCAACCCTTCCACTCTGCCTTTGGGAATGGGAGAAAACCCTTAAGAAAGGCGACAACATCATTCTTGCTGCGTTTGGAGGTGGATTTACTTGGGGCGCAACTTGGGTGAAGTGGGCCTATGACTCTAAATGATCCTGGAGCTAGGATCTAAACTCGATCCTTATGAAAAAAAATATATTTCGATTTTGCACTTTGTTTATACTGTGCTTGTCTGGCTTTTCTGGCAATGCTCAATTCAACCGTTATTTAATTCGGTTCGACCGAAAATTGCCCAACAACTTTCAAATCAATCAACCATCCGCTTTTCTGTCTCAAAAAGCGATCGAAAGGAGAACCCAGCAACAAATTCAAATCGACAGCACAGATCTTCCAATCAAACGACAATACTTAGATAGTATACTCAATATTGATGGCGTACAATTGCTTTCTGTATCCAAATGGCTGAACCAAGCAGCTGTACTCATTTCGGATCCGAATGCACTGTCAAGACTTCAACAATTGCCGTTTGTTGTTCGAACCTCTCCTATCGCAGCGAGAAATGTCACACGACAAATGCAATCAAAATTTTCGATTGAAAATGAATCATTCCATCCATTTCCCATTGAAACACTTTACAACAGAACCAACGGAAATGCAAGTGAACCGGAATATGGTGCATCAAAAGCCCAAACCAAAATTCATCAAGGAGAATTTTTACACAAGCATGGACTCAAAGGAAAAGGAATGAACATAGCCGTAATTGATGCTGGATTTTTAAATCATAACACATTACCCACCTTTGATAGCATTAGAACAAATGGACAGTTGCTGGATACCTGGGATTTTGTTGCCGGTGAATCCAGTGTTTCGGAAGATGATTTTCATGGCACCCATTGCTTAAGCACCATCGCTGCCAATCAACCAGGCAGATTTGTAGGAACAGCCCCTGAATCTAATTTTCTGTTATATCGTTCAGAGGATGTTTCTACCGAATATCCAATTGAAGAACATCATTTTG
Source organism: Bacteroidota bacterium (assembly GCA_039805285.1). GTDB lineage: Bacteria > Bacteroidota > Bacteroidia > Chitinophagales > Chitinophagaceae > Ferruginibacter. The sequence goes on from JBDLUO010000010.1 coordinate 2,674, forward strand.
CAGCAGCATTGGAAAGAGCCGATAGCGCAGGCGCAGATTTATGTACCGTTTCTCTTGGATACACTGAGTTTAGTGACCCCAGCTTCGACTATACTTATGCAGACATGAATGGCAATACCTCAATCAGTGCCATTGCCGCCGATATCGCATCCAAAAAAGGACTGTTGATGGTTATCGCTATCGGAAACGAAGGACAAAGAAATTGGCGCTATCTGATAACACCCGCAGATGCCGACAGTTGCCTATCTGTTGGAGCCATAGACAGCTTGGGTGTTTCTGCCCCTTTCAGCAGTTTCGGACCATCATCCGACGGAGACCTAAAACCCAGTGTGGCTGCAGTAGGCAGAAATGCAGTTATTGCAAATGCCGTAACTGGTAACCCACAATTCGGAAGCGGAACTTCTTACGCTACGCCCATCATGGCCGGACTCGTTACTTGTCTTTGGCAAGCTTTTCCCAAAGCATCCAATATGACAATTATTGATGAGCTTCAAAAGAATGCCAGCCGATCCGATTCGCCAAACATAAGAATGGGATACGGAATACCAAACCTGAAAAAATCATTCGTATCCCTTCAAAAAAAATACGCTTCTCTTGCTGTTGAATTTCGCAATTGCAAAAACGAACACCGTTTAACCCTCGTAGCAGATAGCAATACAACGATAACCATTGAGAAAAAAATACCAGGTGGCGACTACGAAATCATCCACGAATGGAGCAACAATCGGGGTATGGGTGAACAAATTTTTACGCTTGTCGAAGACTTAAACGGCACGAATCTGCCTTCTATGCAATATCGATATAAAGTAACAATGGAAGGTGATACAAGCTACATACTGGATTCTACAACAGTCATTCCCGCAAATCCATGTATTGTAATTCTTCCCTCGAAAAATACATTATCCATCTCCCCGAATCCTGCAACTGATTTCTTGTATATGAATTGGGAGAGACAAACTGCAGCTGAGGTAAAAATCAGCATCATAAATGGAGCTGGACAAAAAATGAAACAAGAAAAACTAAGCCTAAATCCTGGTGTCATAAACAATAGAATAGACCTGGGAAAATATGCGCCAGGCTTGTATATCATGTGCATTGAAATAAACGATGAGAAACCAAGAATTGAGAAATTCATTGTACAGTAATGGCTTTATCCATTTGTCTTTCTCAAGACCGCAGCATATAAACTATCCGAATTAAGCGCAGTTCCATCGTAGTAAGTTTCATTGATGATTTCCAATCCGTATTTGCTTGAAAAAAACGAAACCTGTGCTTCATTTTCTGCTTTAAAAACAGAACAAGTGGAATAAACGAGAACTCCACCCTTATTGAGATGGGGAAGAACCGTATCGATGATTTTTTTTTGTTTCTGTTGAAAATCCAGACATTCATTTTCGTTGAAACTGAAATGCTGTTCGGGTGTTCTTGCCCAAGTTCCACTTCCTGTACAAGGCACGTCTGCAATGATCAAATCAAACGAATCTGTCGATGTCATTCCAGAATTAACTGTTAAATCGGCAACAAAATAGCGATGCAAATTCAACTTTGCTCGCTGTAATCTCTCTGTAAGATTGGAAAGCATGCTTTTACGTATATCCGTTGCCGTTATTTTCACTTTTTTATCTAAAATATCGGCAATCAAAATCGATTTCCCTCCACTTGCAGCACAACAATCCCAAACGGAGATAATTTCTGAAGAGAACAATTGTTTAGGAAGCTGATCAAACGCTTTTTGGGTGCTTAAATCTTGAACCACTACCTCTTTATCCAGCGAGAGAACAGAATCTAAATTTGTACTGTTTTTAAGTCTGATGGTATTTTCGAAAACATCATACTCCATTTTAGCATCATCCAACTTGGTCAATACTTTTTCGCGTGCACCGGGTCTGATCCTCAAAAATAAATCAGGTTGCTTCAGTAAGGCTGCTGAGATTGTGTTGGGATCAATTCTATCTGAGAGTAAAGATGAAAAATTGAAAAAAGTAGCTCTTGTTATTCCTATAAGCTTGCATTTTTCTTGGATGTCTAGATGTGTCAAGAGATTCCATTCGGGATTCAGTGCCTCTAAAAATGAATCCGGAGTATCTTGGGTTAGAAACAAAGAAGCTATTATTTTATCTTCCAATTGAGGCAGTACATCCAAAACGGCAAAACATCTGAAATAAGCGTAACAACAACGACTAACGAATTTACGATCGCGAGATCCCATTTTTTTATTCGCACTAAAATAGGACTTGAGGTGATGCACAAGAGGCTTACCTTTTGGATAGGTGCTAACCAAAGAGGCAGCCGTTTTTAAATGAGCATGAGCAATTCGCATAGATGGTCCCAAAAGGACACTATATTTTGGATGAATTAAAGTTCGAGTAGGGCATCTACTGGATCTTTGCCAAATAAAAGCAATGAAGGATTTTCCAACAGTTGTTTAACGGCAACTAAAAATCCAACAGACTCTCTGCCATCGATGATGCGATGGTCGTAGCTCAATGCCAAATACATCATGGGCTTGATAACGACTTGTCCGTTGACAGCCATAGGTCTTTCAACGATATTGTGCATGCCTAAAATGGCACTTTGTGGTATGTTGATGATGGGCGTGCTCATCATGGAACCAAAAATTCCACCGTTGGTGATGGTGAAGGTTCCTCCGCTCATTTCTTCGAGTGTCAGTTTATTGTTTTTGGCTTTTGTGGCAAGTTCTACCACTGCTGCTTCGATTTCCGCCATGCCTAAACTTTCTGCATTTCGGATAACAGGTACCACCAACCCTTTGGGCGCGCTGACAGCTATGGAAACGTCGCAATAATCATGATAAATGATTTGATCTCCATCGATATATGCATTTACTGCCGGAAATTTCTGAAGTGCGTAACAACATGCCTTGGTGAAAAAACTCATGAACCCAAGATTTACACCATGTTGCTCTTTGAATCTGTCTTTAAATTTCTTGCGAATCTCCATTACAGGCCCCATGTCTACCTCATTAAATGTAGTGAGCATGGCTGTTGTATTCTTTGCTTCCACCAAACGACGACTAACCGTTTTTCTGAGATTGCTCATTTTCTCTGGACGCTCATTTCTTGAGAACATTTCAATTCCAGGCTTTCTGCCCGGATTGCTAAGGGCATCCAACACATCCTGTTTGAAAATTTTTCCATTGCTGCCAGAAGGTGTCACTTTCTTCACATCCACTTTTTTATCCGCAATGATCGCTGCAGCAACTGGTGTTGCTTTAACGTCTTCCAACTTGTTTTGTGTGTTTTCTTTGGAAACAGGAGTCGAAACGGGCTCTTCTTTCTTTTCAACCGGAGCGTCTGCCGGACGTTCTGCAGTTGTATCTATGCTGCAAATCAAATCTCCAATGGCCAAGGTATCGCCTTCTGCAGCGATGTATTTTATAGCGCCCGCTTGTTCCGCATTAACTTCAAACGTTGCTTTTTCGCTTTCCAGCTCACAAATCACCTCATCTCTATCCACCCATGCTCCGTCGGACTTATTCCATTTCACCAATGTTACTTCACTGATGCTTTCTCCAACGGTAGGCACATTTATTTCCAATGACATAATTCTAGTTTTGTGGGCAAATTTCGGTTAAAAACAGGATTTGAAAAAGTATTATTTCTTACAATCTCACCAATCTGTGTCAAAAAAAGAAAAACCGGCCAAATGCCGGTTGTTTTATTAAAAAATGAAATAAGTTTCTACTTTATGCCCCTAAGAATCCCCTCAAAAGATGACTTTGAGCATTCTCCCGAAGGCGACTGATGGCCTTGTCTTTAATTTGTCTCACGCGCTCACGGGTAAGATTGTACCTTTCCCCTATATCCTCTAGACTCAGCGGATGATCTATCCCCAATCCGAAAAAATAAACCAATACTTCCTTTTGTCGGGGAGTAAGTGAACCTAAGGTTCTTTCAATTTCGGTATTGAGCGAGTCTGTTACCAAAAGTTGATCATCTGTTTTTTCTGCGTTTTTGTTTTCGAGAAGATCAATCAATGTTCCATCTTCACCATCAAAAATAGGTTGATCAACACTAACATGACGAGCAGAAACACCCATTGTTGCAGCCACTTCGTCTGTACTGATTTCCAATACCGTTGCTATTTCTTCTGGCGTTGGTTCACGCTCAAATTCTTGCTCAAGCTGTGTATACGCTTTGCTGATTCTTCCGGTTAAACCCACTTTATTGAGCGTAAGCCTGACAATTCTGGATTGCTCTGCAAGCGCTTGCATGATCGATTGTCTGATCCACCAAACGGCATAAGATATGAATTTGAAGCCTCTTGTTTCATCGAAACGCTGGGCAGCCTTGATTAGCCCCAAATTTCCTTCATTAATCAAATCCGAAAGTGTTAGTCCCTGATTTTGATACTGCTTAGCCACAGATACCACAAATCTCAGATTGGCCCTAACGAGTCTATCCATCGCCTTTTGGTCACCTTTTTTGATTCTTGTAGCCAATAAAACCTCTTCTTCGGCAGAAATCAGATCCACTCGACCAATTTCCTGTAAATATTTTTCCAAACTCTCGCTTTCTCGATTGGTAATGGATTTAGAAATCTTCAGTTGTCTCATGCTCATAGTGATGATTTTTTAAGTTGGGGGTACATTTTCTCGATGAGATAACGCAAGAAGTGTATGCTGTGGTATGTGAACTTGAAAAAAATAAATCCCCACAAAAAAAATTTTGTACACAATTCTTACAAAATCACACCACATTCCAAAAAAAAAACTTAATTATGCCCTAAAGACATTATATTGTCTATTATTGCTATTATCAGGAAATCAATTACACATGAGTAAGAAAGTTTTATATACCCTTGAATATCCTATCCGTTGTTCTCCGAGCATCTTATTTGAATTCTTAAGTAGCCCTGCAGCAATGCAAGAATGGTTCGCGGATAAAGTAGACGAGCGGGATGGCGTTTACAGCTTTTCATGGAATGGCACAGAAGAAAAAGCCGATTTATTAGAGAAAGAACAGGATAAATTCATCCGTTTCCGTTGGAATCACCAAGCGAAAGATGAATTTTTTGAATTTGCAATCAACCGATCAGAAGTTACCAACCAGACCATTTTGGTTATCAAAGATTTTGCAGAAAAGAAAGACATCAAAGATCAAAGCCAACTTTGGGAATATCAAGTGAAAGACTTGTTCCACAGATTAGGTAGCTAATTGATGCGATTTTATGCCCCTTCGTATTTGTTGAGCTTATTACATTCATTTGCTCATATATACCTTTATTATTCTCCTACCTTTGTAAAGTCCAAGGCCTTTGCGTGCCGACGATATTAGAATATGATAAAAAAACTGGATACCCTCATCCTGAAATCATTTCTTGGTCCATTTGTCATTACTTTCTTCATCGCCTTTTTTGTGCTGATGATGCAGAGTTTATGGAAATATATTGATGACTTGGTTGGAAAAGGACTCGACTTCTGGACCATCTGTCAATTTCTATGGTATGCCAGTGCTTCTTTGCTCATGTTGGCGATGCCAATTGCGATTCTGATTTCATCGATCATGACCTTTGGTAATTTGGGTGAAAGTTTCGAATTGGTTGCCATCAAATCCGCAGGAATCTCGCTCTTGCGCTTCATGCGTCCACTGATGATGCTTACAATACTGCTTTGTGGAATCACTTTTATTTTTGCCAACTATGTGATTCCCTATGCCAATCTTAAATTCATAACGCTATACAGCGATATCTATGTAAAAAAACCGGCTTTTGACCTCAAGGAAGGCGTGTTCTATACCCACATTCCGAACTATGCCATTAAAGTTGGTAAAAAAGAGGCCGACGGAAAGACCATAAAAAACATCGTAATCTTCGAACAAAGCAATTCTTTGCAGGACAACTGTATCGTTGCTCAAAGTGGAGTCATGCAATTGAGCCCCGATCAACAATACCTCGAGTTCAATCTGAAAAACGGATTTCGCTACCAAGAGAAAGGAAATTACAACGAAGCAGAAACTGAGTTTACAAGAATTGGATTCACATCATTCAAAAAATTGTTCGATCTGAGTGTGTTACAGAAACAACAAACCAACGACAGTTTGTTTCGGACCAATTTTAAGATGTTAAGTGCAGGAAAATTGCTTCATAACATAGATTCGTTACAAAAGCTAACTGTGTTTCAGAATCAAAGAATGAATGTTGATTTTAAAAGAGTGATGAGATATGTAAACCTGTCAGACAGTTTTATATCAGCAAACAAAACCGGACTAACGAAAATAAAATACACGGAGCTTATTCCGGACAGCATGAAATACCGTGTAAAACAATCGGCATTGAACAAAGTTTCTGAATTAAAAAACATCGTTCAGCAAAAGAAATTAGACGACGAAACCCGAGAGCGAGATCTTAGGTACCACAAGATGGAGTGGCACAGAAAATTTTCGATTTCATTGGCTTGTCTGGTTTTGTTTTTTATTGGCGCTCCTTTGGGTGCGATCATACGGAAAGGCGGACTGGGTATGCCTTTGGTGGTAGCCATTGTCTTCTTTTTGATTTTTCATTTATTGAACATGTTCGGCGATAAATTTTCTAAAGAAGGAATATTGGAACCCGCTATAGGCATGTGGCTTGCAATCATATCATTGACACCCGTTGGCATTTTTCTTACCTACAAAGCCATGAATGATTCTGCCTTATTCAATAAAGAATTCTATGTTCGTTTCTGGAAGAAATTTAAAACAATTGCATCCACTTCTAAATAAGCAAAATGGGACTTCACCGCAGAACATTGTTGAAAGGAATAGCCAGCACTGGAATCTTGAGCTTACTCGCTCCGATTGCCACTTGGGCCAATAAAGCCGCATCTTATGTATCAAAAGCCGGAACATCTGTCGACCCTTTCAAACAACTGCCTCTACCCTACGCTTTCGAAGCGCTGGAACCCTACATAGATGCTCAAACCATGAACATCCATTACACAAAGCATGCTGCAGCGTACGTCAAAAATCTGAATGAGGCTTGTTCAACATTGAAGTCCGAAAACAATTTAGGGTCCGAAGAATCACTCATCCACATACTTTCAGAAATCAGCAAGCATACCGCCAAAATGCGCAACAACGCTGGTGGACATTACAACCATAGCTTTTTCTGGAATTGCATGACACCTGACAAAAACCTCATGGGTAAAGAAACAGCAAAACTGATAACCGGACAGTTTGGAAATGAACAAAAACTAAAAGATGAGTTCACGCAAAAAGCAAAATCTGTTTTTGGCAGTGGTTGGACTTGGCTGATTTTGGATAAACAAAAGCAACTGAAAATCATACAGACATCAAACCAGGATAATCCGCTCATGGATGTGGTTCCTGAAAACGAGCGTGGTATTCCATTACTTGCGCTGGATGTATGGGAGCACGCTTATTATCTGAAATACCAAAACCGCAGGGCAGATTACATCCAAAATTGGTGGAATGTTGTAAACTGGAATTTCGTGGAAAATCAGATTAGACAAGGTCTAAAATAGACTCAGCCTTCGCTACAAGATGGGGGTTACTCACTTACGGCAAAGGCTGATGAATTGACGATGCAATTGTGATGCAAAACTAAATGCATAGTTTAATAGCCTGACTGAAAATGAGCCGTAATTCTCAACATTAAACCTATAATTTATCCACAACGAATTCGGGCAAAACAATACCTTTGTGTCTCAAATAAATTTCTTTTTATGCAAGCATGGAAAACATACCAGGAAGCCAACAAAGATCGGTTTCTGAGTGAATTACTTGAACTGTTGCGCATTCCTAGCATCAGTGCAAAGTCTGAACATAAAGACGACATGATACGTTGTGCAGAGGCCTTTCGTACACGGTTACTCGAAGCGGGAGTTGATAAGGTGGAGATATATCCCACTGCAGGACATCCGATTGTTTATGCAGAGAAAATGATTGATCCTTCCAAACCAACCATATTGGTTTATGGACACTATGATGTTCAGCCTGCTGAACCATTGGAACTATGGAGAAATGACCCATTTGATCCGACCATCATTGATGGAAAAATTTTCGCACGCGGCGCCTGCGACGATAAGGGTCAAGTTTTCATGCATGTGAAAGCATTTGAAACTCTTGAAAAGACTGGCACATTGCATTGCAACGTAAAATTTTGCATTGAAGGCGAGGAAGAAATCGGTTCTCCAAACTTGGGCAAATTCGTTGCTGAAAATAAAGAACTGCTGAAGGCGGATTGCGTGTTGATCAGCGACAGCGCAATGATTAGTTTGGATACGCCAAGTATTGATATTGGTGTAAGAGGATTGAGTTACGTAGAGGTGGAAGTAACAGGGCCTAATCGCGATTTGCATAGTGGTGTTTATGGTGGAGCGGTGGCGAATCCAATCACCATGCTAGCCAAAATGATTGCAACCTTACACGACGAAAACAATCACATCACCATCCCAGGATTTTATGATGATGTAGTTGAATCTAACGAAGAAGTAAGAGCCTTGATGGCGAGAGCGCCTTTCAATGAAAACGAATATGCAGAAGATTTGGGCGTGAAAAAACTTTGGGGCGAAAAAGGATTTACCACCAACGAAAGAACAGGAACGCGTCCAACCATCGAATTGAATGGAATCTGGGGCGGTTACACAGGCGAAGGCGCAAAAACCGTTCTTCCTTCTAAAGCTTATGCAAAGATTTCTGCAAGATTGGTTCCTAACCAGCAATCAGATAAAATCACTGCCCTACTAAAAGAGCATCTAACAAAAATCGCACCAGAGGGTGTAGCAGTAAAAGTGGAATATCATCATGGTGGAGAGCCCTACATGACACCAATCGATAGCAAAGCCTATAAAGCAGCTGCTAAAGCGATGGAAACCACATTTGGTAAAACACCGATACCGGTAAGAGGTGGCGGAAGCATTCCCATCTGTGCTTTGTTCGAAAAAGAATTGGGCATCAAGATTGTATTCATGGGATTTGGATTAGACAGCGACAACCTGCACAGTCCGAACGAAAAATACGACATCGCAAACTATTACAAAGGGATTGAAACCATCCCTTATTTTCATCAGTACTTTAGTGAGATGTAAGCATAAAGAATAGATATCCGAAAATATAGAACAGCCGGCAGATCAAACTGTCGGCTGTTCTATTAATGGTTATTTTGATGTTGAATAGCCAATCAACTCTTTTGAATTCAGGTTTGACTTACTTCACATATTTACAGCATTGTTAAATAAAAAAATCATGATTACAATTCAACTATTGACATGTATACCCACCATCAACAGAACAAAGGCTTCCCGTCATAAAACTAGAATCATCAGATAATAAAAAGCAAACCATATTTGCTATTTCATAAGGCTGTGCAATTCTATTGATTGGTTGAGCGTTTTTCAACGACTCTATTATAGCACCTTTATCTATATTCGTCATACTACTAAATCCATCTACTGCATTGTTAAGTAATGGAGTTTCGATGGTTCCGGGACAAACACAGTTTACTCTAATATTATATTCTGCATAATCGATTGCTGTGCTCTTTGTCAATTGACCAATTGCACCTTTTGTTAAACCATATACAGCACTTTTCCCTTTCCCAACTATGGATTGGTCAGAACCCATGAGCACAATATTTCCCTTTCCCTGAGCTTTCATTATAGGAAGTATTTCTTTTAAAACATAAAAAACGCCTTTCAAATTAACCGAAAGAACTTTTTCAAAGTCATTTATGCTAGTTTCTTCAATATTTCCTACTTTATGAATACCTGCGTTAGCAAATAACAAATCAATTCTACCGTGTTTATTATAAATCTTTTTCACCGATTCCTTTACTGAATTATAATCGCTTACATCGCAATTAATATAAAACTCATCGTTTGAATCTTCATTAAATAAGTCTAGATTATATACAACGGCGTCTTTCTCCAATAGCTTATGCATTGTAGCTTTACCAATTCCAGAGCTAGCACCTGTTATCACAGCAATTTTATTTTCAAATTCCATTTTTAAAATTT
>JBDLUO010000011.1:0-16100 GCA_039805285.1 Bacteroidota bacterium
TCCGATTACTTTGATGATGGAAGATTGCTCTTTGGGTAAATCAAAATGTGTCATTTCTCTCTGTTTGGGTTAGTATATAAATTAATTGAACGTTCTTTAGAGTACTTTGTCTCCTTCTTCACGAAAAAGATCTATGATTCCTTCTTTGAATGAATCCATGAATCCTTTTAGGTTTTTGATTCTTGGTTTAACATCTACAGATACGGGTTCTGTTTGTTTTTCTCTTTTTTCGTTTTCTTCTTCTCCTACAACAACTTCTTCTGTATCAACTGTTGATTCTGGAGTTAATGTTTCTTGATTTACTGTTTCTTTTTCACGAACGATTTCGAATGGCTCAGGCATAAATCCTCCGGCTCTCATTTTATTTTCGTAATCGTTGTATCCTTTTAAAATCAGTCCGATACAAGTGCTGTACATTGGTTTAGACAATTCTTCTAAATCTTCACCTGTAAGGTGTTCGTTTGGCAATCCAATACGAGCGTTGAGTCCGGTTAAGTATTCGGTGAGTTGCAATACATGTTTTAGTTGAGATCCGCCACCTGTTAAGATAATACCGCCATTTAAGGAACGGCTGTCTAATCCAACTTGCTTTAAGTGATAAGACACAAAGTCCATGATTTCACTCATTCTCGCTTGAATGATGCTGGCGAGATTTTTTACTGCAATCTCTTTGTTGGCCATACCACGTAATCCAGGTATGGTAATAAATGCATTTGATTTTGTTTCGTTAGCTAAAGCGCTTCCGAATTGTACTTTCATCGCTTCTGCATGTGTACGCAATACACCCAAACCAAGTTTGATGTCGTTGGTAATGTTTTCTCCACCGAATGGAATAACTGCAGTATATTTCAACACGCCTTCGCAGAATACAGCAAGATCTGTTGTTCCACCACCAATGTCAACTATGGCAACGCCTGCTTCGAGGTCTTGTTCAGACATTACTGCTGCAGCAGATGCTAAGGGTTGAAGCACTAAGTCTTTCGTTTTTAATCCAGACTTTTCTACACTGCGATTGATGTTGCGAATTGCATTTTTGTCGCCGGTGATGATGTGAAAATTTGCGCCTACTTTCACCCCACTGTATCCAATTGGGTTCGGAATATTTGGATGAGAGTCTACCGTAAATTGTTGAGGAATAACGTCGATAATCTGGTCTCCTAAAGGGATATATGTTCTGTATTGATCAGCAATCAAACGATCAACTTCTTCCTGACTGATTTCGTCTTCGGTATTTTGACGAACGATATCACCTCGGGTTTGTAAGCTTTTGATATGATGTCCTGCAATGCCGACATATACTTCATGAATTTTGAGTGAAGGATTGCTTTCAAGGCATTTCTCCAATGCCATTTGAATCGCCTTGATGGTTTGATCAATGTTTAAGACCATGCCATGTTGAACACCATTGCTGTTCGCACGACCGAAACCTAAGATCTCCAATTTGCCGAATTCGTTCTTTCTTCCGGCAATGGCTGCAATTTTTGTAGTGCCTATGTCTAGACCTACGATGATGGGTTGTTCTTGTTGCATAATTGTGTTTTGTGTGTTTGTTCTAAAGGGATGTGAAGTTTGTTATGTTATTTGTAATCGTTTTGTTTTTGTGTTGTGTTAGGTTGATTTGACTTTGGTGTTACCATGTTTTTTTTGACCTCCGTTTGTGCCTTTTTCTTTTCCACTTTCGGGGCCGATTTTTTAACTGTTTCTACTTTTGTCAGCGGCGTCTTTACCAAAGGCAAGACTGCAATCTTTTCTGTCTTGTTGGTTGAAGGTGGAACTGATGTACCATCATCCCCCGGCATATCATCTCTGGCAAAAGATTCGAGAATTAAGTTGACGTCGGTGGTATTCTTCGCATTATCTTGAACCATACTTTGCGATGTGTCTCCAGACATGCGTTGAGCCATATCTGCCATCGCTTTAAGCATGTTGATTGTTTTCATGGAATCTGCAACCGTTTCCTCTCTTCCTTTTATGGAAGCAACAATTTGATCTTTGAATTGCAGGTTTACTTTTTGATAGGCATTCCATCCACGAATTGGAATTACTTTTTCATAAAATAGACGAAGCTTTTTAAATTTTTCTTCTTTGTTCTTTGCATCTCCAAACAGAATGATTTGGTCACCTAATTTTGGAATCAATGAAAAAGTTCTGTCGGATCTGATGTCTATTTGATCCAACATCGCAGTCATAAAGCTGTCTTTTTGTATAAAAAGACTCAATTCTCCAATCTCTTTCAATAGGATGCTGTCTGCAGGAAGCAACACATTTCCAACTGCAGGAAATCCAGTAAAAACGGGAAGTCTGGCAGATTTTAAACCGCTCTTGGGCAGCATGTTTAGGTTGTGATCAATATAAAAAGAAGTGCCGTTTTGTCTGAATATTCTGGCGATTGGGTTTTTCTCTTCAATTTCAACAATCAATTTATTGTTTCTGTCGAAGTACAATTCTGCACTGCTTATCCAAGGTTCATTTTTCAACTTTTTCTCGATGGTCGAAAGTGGGAATTTTTGAACTGATTTACCTTTTATGCCTTTTCCCGAAACGGTTTCAATGATTTTTACCACATCCTGAACGTTAACAAAAAAATGATCATTTACACCAGATATATTTATTTCATACCCAGAGCAAAGCTCCGTTGATTTTTTTTCCATAGCGCTTATCAAAAGCAATAAGCCTCCTGTTCCGATCATCACCCACAATAAGGCAATCAGAATTCTTTTAAACGATATGTTTTTAATTGGCATCATGGTGTCAATTCAAAGCGTGTTTAATGGGTTCAATCAATGCATCTATATCTCCGGCACCAGCCATAACAAGCAACTCCAGCTGACCCTTTTCTTTTTTTTGCTTCAATAGATTTTCCAATTCATTTTTTTCACAACAAATCACTTTTCCGGTCATCATTTTTTCTGCCAACATTTCGCTTTTCACTCCTTCGATTGGCAACTCTCTTGCAGGATAAATGGGAAGCAATAAAACTTCATCCGCTGCATTCAGTGCCGATGCAAATCCTTCTGCGAAGTCTCTAGTTCGGCTAAACAGATGGGGTTGAAATACGATGGTGAGCTTTCTGGTTGGATGCATTTCTCTAACGCCTCTGATAAGCGCATTCAATTCCTTTGGATGATGCGCATAGTCATCAATCATCACCGTTTCTGCATTGCTGAAAATGTATTCAAATCTTCTTTTCACCCCTTTGAAATTGGCCACAGCATCTTTAATTCTCTTTTCTTCTATACCTACTATGGTTGCCACCGTAATAGCCGCAAGTACATTTTCGAGATTGTGGCTTCCTCCCATCGGTAGCTTAAATCCATTGAGTTCTTTTCCTTCTACGACAACATCAAAATGAAAGACACCATCTTTTACCACCCAATTTTTTACATACCCATTAGCACGCTTATCATTTAAACTGTAGGTTTTTAGTCTTGGATTAGAAAAAGAAAAGACTTCAGTCAATCCATAGTTCACCAGAAGAACCCCATTCGCTCTCACTTTATTTCCGAAAGCAAGAAATGCATCTGCAAATTGATTCTCGTCGCCATAAATATCGAGATGGTCGGGATCCATTGCCGTTATGACCGCTATATAAGGATCCAGTTTCAAAAAGCTTCTGTCGTATTCATCTGCCTCCGCTACACACCATAATTTATTGCTGCTCCAATAATTTGAATTTTCGTTGGAGGAAATGCCACCGAGAAACGCCGTACAACCGAAGCCGCTATCTTGCAAAATATGTGCAACCATAGTACTTGTTGTGGTTTTTCCGTGTGTACCTGCGATGCATATATTTTGATTGGCATTGATGATTGCACCTAGCACCTCACTCCTTTTCACCATTTGTATGCCTGACTTTTCCAACGCCATCCATTCAACTAAATCTTTTGGAATAGCTGGGGTATAAATAACAAAGGCAGAGTCAGCATCAAATGAATTGATATCATCTGTATAGTGAATATGCATGCCTTCTGATTCCAATGCTTTGGTTAATGTGGTTTCCGTTTTATCGTATCCACTTACCTTAACACCCAAACTGTTAAAGAATCGAGCTAGTGCACTCATACCAATGCCCCCGATACCGAGAAAATAAAGAGCATGCCCCTCCCCTCCGTTTTTGGTTAGTTCCCTAACCCATGATTCAATATTTATTTTCTCTACGCTCATTGTATTTTTTTCAAAATAGCTTCTGCTATTTTTTGGTCTGCATCTGCTGTCGCAAAATGCAGCATTTCGTTTTTCATCTTTTTTTGTTTCTCCTCGTTTTTCATCAATTCAATCGCTGCATCCACGAGTAGAGATTGGGTTTTATGATCTGCAATTAAAACTGCTGCGTTTGCGTTTGACAGTTTTTTTGCATTTGCTGTTTGATGATCTTCGGCTGCATGTGGATACGGCACAAAAATCACGGGCTTACCCACGAGTGAAAGTTCAGCCACCGACATTGCACCACTTCTGCTGATCACTAGATCTGCTGCAGCATAAGCCATTTCGATGTTGTTGATGAAATCGCCAACCCAAATCCCTTTTCTGTTTTCGCTTGCTTTTTTGGCTTGCTCCAAAAAGGGTATTCCGGTTTGCCATATCAATTGGATGCCTTCCTGTTCCAGTTTGTCTAACCCGGAGACGAGAGCCTGATTGATGCTCAAAGCCCCCAGACTGCCTCCCACACAAAAAATGACTTTTTTATACGGATCCAAATTGAATTGTCGGATTGCATCTTCTCTGCTTGGCTTAGATTCAATGATCGAAAGTCGAACCGGATTTCCTGTTACTTCAATTTTGTGTGTCGGAAAAAATTTTTCCATTCCTTCTGTAGCAGTAAAAACAGCCGTCGCATTTTTTGCTAAAAGCATATTCGTTTTTCCTGCGAAAGAGTTTGCTTCATGAATGAAAGTGGGAATTCCTTTCGATTGAGCATATCTCAAAACCGGGAAACTAGAATATCCTCCAACACCGATTACGGCATCTGGCTGAAATTTCTTTACTATGGAAGCGGTTTCAAAAAAACTTTTAATCAATTTGAAAGGCAATCCAATATTTTTAATCAAAGAACTTCTGTTAAAACCGGCTATGGTTAATCCTACGATTTCATAGCCCGCTTTCGGAACTTTTTCCATTTCCATTTTACCTTTTGCTCCAACAAAAAGAAAAACGGCATCTGCATTTTTTTTCTTCAGTGCATTCGCAATCGCAATAGCCGGAAAGATGTGTCCACCTGTTCCTCCTCCAGCGATCATGAATCTTTTTGGTTTATGTTCTTCCTTATGCATTATGCTTCTGCAACCTGTGTTGCTTCTTTTTCTTTTTGTTCATTTAAAATGCTTTCTCCTTCAATTTGCTCCACGTTTCTCGCAACACTCAGGATAATGCCAATTGCCATACAGGTAAACCATAAACTAGATCCCCCCATACTCACCAAAGGCAGTGTAACTCCAGTGTTCGGCAAAACGCTCACATTCACACCCATATTTGCCACCGCCTGAATGACCAGTGTAAAACTCAATGCCAAGGCCAGAAAAGCGCCAAATGCAAATGGACATTTCTTATACAATCTGATACATCGAAACAGAAAAACCATATAAATCAACATCATCACAGCTGCACCTACAAAGCCGTATTCTTCTATGATGATCGCATAAATGAAATCGCTGTAACAATGGGGAAGAAAATTTCTTTGAACGCTATTTCCAGGACCTCTTCCAAACCATCCTCCGTTTGCTATTGCAATTTTAGCTTGGTTATTCTGATATAGTTTTTCATTGTCATCTTCCTTCTTGCTGAATAAAAAGGTTTGAATTCTTCCAGTCCAAGTTGGTACTCTTCCTTTGTTGATGATCTCTGGCAATTTTGTTGCCTTGCCTAAATTTTTATCATAGTGTGTTACTGCCAGCATAACCAGCATTACAACAGGAATTAACGCGATGCCGATTACAGATAGAATATGCCTTGTTCTTACCCTTCCAATAAACATCAGCAAAATGCTTGTTCCAAAAATCAACAAAGACGTCGATAAGTTTGCTGGTGCAATAAGTACACAAATCAAGAGTACGGGTGCGATAATCGGTAAAAATCCTTTTTTGAAATCCTTAATCACATCTTGCTTCTTACTCAATTGTCTGCTTAGATACATAAACAAAGCCAATTTTGCTAAATCAGAGGTTTGAAATGTCATGTTGATGACCGGGAGCCTGATCCAACGACTTCCTGCATTCAATTGAACGCCAAAAAACAAAGTATAGATGAGTAAAGGAATAGATATCAAGAAAAAGAACAGCGCCAATCTAGAATAAAAAGTATAGTTGATTCTATGAAAAAAGTAAATCAGCAGAAGTCCAACACTGATGAAAGAGAATTGCTTGAATAAATAACTCTCTGTACTCTTACTCATCCTGTATGCAAGTGATCCAGTGCTGCTGTATACCAACAACAAACTTGCCATGGTCAACATCAGCACAATGGTCCAAATAACACGATCTCCTTTCGTTTTCACCGCCAAACTTCCGCTAACATCGCTGATGTTTTTGAAGGGTGAAGACGCTTCGTTTCCCCCAGACTCGTTGCGGGTGAAAAAAGATTTAATATGGTTTACAATGCTCATCTTGGTATGCTTATAATGCCCTTACAGCAGCTTTAAACTGATTCCCTCTATCCTCGTAATTTTTAAACAAATCAAAACTGGCACATGCCGGACTCAATAAAACAACTTCTCCTTTATTTGCAATTTGAAATGCCGCTGTTGTAGCTTCTGTAGCATTTTTAGTGTCATAAATGAAAGGGACGATATCGCCGAATGCCTCATGAATCTTTTCATTTTCGAGTCCCAAGCAAACGATTGCCTTTACTTTTTCTCCAACAAGTGGCTTAAGAAGTTCATAGTCATTTCCTTTATCAACTCCTCCAAGAATAAGGATTACAGGTTTAGTCATGCTTTCCAATGCAAACCAAGTGCTGTTTACATTTGTCGCCTTACTATCATTTATGAAATCAACTCCTTTCAAGGTGAGTACTTTTTCCATACGATGCTCCAAACTTTCAAACGTTTGTAAAGCCTCACGAATTTTTTCTTTTCGTATATCCATTGCCGTTGCAGCCATACTCGCAGCCATAGTATTGTATTGATTGTGCTTTCCTTTTAATGTGAAGTCTTCTACACTCATCTGCATTTCTTCCGACTTCCACTTTAGGTGCATCATTGCATTGGTTAAATAAGCGCCTTGTGGTAATTCTTTTCTCATAGTCACTGGTACTTGGTTTGATTTAATAGAGTATTGGCTAAAGTGATTCATTGTGTTTTCGTCATCCATATTATAAATGAAAACATCCTCTGCTGTTTGGTTCATGGCGATCCGAAACTTGCTTTTGATGTAGTTTTCTATTTTATATTCATATCTATCCAGATGATCTTCTGTTATATTGGTGAGTATGGCAACATTGGGTTTAAATGTTAAAATATCATCCAATTGAAAAGAACTTACTTCTACTACATAAACTGATGCGGGCGCTGTAGCTACCTGTCTTGCAAAAGGATATCCGATGTTTCCAACAAGTGCACAGTCTAATCCTGCATGTTTTAAAATATGATAGGTTAATGCCGTGGTCGTCGTTTTTCCGTTGCTCCCTGTAATGGCTACCACTTTGCTGTTTTCACAAAAACGATAAGCAAATTCAATTTCACTAGAAACAAGTATCCCTTTACTTCTGATACTTTTAATGATGTCTGATTTGTCTGGAATACCCGGACTTTTAATCACTTCATCAGCGTTCATAATCAATTCAACATTATGTGCTTTTTCCTCAAAGTCGATTTTTGCCTCAATCAGTTCGTGCTTAAAATTGTCTTTAATGGCTCCTCCATCACTGACAAAAACATCATAGCCATTTTTTTTGGCAAGCAAAGCAGCTCCAATTCCGCTTTCTCCAGCACCCAATATGACAATGCGCTTGTTCATTAAAAACATCTGTGATTAAAAAAAATAAGTACGGATCAAAAACACAATCCTATGAGGGGTTGCAGGTTTTCAGAGAAACGGGTTAGTAATTCAATGTTCAGACAGACTTTAGCAAGATTCGCGGCTTACTTACGCAAGCCATTTTCACTTACCGATGTTCTGTTTTTCTGTATCCTTGATGCCTCACGACGAGCGAGGCAAATGGTTTTACAAAAAATGGTTCTTCAAAAGCATCGAATTTAATGGGTAGTACATTTTCAAGGGGAGGGGATTATGAAACTATATATTGATTATCTAAGTTTTAATGTTACGATTGCCATGGTTACACTCAAAATGGTCACGATCCAGAACCTCACAGCAATCTTACTTTCATGGAAACCTTTTTTTTGATAATGGTGATGCAAAGGACTCATCAAAAACACCCGCCTTCCTTCACCATATTTCTTTTTGGTATATTTAAAATATCCTACCTGTATCATCACACTCAAATTCTCCACTAAAAACACAAGGCAGAAAATGGGTATAAGCAATTCTTTTCTTACAATAATGGCAAGTGCAGCGATGATTCCCCCTAAAGCCAAACTTCCTGTATCTCCCATAAATACTTGAGCTGGATAAGCGTTATACCATAAGAAACCAATGCATGATCCAACAAAAGCAGCGATAAAAATCGAAAGCTCTCCAAGGTTGGGGATGTACATGATGTTTAAGTACTCTGCGAATTTGATGTTGCCGCTCACATATGCGAAAATGCCCAAACAAATTCCGATCAACGCACTCACTCCCGTAGCCAAGCCATCTAATCCGTCTGTAATATTCGCTCCGTTGGAAACTGCAGTTACAATAAATATCACAATCAAAATATAAATCAGATACGTGTATTCTGCCATCGATTTTGGAAGCAACTTCGCATAATTGAACTCATGACCTTTCACAAATGGAATTGTGGTAATCACCGATTTTGCATCTGTAAAAACCCTTGTTTTACCATCAACAACAATCGTATCATATTTCACTTTCTTCTTACCTACGTTTTCTATTGTTGCATAATTTGAATTGGATTTTACCATTTCTCTTTTTACAACCACATTGGGATTGAAATAAAGTGTAGCTCCAACAATCAATCCCAGCATCACCTGTCCTACAATCTTGAATCTTCCTGCCAATCCATCTGCGTCCGTTTTTTTATAATCTATTCCTTTTTCTTTGGCGATTCTTTTTGCCCTGATTTTTAAATAGTCATCTAAAAATCCAATCGCTCCAAGCCATACCGTACTCAATAGCATAAGTCTGATGTATACTTTATCTAGATTCGCGAATAGTAAGGTTGGAATCAAAATGGACAAAATGATAATAAGTCCGCCCATGGTTGGTGTTCCTTTCTTTTGTTGTTCGCCTGCGAGCCCGAGATCCCTTACAGATTCTCCGAGTTGTTTTTTTTGTAGAAAAGCGATGATTTTTTTTCCAAAAACGGTTGAGATCACCAAAGAAAGAATCAAAGCCAGCATAACCCTGAAGGTGATAAACTGGAATACTCCACCACCCGGAATTCGGTAGTTCTGTTTTGAAAACCAATCAAACAAATGATAGAGCATGTCTTTTTTTTAATTCTTTATTTATCTAACAATTCGAACATTTCTTTCATCACCTCCTTATCATCAAATGGATATTTTATCCCTTTTATTTCTTGATATTTTTCATGTCCTTTTCCCGCGATGAGAAGTATATCTCTTTTTGATGTAAGATTAACCGCTGTTTTAATCGCTTCTTTTCTGTCTGCTATCGTTATGCATTTTTTCTTACACACCACATTTACCCCCGCTTCCATATCAATCAGTATTTGCTGTACATCTTCATCGCGCGGATTGTCTGATGTTAGTATGATTTTATCGCTATGCTGACAAGCTACTTCTGCCATGAGGGGTCTTTTCTGGCTGTCTCTGTTTCCTCCACACCCCACAACGGTTATTATCTTTTGATTCTCTTGTCTCAAATCTTTAATGGTTGCCAGTACATTCAATAAAGCATCTGGTGTATGCGCATAATCTACTATCCCAACAATTTGTTCCACTTTACTGGTTATGAAATCAAACCTTCCTTCTGCACCTGTCAAAGAGCTCATCACTTGAAGTACATTGTGTTTGTCTTCTCCCAAATTGACTGCCACTCCAAAAACGGCAAGTAAATTATAGGCGTTAAAGTTTCCAATGAGTCGAAAATGAACTTCGATGTCGTTAACGAGTAGATGCAACCCATTCAAACTGTTGTCTAAAATCTTGCCTTTAAAATCTGACAATGTCCTCATGCTGTAGAAAAGCCTCTTCGCTTTGGAGTTCTGTAACATGATGTGTCCTCTTTTATCATCTGCATTGCTGATGGCAAATGAGGAAGATGCCAGTCCATCGAACCAAGATTTTTTTACTCGTATATATTCATCAAAACTTCCGTGATAATCCAAATGATCATGTGTGATATTGCTAAAAACCGCTCCAGCAAAATGCACACCCGAAATTCTTTGTTGATGTATCGCATGGCTACTGCATTCCATAAAAACATGCGAACAATTTTCTCTCTGCATTTCTGCCAACAAACCTTGTAATGCTATGGAATCTGGTGTAGTATGTGTAGACTCAAGTGTTTTGGTGCCTATTTTATTTTGCACCGTACTGATCAATCCACAAGTGTAACCCAACTCCGAGAATAATTTCCAAAGCAACGTGGCTATGGTTGTTTTTCCGTTTGTACCTGTTACGCCTACTACCTTCATCTTTTCGGATGGTCTTCCATAGAAATTATTGCTCATGATTCCAGCTGCCAATGCAGTATCAGCTACTTCCACATAACAAATTCCATCTAACAGTTCAATCGGGCGTTTTTCACAAACAATTGCTGTAGCTCCTTTCTCAATGGCGCTTGTAATGAATTCATGCCCATCAGACAAAACGCCTTTCAATGCAATGAAACAACTTCCGGGGGTCACTTTTCTTGAATCTGTTTGGAGATTCGATATCGTCATTTCAAGATTTCCTGAAACAGCGGTTATATTTACCCGATATAATAGTTCGTTCAACATGTTCGCCCTAATTGAGCATCAATATGATTTGTTGTCCTGATTTTATTGTTGTACCTGCGGTTAAGCTTTGAGACAATACTTTTCCTTTGCCACTTACCATTACCGTTAGTCCTTTATTTTCGAGCAGATATAATGCATCTTTCAATCCCATTCCTTTTACATCCGGCATGATATTGGATCTGCTATTTTTATCAACGGTTGTCATAACTGTCTTTTTCTTTGGAGAAAAAGAAGCACTGGTCCATTTTGTTTTATCTGAAGAATCTGTATATCCTACTTTAAGTTTTTCAAAAAGAAATTGAAAGTCGGGCTTCCATCCAGAATAGAGATTAGCAATGGTGTCTGCATTTGTTGGATTGACATTGCCTGACTTGCTTAAAAATCTGTTGTAAATTCTGTCACTGATTTTTTTAAATACCGATCCAGCTACCGGACCACCATAGGTTTGCTTTGATTCCTTGCTGTTTTGAATCACGACAGCAATGCTGTATACTGGTTTGTCTGCTGGAAAGAAACCGATAAAAGAAGATTGGTATATTTTTTTACCATCTACATACCCTTTGTTCGTTTGTGCGGTAACCGCAGTTCCTGTTTTTCCTGCAATAGGATAAACATCAGAATGAACATGTTTGAATGCCGTACCATGCGCACTGTCAACAACAGCTGATAAACAGATTTTCGCTTTTTGTACCGTTGCCTCACTGCAAATTTTTTCTTCTAGTACCTGCGGAGAAAACACTTGCACATTTACTCCATGCTCACGAATGGCATTCACAAGATAGGGCTTCATCATTCTGCCGTTGTTGGCAACTGCGTTATACAACATCAGCATGTGCAAAGGCGTAACCAATTCTTCGTAACCATGAGCCATAAAAGGAATGGATGTTTTACCCCAAGCCTTGTTTCTCGGACTCTTTATAATCGGCTTTCCTGAGGTTGCCACAATATCTATTCCTGTTTCTTTTGTCAGCCTGAACTTTTCGAGATGACTGTACCATTTTTCGGGTTGACTGTTATAATACTGATCAGCAAGTTTAGCGAAAGCAACGTTGCTACTCATCATAAACGCATCTTGAACACTTACAACTCCCGTACCCATGTGTGAATCTTTGATTCGAAGTCCGTAAAAATATCTCAACCCGCCTTCACAATCTACTTTCGTATCTATATCTACATACTTGTCATCTAGCAAACTCAAGAGTGTAACGAGTTTGAATACAGATCCCGGCTCCGTAGCCTTCCCTATACCATAATTAAGATCTTCATTAAATGTTTTATCGGGTTGAACACCAAGGTTCGCAATCGCTTTGATTTTACCTGTAGCAACCTCCATCACAATCACGGTACCATGAAGCGAATTGTTATCTACCAACATATCCATGAGCTCCTGTTCTGCAACATCTTGGGTATAGGTATCTAATGTTGTGATTACATCTTTGCCATTCACTGGATCAACCTCTGCTCCTTCTACCGGCAAATAAATACCTGCTGCATAACGCATCAAACGCTGTCCGGTCGTGCCTTTCAACACGCTGTCATAACTGCGTTCCAAACCTACATTTTTCGTAGAATCTTTTCTTGAAAGTCCGATTGTACGATTTGCCAACAACACATATGGGTTGATTCTTTTGTCTCTGGTTTCGAAAATGAAACCACTTTTATTTTTTCCAAGTTTAACCAATGGAAACTCATTCATTTTTTTCCAGGCATCAAAGGAGATTTTTCTTTTCAACAAATAATATCTTTCCTTTTCACGATACGCCTGCTCCAGCTCCGATTTATACTCTGCTACGGTTCTGTCTTGGAACAACTGATGCATACAAAGAGAAAGTGAGTCGAGATGTGTTTTAAACAAAAGTCCGTTTTTCTCTCTGAGGCCTTCTGCCGCAAAATCTACGAAAACATCAAAAACCGGAACAGAAGTACTGAGCATGTTACCATCTTCGGAATAGATGCTTCCACGTTGAGCATGAATTGGCATGTATTTAAGATGAAGACTGTCTCCCATTCCTTTCCAGAACTTTCCCTCAACACGTTGGATGTAGATCGTTTTCCCAAGTACCACAACACCAAGTAAAATGATGCCAAGGAAACTCAAGTAAACGCGCCATAATATGTCTTTTCTGACATCCATTCTTTTTGGGGGTTTATTTTGTTAGGGTTGAGAAACTATTGTTGTCGAATCATTCAATGAAATAGGCGGCTCTTTCAATTCCTTCAATCCAAGCGGTTCAACCGCCTTTATCATCTCGCTCGCTTTACTTCTAAAAATCACCTCGCTCTTCAATGTCTTATATTCAAATTCCAGATCTCTTACACTTCTTTCTGTTTTTGTTATCTTTCTAACCAAATTATCCGCATAGTGTCCGTTGTAGATATACAAAATGGCCATCACAGAAAGGAAAAGGATGAAAGGAATGTTTTTTACAATGGACTGGTAGTTCAAGTACTTTTTCCAGTCAATCCTGTCGTTCCAGGCAGAATTGTTTTTTTCCTTTATCTCCTGCATGTTCAACCTTTTTTTTGTGCGACACGCAATTTTGCACTGCGTGATCTTGGGTTTCTTTTCTGTTCTGCATCCGTCGCTTCGATGGGCTTTTTGTTTACCATGCTCAGCTTAGAATCCACTTTCGTTCCGTATATCTCATCCACCACCAACTCTTCTGTTGTTCCATTTCGTATCAGATTCTTCACCATCCTATCTTCTAAAGAATGAAAGGTGATGATGGCTAATCTGCCTTCCGGCTTCAGCAAGCTTACCGAATGCTCCAGCATTTCTTTTAACGCCCCCATCTCATCGTTTACCTCTATTCGCAATGCCTGAAAAACCTTAGCCAGGTATTTATTCGGATTCCCTTTCACCACATCTTTAATCATCGACTGAAAACCAGAAATGGTTACAATGGGTACGGTTTGTCTTTTTTCTACAATCACTCTTGCAAGTGTTTTAGCATTACTCACCTCTCCATACCTTTCAAAAATCTTATGCAACTCGTGCTCCGAACTCTTATTTAAAACATCCGCTGCAGTCTTTCCCTGTCTTACATCCATCCTCATATCCAGTGGCGCATCAAATCGAATCGAAAATCCCCTCGAACCCTCATCAAACTGGTGACTTGAAACTCCAAGATCTGCCAGTATCCCATCCACCTGCTCCACTTGCTGCAGCCTTAAAAATGACTTTATATGTCTGAAATTCTGATGAATGAAAAAAACGCGCTTGTCATCCGGTAAGTTCTTTCGAGCATCTTCATCCTGATCAAAAACAAATAATTTTCCATGTTCACCCAAACGCTCAAGAATCGCACGGCTATGACCTCCTCCTCCAAACGTACAATCCACATATATTCCATCCGGTTTTATCGCCAACCCTTCTATCGTTTCGTTCAAGAGCACCGGAATGTGATACACTTCATCCGGATTCTCTTTTTGTTCTGATGTTGAATCATTGTGAATCATACCCATCAGTTTTATATTCCTTCCGTTTTCTTATTCATCACCTCATTCGCCAACACACTAAAATCATTCGGACTAACAGAATCGAAGAATTGTTGATAGGTCTTTTTATCCCAGATTTCAATTTTATTTACCGCTGCGATTAAAACAATGTCTTTCTCCAACCCCGCATATTCAATCAGATTCTTGGAAAGCAAAATTCTTCCAGCCGCATCTGCCTCCACTTGATTGGCCCCATTTAAAAAGTAACGACGAAACGCTCTAACCTTTGGATCAAAATCATTCAGGTTGCTGATCTGATTAAAAATGGGCTCCCAACTCTGCATCGGATAAAGGGTCAAACATTTTTCAAAACCTCGGTTCAATACAAAAGCCGTTGCTTCACCTTCAGGCAACTGTTTTTTGAAGCCAGATGGCAACAAAAAGCGACCTTTGGTGTCTACGGTTGATTCATATTCGCCGAGAAATCCGATCATGGTTAAAAAATGGGGTTTATTAAAATGTTAGTGACACAAAATAACACAATTTCCCACTTTATGACACCAAAAAGATATAAGTAATTTATCCACAAAGGGTTTAACCCTTTACCAACGGCTTTTTTAACGCAAAAAGTCCTGTTTTTCAGGACTATATCACAGTTTAGGATGTGAATTGATGTGAATAAATGTGGATAAACTAGGAAGAAAGGGGTATCAAAATGGTAAATGCAGTGCCTTTCCCTACTGCACTTTCGGCTAAAATGCTTCCATCATGAGCTTCAACCATCGATTTTACATAACTCAAACCCAAGCCAAATCCCTTCACGTTGTGGATGTTTCCTGTGTGGGCGCGATAGAATTTTTCAAAAATCCGATTCAGTGTTTCTTTACTCATCCCAATACCATTGTCTTCTATTCGGATTTTAAGTTTCCGTTTTTGATTCTCGGTAGACAGTCTGATTTGTGGTGGTTTTTCCCCGGCATATTTAATGGCATTGTCGAGCAAATTATTAATGAGGTTGGTAAAATGGACCTCGTCGGCCATAATCAAATCATCTTCCGCCTTCCACTCAACCTGTATGTCTCCACCCTTTTCTTGCAAAGGCAAAACGATGTTCTGCAGCGCTTTTTCTATAAGTTCGTGCGCTGGAACTTTGGCCAAATTCAACTGTAAGTCTTTTTTATCAAGCAAGGCAGCCTGGAGTATGGTTTCCACCTGCTTGTTCATACGTGTATTTTCTTCTTTGATGATACCGGTGAAATACTCGGTTTTCTCTCTGTTCCCGATTACTTTTTCATTTTTTAATGCATCAACAGCCAAAGAAATCGTAGCTATGGGTGTTTTAAACTCATGCGTCATGTTGTTTATGAAATCGGATTTGATTTCACTCAATTTCTTTTGTTTCAACAAGGCTCTTATCGTTAGAAAAAACGCGGTGGTAATGATGATGGCAAAAATGATCGTTCCCAAAATATACCAGAATATGCCTTTAATGATGATTTGCTCTTGATTGGGGACGATGATTACGAGGAATTCTTCTTTGGTTAGATTCTCATAAAAACTGCCTGGAGGTGGCTGTAACGGAATCGCGAAGTTCGTGTTGTGTACAGAATCGGCAAAATACGTGAAGAAGCCATCGCTTT
>JBDLUO010000012.1:0-3667 GCA_039805285.1 Bacteroidota bacterium
CAGCTTGATTACAAAACAATATCAAGAGTGGATTAAGCCCGCATTACCATGGGTTTTGTTTGGAGGTATTGTTCTTGGCATTGGCATAATGATGGGTGGGAAATGGGCCTATGAATCCTTGAGCTTCGGAGGTTATTGGGCATGGGATCCTGTTGAAAATGCATCGTTGGTTCCTTGGCTACTGCTTATCGCAGGACTACACACCATGCTTATTTACAGAGCTACCGGTCACTCTCTGCACGCGAGTTATTTATTCGTACTGCTCAGTTTCATCTTTGTTTTATATTCTACATTCTTAACACGTACCGGCATCTTGGGCGACACTTCGGTACACTCATTTACAGAAGCAGGAAAAGCGATCAACATCATGATCGGAATTTTTGTTTTAACCTTTACCCTTTCTTCGCTTGGATTGTTTTTTACGAGATACAAACAGATTCCAGCTATCAATAAAGAAGAAGCTACCAACTCACGTGAATTCTGGATGTTTATTGGAGCACTTTTGTTTTTTCTTTCTGGAATTTTCATCATCCTCATTACATCCATACCTGTTTATGGTAAAACTCCAGGACTCAGCACTTTAATTGGTAAGATTCATGGCGGTCCGCTTGCAATGCCAGAAGACCCTGAGTTTTTATACAACAAGGTAATGATTCTGGTAGCCATCATCATTGGACTCCTAACTGCTGTTACACAATATCTAAAATACAAAACCACACCACAGTCTACCTTTCTTAAAAAGATAATTTATCCCACACTGATTTCTGCTGTAGTTGTTGCAATGATTGCCGTGTTTTATCCATTTACTTACGACAAACACGGAGCTGGATTTTTAATCGCCATCTATGTTGCCTTTTTCTCTGCCGTATATGCTGTGATTGCCAATGCATGGTACATGTTTTCGACAACAGGAAGCAATTTAAAGAAAGCAGGATCTTCGGTTTCTCACCTTGGATTTATGTTGATGATTGCTGGCATACTCGTATCGAGCAGCAATAAAAAAGTAATCAGCGACAGCAAAGTAAATGGCATACAAGTTCCAACTGGAAACGATCCGATGAGTAAGAAAAAAGAAGATCCAACCGAAAATCTTACCTTAATTCGGGATGTTCCAACACGGATGGGAAACTATGAAGTAACGTACAGCAAAGACTCTTCTGGCAATGAAAAAGGAAGAAAGTTCTACCATATCCAATTTGATGAAGTAAATGCGAAATCCGGCAAAAGAAATCCCGCTTTTTCTTTGGAGCCAGATGTTTACATCATGAAGGACAACAACATGAGTAGCAATCCGGACACCCGTTCATTTCTCCACAAAGATGTTTTCAGTTATATTTCTTATGCCATCAATACAGAACAGAATACCGACACTGCCCAGTTTAAAATTTATGATATAGGAGAAGGCGAAACTGCTTACTATGGAAACGGGTATTTCACACTGAATAAAATCACCCAGAATCCAGTAACAGACAAATTTAATTTTAAGCCTACAGACCTTGCCTTGATGGCTGAATTGAAATTCGTAACCAAAGACAGTTTCTCATTTACCTCTACTCCACTCATCATTGCGGATAGTACTGGAGTTAGCCAGTGGGTAGATACCGTTTACGCACAAAATTTATACGTTGCTTTTACAGGCGTGAGTGAAAACAGAAAAATAAAAATTGGTATAAAAGAAGCAACCGGACTTATCGATTTTGTTACCGTAAAAACATTCGAGTTCCCTTGGATTGTGTTTGTTTGGCTCGGACTTATCATCATGGCATTAGGGATGCAAATGAGTATGTTGCATCGCATTGAAATGAAAAACCTTTACAAAGGAATTAGTTTAATAGTAAGTGCCGTAATTCTATTTTATCTATTTTTATTGGCGAATTAGATTAACAAGATTTTATCGAATTAGATTCAATCTGAAAGGTTACAGCACGGAACTTTAGGTATCAATCAAAAAAAATATTATTTTCAAATTGATGACCAAGGGCTTATTCCATATCATTTCTTTACAAGCGTTGTTTTTATTCGCTTTTACTTTTCTTTTTCTCTGCACTAAGGCTCAAGCGCCCTTAAAAGAAGCAGGCCCCCTCGAAATACAAGCCATTATTTATCAGGGAGACACCATTCCATATACTTTACTCGATCCACATTGGGTAAATTGTAAACTAACAGACGCGCAAAAAGAAGCCCTTGCACGATACAACAGACTAAGAAATGCCGTTTACGTAACATACCCTTATGCAAGAAAAGCAGGTGTTGTACTGAATGACATCAACGCTAAACTCACTACAATTCATGAACGCAGGGATCAAAAAAAATACATCCATTCGAGGGAAAAAGAACTCAAAAAAGAATTCACTACCCCACTCACCAATCTATCCATTTATCAAGGTAAAGTTTTGATGAAACTGATCAACCGAGAAACGGGAAACAACTGTTATGAAATCATCAAAGAATACAGAGGCGGACTCTCTGCCAGACTCTATCAAACCGTTGCATTCTTTTTTAACAGCAATTTGAAGCAACCCTATGATCCACAAAAAGAAGATCTTGTTATAGAAAAATTCGTAATTGAAGTACAAAAATTATACGGATTTCAAGAAATATCCAAGAAATCGACGCTTTAGGGAATTATCCCTCTTATTAACACCATCTATGCCTTATTTTGGGCTAAGTTCAGTAAATTGCATCACGATTTTGAAATCATGAAATTAGACGTATTGGCATTTGCAGCACATCCAGATGACGCAGAACTAAGCTGTGCAGGAACTTTGTTGGTAGAAAAAAAGAACGGGAAAAAAACCGGTGTTATAGATTTGACTGCTGGTGAACTTGGTTCAAGGGGTTCTGCAGAAATCAGATCGAAAGAATCTGCAGAAGCTGCCACTATCTTACAATTAGATGTGAGGGAAAATCTCGGAATGTCAGATGGTTTTTT
The DNA here is from genome assembly GCA_039805285.1 of Bacteroidota bacterium. Classification (GTDB taxonomy): domain Bacteria; phylum Bacteroidota; class Bacteroidia; order Chitinophagales; family Chitinophagaceae; genus Ferruginibacter. The sequence continues at coordinate 2,933 of JBDLUO010000012.1, forward strand.
CGAACACAGTAAAGAGAACTTAGTTAAAGTGATTGAAAAGATTCGAAAATATCAACCAGACATCATTTTATGCAATGCGCCCGAAGATCGACATCCAGACCATGGAAAAGGTGCTAAGTTGGTGGAAGACGCTGCTTTCCTCTCCGGATTAATCAAAATTGAAACTTCAATCGATGGTATTCCGCAACAAGCATGGCGACCTAAATATGTGCTTCATTATATTCAAGATAGGCACCTCGAACCCGATTTCTTGGTTGATATCAGCGAAGAAATCGAACAAAAATTGCAATCCATTAAAGCATACAAAACTCAATTTTTCAACGCAGAAATGAGTGGTGCTGGACCAGAAACTTATATTTCAAAACCAGAATTTTTAGACAACATCATCAACAATAACAGACTCCTCGGAAAACGAATCGGTGTACCATTTGCAGAGGGATTTATCACCAGAAAAAAAATTGGCATCAAAAACTTTGATGCTCTTATCCAAGAAAATACGTAATATGTCAGTAGTAACCCCAAAATTCAGAAAATCGAGTGGAACTAATTTTCACCAAGAGTTAAAAAAGAGAGTGAATGATTATTTCCAGGAGAATCAAATTGCGCCTACCGGCAATTTCTCACTTTATTTCAAAGCCATATTTTTATGGTCGTTGTACATAGGACTTTATGTACATCTTGTCTTTTTTACACCCCCAACTTTTCTAGCCATATTTGAATGTTTGATGATGGGTG
>JBDLUO010000013.1:0-2554 GCA_039805285.1 Bacteroidota bacterium
AAGGATGAGATTCCGTATATGGGTGACTGTTGAAAAAATCCACCTGCATTTAAAATGACTTGTCCGGTCAAAGTGAGATTTACTGCATTCAATGTTATACCGGCGGATGTTTGAAAAACACCTGAAACGGTTCTTGCCACAGCCAATGTAATACCGGAAGATGTGTTTAATGCGTTTAACACCGTAACGTTAATTGGACCTGATGAAGCAGGCCAGTAGGTGTGACTGTTGTCTATCGGTCCATAATTTCCTGTGGTATGGTTGTAAATCAGAGTCGATGACGATCCATAAGTCCATGTACCTGTACCCCCACCGAATCCGTTTTGATTGATTTGAAAAGTCCCATTGATGGTCATGTTGCCATTGTTGGTAATGGCCACTCCTGTAGCCAGTGTTCCAGTCGCAGACACCGTAGTAATCACCCCAGCATTCCTTGTTGCAAAACTGAGATTATCCATCAAAACAGTGTGACCACTTGAGATGATGGCATTCGAAGCGGCATCTGGAACAACTCCTCCAACCCAAGTGGTCGTGGAAGACCAATTTCCACTTTGTGCGGAAACAATACCAGGATATTGACCAGTCAGTAATACATCATCAATTCTATATTGAGCTGTTGTACTATTGTTTCTGAAACGAATTCGCAAGTTAGCTGCAGAAGGTATTGTACCGGTCGCGGTACGATAATACCAAGGAACTGCAGTTCCTGTTCCTGTAGGTAATGAATAAGTAAGTGCTGTAAAATTTATTCCATCCGAACTAACTTCAACAGACAAGCTGGAAGCATTATTATCTGTTTTTAAGACTCCAAATGACAAAGACAGACTAGCAAATGCAGAAGAATTGACATTTGAGATGAGTAATTCTTGCCCTACTGCCAAGAGCACATTACCTCCACCACTGGCACCCACATATCCTGTTGAATTAGAGGTATTTCGAATACTTCCAGTACCGGTAAATGTAATAGGAGATCCATTTTGGAAAGTAGCAGGAGCTGTTCCTGTTATATAAGTTGCCAGAGATGTAGTGCCTGTTGGAGTACCGAAATTCTCGGAGAAAACAGTAACCTGCGAATGGGCAATCAACCCCAAAAAATAGAATACACATACCAATACGATACGCCTAAACAGAAAATGTTTTAGACAGATAAGCTTCATTTTTAAAAGTATGTCTGATTGTAAGTTTCAATGATGTTTCTAGTTAAAAATAAGCAAAACTTAAACAAGAGCATGAATTTGTTGAATGCCAATCAAAAATGCTTAAAAATTGAAGAGAAAAAATCAAAATCTGTCAAATCCAAATGTAAAATCTATGTGCATATCAATTATTTGCCGATAAATTCACCCCTTTCATTCAATTTTACCCTAATTCTTTTATCTTCCTTTGTCAATATAAGTTTCCAAATTTTGGTAGATCCTTTTTCTTCTTCGTAAGAAACTAAATATACATCTTTTGGAACAGACCAATCCGGATATGCCTGTATCAAAGATTTTGAAACAGCTGTAGGAAGTGCAACATTTTTATATCTTTCAGCCGTCCTCAGTAACTTTCCATCTTTGTCGTAAGTGGCAAGGATGTAGCCATTGGGTAGATAAAAAGAGATATAATATTCATCATAGTCATCTTCATAAAAAGCAGAATTCTTGACATCATATGCAGCAGCATTATATTCAAGCATTTTAATTGGCTCCCCCAATTCTTTATTATCAACTGATGAAAGATATTTATATCTTTTTGAAGGAACTACTACCTCTGGCAGCAAAACTTGAGCATTAGCTGAAAAAACAAATCCTACAAAAAGGAACAGAAAATAGAATTTTAGATTTTTTTGTTTCATGGTTTATGTTTTTATATTATTTAACCGTTTTTTAATTGTAATTGAGAAAGGTAGCCTATTGAAATAAAGGACAGGTTTTAATCTCCTGTCCTTTATTCTTTTCAATGTTTAATTCAATACGGATGGACCATCTCGACATTTCAATACATAGAAGAACTTAAACTTTTTCAGTTTGAAGATGGCTTATGATTTCAATAACCTCTTCACGATTTTTACTCAACCTTTTTTCGATTCTGCCGAGCATTTCATTTTCTTTACCAACTTCGAATTTCAAATCTGAATCTGTAAGCAGAGGAAATTTCGCTTTAAGTTTTTTGGACTGAGCTACCCAGTTGCCAGTAATTTTAAATTTTTCTTCGTGTTTCTTTTGTGTTGTTTCCATGATTTTTTTTTGATTGTTTGAAAAATAGAAGATTGAAATTACTCCTGGAGCAAGGCAAATGCTATGATGACAAACAAGCGTGGATATGATTCAATTGATTTTCACTTTCTAACAGCAGATCGTAAACAAGATGTTAGATTTGAAAGGATTAGAAAAAGCCACTCATGGCTGATTGAATGTGAGCTAATTAGCTGAAAATATATTTTAGCCCAATCGTTAAGATATATGGAAACTATGTAAAACCCATGAATTTACTGCAAAGAAAAAGGGTCTTACATTGCTGTAAAACCCTTTTAGTGACCGCGTTAGGATTCAAACCTAAAACCTTCTGATCC
>JBDLUO010000014.1:0-19588 GCA_039805285.1 Bacteroidota bacterium
ATAAATATGGACACTTTATAGAACACCATAGGTACAAAAACAATTACGATTACCAGCTTTCGCTTCTACTGTTAAACAATAAGCCATATATGAGCAGCGAGGGTACTTTACTTACTGAGGAATCCGCTATTTTTTCGCCACTGGGTATGCTTTTCTACGAATACTACGACAACAGGGAGCAATTAACCGAAAACTTAAAAACAAAATTAGAAATACAGTGTATTGTTGGAAAAGGGGAAATAGAACCTGGTGAAGCTCAATCACCAAGACTTTCAGACTATGCAGATGGAGTAGACACAATGACTTTTTTGTGTGGTTTGTAACGGCTAAACTCGTAATAATGAATTGTTAAAGATGACAGATGGAAAGGAACAATTTGTCAGCCGTTCTTAAGTTTGCAGAGATGGTATAGAAATTGATATAACAAGAGTAAAGCATTAAAAAATAATATCGACATGAAAATCAATCAGATTTTTGCAACAATTGGAATCAGCGCTGTAACAACACTTGCTGTAGTTTGGGGCTATGGCAAATTAGCTGATCGTTCGAACGTTTATGGAGGTCAACCAACTTCCACCTTACCAGAAAATTACAGACTTGCCGGGATGGGACAGGGAAATACGCCACCCGGAGTTGGTGTAGATTTTACTGCGCCATCGAGTGCAGCATTACCTGCCGTAGTTCACATCAAAACAAAAACAAACGCGAAACAAGTAAACAACAACTTGCCTAGAATGCGTCAGAGTCCGTTTAGTGATTTTTTCAGCGATGATTTGTTTGAGCAGTTTTTCGGAGGTGGAAGGATGAACATCATTCCAGAACAAAAAGCTTCGGGTTCTGGTGTGATCATTAGCGATGATGGCTTCATCATTACAAACAACCACGTGGTGGAAAATGCAGATGAAATTACCGTTACCCTTAACAACAGAAAAACCTACAAAGCGACCCTTATCGGATCAGATCCTGCATTCGATTTGGCAGTAATACGAATTGATGCCAAAGCCCTTCCATTTCTGATTTACGGAAATTCGGATGAAGTAAAAATTGGTCAATGGGTTTTGGCCATCGGCTACCCGTTAAACTTAGAAACGACGGTTACTGCGGGAATAGTTAGTGCAAAAGCAAGAAGTCTGGGTTTAAATAAAGACAAATCTGGCAACCCAGGCGGCGCAGTGGAATCATTCATCCAAACTGATGCTGCGGTAAACATGGGAAACAGTGGCGGAGCATTGATCAATACGGATGGAAAGCTTATCGGAATCAACTCGGCCATTGCCTCTCCGACCGGCTACTACTCAGGATATTCTTATGCTATCCCAGTAAACATTGCCAAAAAAGTGGTGGATGATATCATCAAATTCGGTACCGTACAAAGAGGCTTTATGGGCATTCAGTTTGGAGAAGCTGGAAGCATGAGCGAAGATCAAAAATCTAAACTTGGCATTGAAGCGAATACAACAGACGGAATTTATGTAACAGAAGCTCAAACAGATGGAGGTGCATACCTTGCAGGAATCAGAAAAGGAGATCAAATCAGAAAAATCAATGGAAGCGACATTACGAGTGGTGGAGAACTTCAGGATCAGGTAAGCAGGCATAAGCCCGGAGATAAGATTCCAGTAACCGTTATCAGAAATGGCAAACCATTGACATTTACGGTAACATTAAAAAACAAAGCCGGAAATTTTGATATCGTAAGAAATGACTCCAAAATGGATTTATTGGGAGCTGAATTTTCTACACTGGATTCAAAAAAAGCCGTTGAATACGGAGTGGATGGCGGCATCATTGTAAAAAAGATAAATAATGGAGTCCTCTATGATCAAACCCGCATGAAAGATGGTTTTATCATCCTTCGTGTAAACGATAAAGATGTGAAATCGGTCGATGAAATGAGAAAAGCAATTGGAAATTCCAACCAGATAAACATAAGTGGTTTTTATCCTGGATATGAAGGATTATATGAGTACCCAATTACACTCGAATAAATGATATTATAACCTATATTCATCAAGCCCGTTTATCAATCGAAAACGGGCTTTTTTATGCATTTTCAAGCACCAAAAATTCGCCTGGATTCAATTTCAAACTAAGTGATGTGGATTCTGCATATGTTTCATCAAGCATGATATCCCTATACCGAGATGCTTCAGGCAAGTCATATTGAAATGCTTCAGTTTCATGCCCTAAATTCATCAAAACAATAACATGATTTTTTTCTTCTCCCCTTTTCATGGCGAGTATTTTTCCTTGAGTCTCTAAAAATTCAAAATGACCTGTAGAGCATACTCTCTTTCGACTCGTACAAAGGGTTTTGTAAAACAATTGTTTTTCGGTTCTGTCCCAGTTCATGATATCCTTATCAAAGAACGCAATTCTTTTACGGACCGGAATTTCTTGTCCACTGTATATAAGCGGTACTGAAGAAGCAAAAAAGAAACTGAAAGCAGCGAATGCTTCTGCAAATTTTTCATACTTCTCGTATTCTGTTCCGTTCCAACTGTTTTCATCATGATTTGAGGTAAAATACAGCTGAAACAAATCTTTGGGATAGGGTTCATTTTGAATTTTCAAATCATTCAATAATGTGCCTAAGTCTTTACTCTTTTTCACATAATCTTCACTGGCATGCATCCATTTCCAAGCATAAACCACATCAAAAGCATCGTAATAAGATGACTCCTCTGTTTCTGCGAGCCAGATTAAACCTGGTTTTATTTTTTCTGTTTGCGTTCTAGCGTTTATCCAATAATTCAAAGGCGTAAGATGAGCCAAGTCTGCCCTAAATCCATCGATATCATAATTTTCAACCCAAAAACACATGGCGTCTATCAATGCCTGATGGACAGCCGGATTTGTGTGATCGATTTGAATTACATCTGACCAATCATATGGAGATTGAAATTGACCAGATTCATCCCGACAAAAGAACGACGGATTTTCTTGCGTCCACACATTATCCCAAGCGGCATGATTGGCAACCCAGTCTATGATTATTTTCATCCCGAGTTCATGTACAAGACTTACCAATGCTTTAAAATCTTCTAGATTGCCGTATTCAGGATTGATTTCCTGATAGTCTGAAATGCTGTAATAGCTTCCGATGCTGCCTTTTCTGTTTATTTTTCCTATCGGATGTATCGGCATCAACCAAATGACATCTACTCCCATATCCTTTAAACGAGGCAAATGAGACATAAATGCGCGGATATTCCCCTCAATTGTGTACTGTCGGAGATTGACTTCATATATCGTTGCTTGACTTAAAAAAGCATGAGAACTGCGGGTAAACATATCCATTTCTGTTTTGTTAGATTATGCAATCGATTCGAAGTGAAACTGTGTTACCTTTGATAAGCACAATTATGAAGCAATTTACGATACCATTTACTTACAGAAGTCCATTGATCAGCAAGATCAAAGAAAAAAGAAAAGAAGGGGACAAAATGAAAAAAGACTTCACCCCTACTCGTTTAGATTTTGGTCCGTTAGAGATTTATCTGGCCAGACATTTCGGTTTCTGTTATGGTGTCGAAAACGCCATCGAAATTGCCTTTCGTACAATCGAAGAAAATGAAGGAAAACGTATTTTCCTATTGAGTGAAATGATTCATAACCCAACGGTAAATAAAGATTTATTAGACAGAGGGGTTCGTTTTTTACAAGATACACTTGGTAATACTTTAATTCCATTGGAAAGTCTAACCCAAGATGATGTTGTAATCATACCCGCTTTTGGCACTACGCTTACCATGGAAAAAGAACTTCGAAGCAAAGGCATCGCAATCGAAAAATACAATACTACCTGTCCGTTTGTTGAAAAGGTATGGAACAGAAGTGAGCAGATTGCGACAAAAGGATACAGCTTAGTGATACACGGTAAGCCCAAGCACGAGGAAACAAGAGCCACTTTTTCCCATGCTTCATACCACGCACCTGCCATTGTAATCAACGATATGACGGAAGCAATCATATTGGGCGATTTCATTGCCGGCAAAATGAGTTTAACTGATTTTGAACAGTATTTTTCTGGGAGATTTTCAAACGGTTTTGACCCTCTGACCCACCTCAAAAAAATTGGGGTTGTGAATCAGACCACTATGCTTGCAAGTGATACACAGGCCATTGCAGATTATCTCAAATCGATCATGATTGAAGTGCATAAACCAGTACCAGATGCTGTTTCAGATTATTTTGCGGATACCAGAGATACACTTTGTTATGCAACAAACGACAATCAATCTGCTGTTTATGGATTATTGGAACAAAGTGCCGACTTAGCGATTGTTGTTGGAGGGTATAATAGCAGCAATACTTCTCATTTGGTTGAGCTGTGCGAAGAAAAACTGCCCACTTATTATATTGATCATCCAGATAGAATCATCCATCAAAAACTTATTTCCCATTTTGATTTTCACAAAAGTCAGAACAAGGAGACTGTCGATTTTTTACCTACTAAGGATAAGACCAGAATCCTGATCACAAGCGGGGCGAGTTGTCCGGATGCGATGGTTGAAAACATCATACTCAAGCTCGCTTCTTTCTATGGGATTGAGGATTGGGAAAAATCGGTGACGTTTAGTCCAGAGATACATTAATGCTGTTTTGAATTAATTCCAAGGCATAATCAAGTTGTCCATCCATACTCATTTCTGAGTTATCTATAACCAACGCATCCTCTGCTTGAACCAGCGGACTGAATGTACGTGTTGAATCGATATGATCGCGCTGTTTAAGATTTTCAATCACCTCTTCCATGGAAACAGTCATTCCTTTTTCCATCAACTCTTTGTATCGTCTTTCTGCCCTAATTTCTGGTGATGCCGTAATAAAGAGTTTGACATCCGCATCTGGAAATACCACCGTTCCAATATCTCTTCCATCCATTACAACTCCACCTTCTTTCCCCATTTCTTTTTGTTGATGTACCGCAAAATCGCGTACTTCTTTTATTGCAGACACCTTACTTACTTCATGAGCTACCGACATGGAACGAATCTGTGCTTCTACATTTTCTCCATTTAAACACATATCTGAGGCATCAGTAGCTAAACCCTTTTTAAATTTCAATTCGATGTGTGACAATGCCTGTTGAATGGCTTCAGACTCCGTAACATCAATTTCGTTTCTCATAAAATACAATGTTATGGCTCTATACATCGCACCACTGTCAATATAAGTATAGCCCAACTTTCTGGCAATTTGTTTGGCAAGTGTGCTCTTTCCACAAGAAGACCAGCCGTCTATGGCTATCTTTAACTTATTCATGAATTGTTTGGCTAATGATGAAGCAAATTAAAGAATCTTGAGATAACGTTTTTAAATAAATCAGACTTGTGAAAATAAAAATGGCGTAAACTGGGTTTACGCCATTAATGAATTCTGAATTTTATTGATTATTAGGCCTGAGATTTTCGCTCTTTCTTTTTTGGCTCTTCTTTTATTTTGAAGATGATTTTTCCTGCCTCTTTATCCAATTCAGCCAACACTATATCTCCTGCTTTTATGGTAGTGTTGAGAATCTCTTCAGCCAGCGGATCTTCTAGGTATTTTTGTATTGCCCTATGAAGAGGCCTTGCACCAAATTGACTGTCGTATCCTTTTTCGGCAATGAAGTCTTTTGCATCATCGGCAAGCTCGAGGGTGAACCCAAGATTGACCAATCTCTTCATCACGCCTTTCATAAGAATATCGATGATTTGGAAAATGTTTTCCTTGTTGAGCGAATTGAAAATTACGACATCGTCAATACGATTTAAAAACTCCGGACTGAATGTACGTTTGAGCGCTTTTTCGATTATGGCTTTGTTGTTTTCATCAATGTTCTCTTGTCGAGACTGTGTAGCAAATCCAACTCCATCGCCGAAATCTTTCAACTGTCTTACTCCGATGTTCGAAGTCATGATGATCATCGTATTCTTAAAATCCACTTTACGTCCAAGTCCGTCTGTTAATTGTCCGTCGTCGAGTACCTGAAGCAAAATATTGTAAATGTCTGGATGTGCTTTTTCAATTTCATCCAACAAAATCACGCTGTATGGTTTGCGTCTAACCCTTTCAGTTAGCTGCCCCCCTTCTTCGTAGCCAACATATCCTGGAGGCGCTCCAATCAATCTGCTCACGGTAAATTTCTCCATGTACTCACTCATGTCAATTCTAATCAAAGCGTCTTCGCTGTCGAACATGTGCTTTGCGAGCGATCTTGCCAACTCTGTTTTTCCAACACCCGTTGGACCGAGAAAAATAAAAGTACCAATTGGCTTTTTAGGATCTTTCAGCCCAATGCGATTTCTTTGGATGGCTTTAACTACTTTAAGTATCGCTTCGTCTTGTCCGATTACAGCTCCACGAAGATCATCAGACATTCTTCTTAGCTTGTCTGTCTCCGCCTGAACCATTCGTTTTACAGGTATCCCTGTCATCATAGAAACAACCTCTGCAATATCCTCCTCTTCAATGGGAAATCTTTTGTGCTTGCTTTCTTCTTCCCAATCTTGTTTGGCTTTTTCTAGTTCTTCTTGAAGTTTTTTCTCGGTATCCCTTAATGATGCTGCTTCCTCAAACTTCTGACTTTTTACCACTCTGTTTTTTTCCAGTTTGATATCTTCAATTTTACGTTCAAGCTCAAGAATATTTTCTGGCACATTAATATTTTTGATGTGCTTGCGTGCACCTACTTCGTCTAACACATCGATGGCTTTGTCGGGCAACAGCTTATCCGTCATGTAACGATCACTCATTTTTACACAAGCTTCTATCGCTTCTTTGCTATAGGTTACATTGTGGTAATCTTCATATTTATTTTTGATGTTGTTCAGAATCTCAATGGCTTCTTCTACAGAAGGTTGCTCAATGATTACTTTCTGAAAACGTCTGTCTAATGCACCATCTTTTTCGATGTGCATGCGATATTCGTCGAGGGTCGAAGCACCAATGCATTGCAATTCTCCTCTTGCCAAAGCAGGTTTGAAGATGTTGGATGCATCTAGAGATCCGCTTGCGCCTCCTGCTCCTACGATGGTATGAATTTCATCGATAAAAAGAATCACATCTCTATTTTTTTCGAGCTCGTTCATTATCGCTTTCATTCTTTCCTCGAATTGTCCGCGATATTTGGTACCTGCTACTAATGCAGCTAGATCCAAACTCACCACTCGTTTATCAAACAAAACTCTGGAAACTTTACGCTGAACGATTCTAAGGGCGAGTCCTTCAACAATTGCGGTTTTACCCACACCTGGTTCACCAATGAGAATCGGATTGTTTTTCTTTCTGCGAGACAGAATTTGAGATACCCTTTCAATCTCGTTTTCTCTGCCTACGATAGGATCTAAATTTCCATTTTCAGCAAGTCGAGTGATGTCTCTTCCAAAATTATCCAACACAGGTGTTTTAGATTTGGAGGGAGTTGCTCCTGCGCCTCTGCTTGGCTTTGGTGCTTGTCCATACTGTTTTCTCTCCTCATCAAAATCATCGTCGTCGTTAAATTCGGCTTGAGGTGGCTTGCTGGTAACAATACCTAAATCACTTTTGAAAGCTTCGTAGTCCACATTGAACTGTTGTAAAATTTGAGTTGCGATGTTTTCTTTGTTTTTTAAAATCGAAAGCATGAGATGCTCGGTTTCTACTTGTGCGCTTTTGAGCGACTTCGCTTCTAACACTGTGATTCGAATCACTTTCTCCGCTTGTTTGGTAAGGGGAAGAGAATTGATGTTGGCGATGTTTTTTCCGGTTTTGTCTTTCACTGCACTTTCTATCTCTTTGCGAAGTTCATAAAGATCGATATTGAGTGATTTTAAAATTTTTACAGCTGTATTTTCTCCTTCTCGGATTAAACCAAGCACTAAGTGTTCGGTTCCGATGAAATCGTTTCCAAGTCTGAGTGCTTCTTCTCTGCTGTAAGAGATGATTTCTTTAACTTGAGATGAAAAATTGTTGTCCATGGGTCCTAATTTTAATGATACAATGTTAACGATAAAACAGACGGTTTTCTTTTAGGGTTTGAAAAATTGTTGATATGTTGAAAAGTAGACCAAGTTTTTTGTTATCCTTTGCTTGATGTTGATAAAGTTTTGAGAAAAATCAGATTATAATTTTATCTTTTATTTTTCAGATTTTCACAACTTGACTATTTTTACCCCAATCAATCTGTTTCATCTAATGAATGTCAAAACCGATACCAAAGAAAAATTTACGGTTATAAAACCGATGGATTCTGACATATCTGCAGAAAAGTCGACTGAACTAAAGCAAATGTTGACAGAACTGCTGAAAACCGGAATGCCAAATGTGGTCTTGAATTTATCTGAAGTTTCAACTTGTGATTCTGATTTTGCGCAAATGCTGATTGAAATGCACGAAACCTTTTATCAAGACGATCATTCTTTTGTAATCTGTGGGTCGCCAGACGCTTTGCTGGTTGAGCTAAAAGCGATTGAGATGGACGATATTCTAAATCTGACACCTACGGAGAGTGAGGCCTGGGATATTGTACAGATGGAAGAAATTGAAAGAGAACTATTAAATGGAGAAGATTAATCAAAATCATAAATCCACCCTTTGATATCAGTTACCATACTTGGAAATAATTCAGCGCTTCCGGCCTACGGCAGGAACCCTACTTCTCAATATATCCAAACAGAAAAAGATTGTTTTTTAATTGACTGCGGCGAAGGCACTCAGCTACAGCTTACCAAATACAAACTGAAACGCAGCAAAATAAGCCACATTTTCATTTCTCATTTACACGGAGACCATTATTTTGGATTGATTGGACTATTAACCAGCATGAGCTTGTTGGGTCGAACCCAAGAATTGCATTTGCATGGACACGCAATGCTGGAGAAAATCATTCAGATTCAAATGGAAGCTTCATCATCAGAATTGAGCTATCCACTATACTTTCATCCTCTACCAGCAGAAGGAAGAATAGCAGAAACCGAATCCTGTGTTATTTCTTGTTTTCCTGTTGAACATAAAATAGCTTGCCATGGGTTTCTTTTCGTAGAAAAGAAAAACCTCAGAAAAATCATTCCCGAAAAAGTAAGATCTATCGGAGTGCCAGATTCGTTTTTGGAAGAATTGAAAAAAGGAAAAGATTTTATCCATCCAAAAGGAACCATCGTTTCCAATGATGAACTTACCTTACCCGGCGACAATCCTTTAAAATACGCTTTCTGTGCAGACACCTTGTATCACGAAGGACTGGTTTCATATATCAAAGGAGTAGATTTACTGTACTACGAAACCACCTATCTAAAGGATCAAAACGAAAGAGCAGAAAAGCACAATCACAGCACCACCGAACAAGCAGGATTAATGGCTACCAAAGCAGGAGTGAAAAAATTATTGATCGGCCACTTTTCCTCGAAGTATGAGAACCTTGAACCCTTTTTAACAGAAACTCAAGCCATATTCTCGGATACCATTTTGGCCATTGAGGGAAGTTGTATTAAGGTTTAATCAATCCATGGTTTTCGTTGACCCAAGATGTTATTTTTTGTTTCAACGGCTGAGAAACAGACGTTAAAGGAAGTCTGACTGTGTCTTCCATTCTGCCAATGGCATGTAAAAAACATTTAACTCCGGCAGGATTATTCTCTTCAAACATCATTTGATAGGCATCCATTAAAGAATCATTGATGTTTTTTGCCGAGCTAAAATCCCCATTCAAGCAATGATTTACCATGGAAGAAAAAGCATGAGGGTAAGCATTTGCCGCAACGCTGATTACTCCTTTCATACCACATGCGATTTGCGGAATAACTAAATTATCATCTCCACTCACTACAATAAAGGTTTCTGGAGCCAAGCGAAGGATATCCATACATTGTTGCATATCTCCACTTGCTTCTTTTATGGCAATGATGTTTTCGCAGGATTTGGCCAGTTCAACCGTTGTTGCTGCTGTCATATTTCTTCCGGTTCTTCCGGGAACATTATAAAGTATGATTGGCTTAGGTGAGTTTTCGGACAACATTCGATAGTGTGCCAATAAGCCATCTTGGGAAGGCTTGTTGTAATAAGGACTGGCGCTAAGTATAGCAGCTGCTTTATCGAGGGGGTAAGTAGACAAGTCGTTTACTACGGAGCGTGTGTCATTTCCTCCAACACCTACGATAACAGGAACTCTATCTGCAACTTTCTCATAGGTACAAAGTATGATGTCATTTTTTTCTTCTTTGCTTAACACAGGAGTTTCTCCGGTAGTACCCAATGCAACCAAATAGTTTACCCCATTTTGGATTAAATAATCAATCAATGATTCAAGTGCGTTGAAATCAACAGAATCATTAGTAGTAAAGGGAGTTACAATTGCTACACCTGTGCCATGTAAAAAATGCATGCTATTTTTTACGTGAAGGTAAAGCAAAAGAAAAAGAAATGCATCAATTTGCAGCTAATGAAATGCGATGATTTATATCTTGTAAAACCGGGGAATGAGTTAGGTATTTCTCTTCGGGTGCATAAATAAAGAAGCAAGATCCGTCCTTTATCTGATCAATTACTTTTCCTGCAATTTTTTCTGGAAGAGCCGGGCATCCCAAACTTCTACCAATATATCCTTGAGAAAAACCCAGATGTTCCGAAACATAAGGTGCCCCATGAACCACAATGGCCCTTTGATAAGCTAAATCGTTTATCCCCTTTTCTACCCCATCGATGTGTAAGGAGTAACCATGTTTTCCAGAATAAGTGGACCGTGTAACAAAAAATCCAAGACTGCTTTTGTAACTCGAAGGACTATTTGAAAAAGAAACAGCATAGTTCGTACCCGAATTTCTGCCATGGGATACCAAAGAATGAAAAAGTAACTTATACGACTCTAGGTCAATTACAAAAAAACGCTTTTCAGTAGAGGCCTTGGAAAAATCACAAATGGTGAGCACACGTGTATTTTGTAATACGCCACTGTTTTTGAGGGATTCGTACCCTTTCATGGCCAATGCGAAAGCCGCTTCGGACAAACCAGCTTTTTGCAGTTCCATATTTTGGTATAAGGCATCAACAGGATTTGATTCTGTAGTTACATGCGGACTGATGCGAAAGCTTGTGTTGTCTTTTTTATCCAGGATTTTTGGATGCAAAAAAGAAAGAGCTGAAAAACTAAGCACGGGCAGGAAAAGGATAATACCTCTTGTAATGATTTTCATAAGGTTCGGATTAAAAACGGTAGGGTCAACAAAAGTACTCAAGGCATATTTCACTGACGAATTACACATGTTAATTTCTAGAGAAAGTATGCCTATCCGAAGGATAACGAATAATAAGTAAAATTATTATGTGCAACCCTTTATCGTTCTGATGATATAAATGTGAAACTTTAGTGAAAAAATGAAATTGTTTTTTGTACTTTCAGTAAGTGTGAGTATTGTAATTATTCATTTAAAGTGAAGTAGTATGTACGGAATAGTAAACAAATCGCTGGAAGAATTGGTAACGGAAAACTTTGGCGAGGACAAATGGGAAATCATCAAACAAAAAAGCGGAATCAACATCGATTTCTTTATCAGCTCCGAACCATATAACGACGATGTAACCTTCAAACTGGCGGTTGCTGTTTCCGAAGAAATGGAAATTCCCTTGGGTGATGTTCTATTCACTTTTGGGGAATGGTGGATTTTGCGTACCACAAGAGAGAAATATGGAAATTTGCTGAAATCGGGAGGAAACAACCTGAAGGAATTTCTGGTGAATTTGCCTCAATTTCACAGTCATATAATGATGCTGTACCCGAAATTAACGCCTCCCGAATTTAAAGTAAGCCATATCGAAGAACGGAGCATTTATATTCATTATGTTTCTAAGCGAGATGGGCTAAAGGAATTTGTGAGAGGGTTATTGTCTGGACTAGGCAAGCTATATGAGTCTCCGGTAGAAACGACGGACATCCCTGAAACAGAGCTGCATCAAAACAAAGCGATCTTTAAAGTAACTTGGTAAGATGGAAAAACTCATTTTTGATTTTGATTCCATGAATCGGATTTTTCCTTTTCATTTTGTGATAGGCCAAGACCTAATATTCACACAAATTGGCAAGTCATTGATGAAGCTCGACTCTTCGATTCAGGCAGGCAACCATTGGAACGATCATTTCAAAATGCTCAGACCAGGGATAGAGAAAAATGATTTCCAGCATTTTTGTGAGATAAGCAATCATTTGGTAATCATAATTAACCATAAAACCAGAATCAGCTTTCAAGGACAATGGGAAAAAGTGGATGGTGGTAATGCATTGATGTTTGTCGGAGCGCCGTGGTTCGGCTCTAGCCAAGAGTTAAATGATTCAGGGTTAAGTCTAAAGGATTTTGCACCTCATAATCCCATGATTAACCTTCTTCACAAACTAAACACGGAAGAACTCGTAGTTGATGATTTGAAGAATGCTGTTGCCAAAATCAGCAAACAGAAAGATGCCTTATTGGCCTCAGAACAAAAATTAAAATCTGTAACTGCCTCACTCGAGGAAAGCAATCGCAGATACGAATATATGAGTAAGGCTACCTCGGAGGCCATATGGGATTGGAACATTTTATCAGGTGAAGTATTTCAAGGGAGTGGATTCAACAAAACATTTGGTTACAACAGTAAAGAGGATACAATACATGTAGACGCATGGAGCAGTAGGCTTCATCCGGATGATTTGGACAGAGTAATGAAAAGCATTGAAAATGGTTTACGTTCAACCGAAAACCATTGGAGTTGCGAATACCGATATAAAAAAAATGACAATAGCTATGCCGTAGTTTCAGACAATGGCTACATCGTTCGAGACGCATATGGCAATGCCATTAGAATGGTAGGTGCATTGATGGATATCACAAAACAAAAAGAAGAAGAACTGCAAAAGGTTCTTTTGCAATCGGTAGTTAAAAATTCCCAAGATGGCGTAGTGATTACCTTAGCTCAAGATGGTTATCCTATCGTATACATCAACGATGCATTTACCAAACTTACAGGTTACGAAGCTGATGAAGCACTTGGAAAAAATCCAAAGTTTTTACAAGGTCCGGAATCCAATAAAGATTCGATTGAAAAAATAAAAAACGGTTTACATCAAGGATCATTTGTAGAAGTTGAAACCATTAATTACAAAAAAAATGGTGAGAAATACTGGGTTTCACTTTCGATAACTCCTATCCGAAACGAAAAAGATGAGATTACACATTGGGTTGCGATTGAGAGAGACATCACTCCTTTTCAAAAAATGAGTGAAGAAGTTGAAAAACAAAAACAATTTGTTGAAGATATATTAGGAAACATACCATCTGACATTGCCGTTTTTGATGAAAACCATCGTTATATTTTCCTGAATAAATATGCAATTAAAGATGATGCATTAAGATCGTGGATGATTGGAAAAGATGATTTTGACTATTGTAAATTTAGAAATATCGATAACGCTCAAGCGCTTCGAAGAAGAGAATTATTCAACAAAACAGTAGAAAGCAAGGAGAAACTTCAATGGATAGATGAACACACAGATAAAGAAGGGAATACACATTTCATTTTCAGAAACCTATATCCACATTTCGAAAAAAACAAACTGCAATTTGTTATCGGATACGGGATTGACATAACAGAACGCAAACAAATAGAAATTCAGTTGAGCGAAGCACTTCAAGCCGTAAAGAAAACGAATTCTGAATTGGAACAATTTGCATACGTTGCTTCTCACGATTTACAGGAACCTTTAAGGATGGTCACCAGTTTCTTAACCCAGCTTGAAAAAAAGTATGCAGAAAAACTGGATGAAAGAGCAAAAGAATATATCCATTTTGCAGTTGATGGAGCAAAAAGAATGAGACAAATCATACTTGATTTGTTGGAATTTTCGAGAGTAGGTAAACAAAATGAGCAAAAAAAAGAACTAGACATCAATGATATTGTTGCCGAAATTAAACTTTTGCATCACGAACAAATGAAAGAATGGAATGCGGTAATTACAACCAAAAACCTACCCATCATTATCGGACACCGCACCCCTATCCGTCAGGTTTTTCAGAATATCATCGGCAATTCCCTCAAATATCACCGCGAGGGAGTTCCTCCGGAAATTCACATCGAAGCCATTCCATTGAAAGACAGATGGCAATTTAAAATCAGCGACAACGGAATAGGAATTGAAAATGAGTACTTCGAAAAAATTTTCGAGATCTTCCAACGACTTCATAACAAAGAAGAATATTCAGGAACAGGAATTGGCTTGGCTATTACCAAGAAAATCATAGATAATTTGGGCGGGAAAATTTGGGTAAACTCTGTTTATGGAAAAGGCAGTAATTTTTACTTTACCATTCCATTTAACGAAAAAATTACTTAAATTTATACAGCTTGATTTTTCGCTTTGCGATTTCATTAAATGCTACTACATGAAAGAAACCAGATTGTTGTTGGTAGAAGACAACGAGGGAGATATTCTCCTTACAAAAGAAGCTTTGGAATCTGTAAATATTCCCTTCCAAATCGACGTCGCAAAAAACGGCATGATGGCCATAGAATGGCTAACCGAAAAACTGAAAAATGAAAAAAAACAGTTGCCAGAAATCATATTCTTAGACATCAATCTACCCAAAAAAAACGGACATGAAGTTCTGAGTTTTATCAAAAGCCACCCAGATTTGAAGCATATTCCCACCATCATGCTTACCACTTCTTCTTACGAAAAAGACATTGAATATTCATACCAAAATCAAGCCAACTGCTATATAACTAAACCAGTTGACGCTATGGAATACATCGAAATCGTTGGAAAAATGATGGACTTCTGGCTGAATATTGCAAAAATTCCTGAGTTAAAATCCTAATACCAAATGTTTAACTTAGAGTCTCCAAGTCTGCTAATCATAGAGGATAATCCCGGAGATTACTTCTTAATACAAGATTACCTCGAGGAGAAGTTCAATTCACCGAAACTGACCCAGGCAAAGCGGTATTTGGATGCTGATACATTACTTTCGGATCCGAACAATTATTACGACATCGTTCTTCTAGACCTCACTCTTCCCGATAAAACAGGAGAAGACTTGATAAATAGTGTTGTATCAAAATGTCCTCAAACGCCTGTTATCATTTTAACCGGATTTGCAAACCTTGAATTCAGTATTCGTTCCCTTACATTAAGGGTGTCTGATTATCTGTTGAAAGACGACATTACTGCTTCTACCCTTTATAAGAGCATCATTTACAATATAGAACGTAAGAAAAATACGCTTTTGCTCGAGGAGTCCGAGAAAAGATACAGCGATCTATTTCAACTGAGTCCCCAACCTATGTGGATGCTCGATATTCATACCCTAGAATTTTTTCAAGTGAATGATGCTGCCATAAAACAATATGGATATTCAGAAGAGGAATTCAAGAAATTGAAGTTATATGACATCATGAAAGACGATTTTGATTTAGCTGATAAATATAGGTTGACAAAAGAAGTGGCATATCAGCCCAATGCTTACAAAGGCAGATTTAAGCATCAAAAGAAAAATGGAGAACGCATTGATATTGATCTTTATGGAAACATCATCAAAATAAACAACAAAGAATACGAGTCTGCCATTGCCATTGATGTTACTGAAAAAGTAAAAACTGAATTGAAAGTAACCAAGGCCATTATAAAAACCCAAGAAGATGAACGTTACGAAATTGGAACAGAATTACACGACAATGTTTGTCAGATTTTAGCCAGCAGTCAATTGAGTTTGGAGATGTTAATCGATAAAGCAAATACGGATCAAGTCATCTGGATAAAAAAGTCGAAAGACCTCATCAATATGGCGTTAGAAGAAATAAGAAATATATCCCACAGGCTTGCTCCTTCTTTTTTTGATGAGAAAACAATGGAAGATTCATTTTATGAGCTGTTGGAAGATTCCAATCCCGAGTTGAAATGGACTACCAACTTATCTATCGATTTTGACCAAATAAAAACACATCTTACCCAGGATATTGAGCTCGCTTTTTTCAGAATTACCCAAGAACAAATAAGGAATATCACCAAATATGCAAACGCAAAAAATGTTACAGTGAGCATCGGCAAGAAAAACGGCTCATTAGAATTAACTATAATGGACGATGGCGTTGGATTCAATCCTCAAACCGTAAAAAAAGGAATCGGACTTGCCAATATTCGAAGAAGAGCCGAATTACTTGATGGGACGATGTTACTCGATTCAGAACCTGGCAAAGGTTGCACCCTGATCATCCGCTTGCGTGTAGACTAGAACGAATCGAATTACATTTCTATTTTGATGATTATTTCAGAAACATAAAACCAACAAAAGATTTCTTTTTTGTTGATAAAAACATAAATGCCGCAATCAAAAGACTGCGGCATTTTTATAATCATTAAGGTTATGAGAATTACATTTTCACAATGGTTTTTGTAACTCTTTTTCCGTTTGTGTAGAAGATCTCGATGTGATAGATTCCTTCTTTCAAATCATTCCCAAATCTCACGTTGTTTACATTTATATTGTTCCATGTTCTTAAAACAACGCCTTGTGCATTAAGCAATCGAATTGAAGCAGGTGCTGAATTCATGTCTTTGGTTGACAATTGGAATGAACCCTTACTTGGATTGGGGTATACATTGATGTTGTTTTCCACTTCTGGAGTTGTGTTGATGCCATTTCCTTTTGCAAATTTAGTGGTAACACAACCTGTAGTTGTAAGTCTCAAACTGCGTTTTGTACTTAAACATCCATTGCTCGACTGAACCTGAATGGTATCATTAGCGCTTGCTCTTAGGAATCGAACTTTAATTCTCAACCCATTTCTGCCACTGTCAATTACGGCTCCAGAAGGAACAGTCCATACATAACTTAATGCACCATTAACAGAATTAGTTGAATAATTTGTACCCGTTGCTGTTCCTACAATCGGACAAATTGCAGTGAGTCCGGTTAAGGTAGTTGGTGCATTTGGAGCTCTAGTGGATACAGTAGCAATTACTCTTGTTCTGGAAGTAGCAATACAACCGGTTGTTGGATTTTTTGCAGTAGCGTAATAACTCGTTGTGGTTGATATTGTTCTGGTTATTGACAATGAAGCCGATTGCAACAACGTACCTCCTGTTGATGCTGTGTACCAATCAATGGTTTGGTTGGCAGCCGGTGTAGCAGATACTGTAATGGAACCCGCTCCACAACGTGCATTAGGAACAGATACAGCAGCAGATGGCACAGCATTGATTGTTGCAGCAACCGTTGATCTTGTAACAGAAACACAACCTGTTGCCGTAATTCTGGATTGAACAAAATAGTTGGTTGTAGCACTGATGCTTGCAGTTGTGTATGAGTTTGCTGTGCTTAGTGAAGTTCCTCCACTTGCTACGTTATACCATGCAACGGTTCCTCCTGTAGGTGCAGTTGCCGTTAATGTCAGGGTTCCTGTACCACATCTTGAAGCACCATTGGCATTAGGAGCTGCCGGCTTAGGATTCATCGTAGCAGTAACTTTCCTGCTTGCAGCAGAACGACAACCTCCTGAAATGCTGCGCTGATATGCCCAGTAATTTGTAGTTGAATTCAAAATAGGGGTAATAAATTTATTGCTTCCAGTTACTGTACCTGATTGAAGCAATATCGTTCCCAAACTATCCGCGTACCAGTCTACTGTATTTCCTGCAGTGGCTGTAGCGAATAAACTTGTAGTATCCGGACCACATTTTGTTGCATTTGCAGAAGTGGCAATCGTTGCGACACCAGAAGTGATTGTAGCTGTTACTGCCGTTCTTGTGGTTGATGAGCAAGTACCATTATTCGATTCAACATAATAAGTTGTGGTTGTTGAAATAACCGGCGTTGTGAATGTATTGGTGTTTTGAGCCAATAAGGTTCCGCCTGTTGCGGCTGAATACCAGTTAATTGTATTGCCAACAGCTGTTGATGCATTTAAAATCTGCGCACCTGGTGCACATGCAGTGGATCCGGTTGCTGTTGGTGCTGCAGGAGCTGAAAGAACTGTTGCGGTTGCCGCACCTCTTACAATTGAAACGCAACCAGTGATTGTATTTCTTGATTCTGCATAATAAGTTGTGGTTGAAGAAATGGTTGGAGTGGTGAATGATGCACCAGTTCCAATAGAATTTCCGCCTGAACTTAGGGCGAACCAATTCACAGTTTCCCCATTCGTAGATGTTGCTGTAAGAATTGTCGTTCCCGTTCCGCATCTTGAAGAACCAAAAACTTCTGGAGGATTAGGCAATGCATTCACAGTAATTACAGCTGTGCTTGAATATAATTTATCTGTACATGTACCATTTATTTCACAACGATATATATTGCCATTGAGCGCATCTGTAACGTTATTTGTTTGATATGTATTGGATGTTTCACCTGGTATATCGTTAAAGTTTTGACCACCATCAGTGCTTACTTGCCACTGATAAACCAGATTTGTACCTGTAGCAGCAACTGTAGTTGATGCATTCCCTCCTTTACAAACATTCATCGCTGCGGGTTGGCTGCTGATGTTTGCCGTTACACAACCTGTTTCAGCAGGCAAAATAATTGTGAACGTATCTGCTGATGCTACTCTTACATTGTTCTGATTAAAAAGTAAACCAGAAATGTTTACTCTTGCTTCGCTTTTCATTTGAACATCATCTATATACCAACCTGTTGTAGCAACACTTGCGTCAGACCCAAAACGGAATCTGATTTTTACAGATTGTCCAGCATAGGCGTTTAAATTGATGACGGTTTTTACAAACCCTCCGCTATTACCATGGAAAGCAGCACGACCTGTAAGTGGATTTCCACTTGCGCTAAGATTACCTGTATATCTACCAGAAACCATCGCAGGTCCAAGATCAGTCCAAGTAGTTCCATTGTTGTTTGATATCTCCACTACTCCACCATCCCAACTTGCTTCTGAATTGATGAAGCCCTGAAAGGTTAAAGACGGAGGATTTGATGGAATAAGTATCGGATTGGTAGTTTCTATTTTTTGATCGGAAACAGATGCAAGATTGGCTGTGAATAAAGCATTGGGCGAACTTGTAGATTGTGTATTTGTAGTCGTCCAATTTGTTGTTGTTGTAGAGCTTGTTGTCCAGAATCCAGAAATGCTCGCTGATGGCACAGTTTCGTCGATTAACTGAACTGGCGGAAAATATGAACCTGCATTGATGCTCACCACAAAAGAATAGGTTTGAGTTTGAGCTACACCCAAGTTTACAGGGAAGCTTACGACTCTTGTTGCCGCATCATAGTTTCCTCCGCTCACGTAAGTTACGTTCGCAGGTAAAGTGTCTCTAATGATATAATTGCTGATTCCGCTGCAAGTTCCAGATCCTACACGATGCGTGTAAGTCACTACTTGCACTTCTGTTTGCTGGGTTACACTTTGTGTGGTGCTAAAAGTAATTCCACCATTATCTGTAAAATCGGCTGTTTGATCTGTTGTGCTTGATGATGAACCTTGTGACGCAAATTTTCCCATACCTCTGCGAGCAAATGCTTTCCAAATCGCACATCCATAACGTCCGCCATACAAAATGGTATCGGCACGTAAAATCGCATTTCTTGCATCAATGTATCCCGGACTGCAGGGTTGCAATCTCATTCCTTCGATAACCAATTTTAAG
>JBDLUO010000015.1:0-5662 GCA_039805285.1 Bacteroidota bacterium
TGGTGCCTTGGCATTTGGAACCCAATTTGGTGGGGCTATAAATTACCAAACTGTTAATCCATCGGTGAAGAAAATCAACTACACGGGCTTATATAGTGCAGGTGATTATGGCACGGAAAGCCATTTTCATGGAATAAGTGGAACGCAAGGTAAGAATGCTTTTGGTGCATGGTTTCAAGAAAGACAAAGCAATGGCTGGAGAGAAAATAGTGAATACAAAACAAGAAATTATTTAGTGAAATGGAATAGAACAATCAATACACATTTCAAATTTCTATCTGAATACAATCGCCATCATTCTGTATCCCAACAACCCGGAGGCCTTACGGATCAGGGTTTTGAGCAATCCATATTCTCGTCTAACAGATCTCGCAATTGGTTCGAGCTCGACTGGCAGGTGCTAGGGTTGACAACGATTTATCAGAAAAATAATTTTCTTTGGAAGAACCAGTTGTCTGCAATGCGCGGAGAGAGAAACTCAATAGGAATTACAGGTAAAATAAATTTAGATGATGTTTACGACGATAGTTTGGGATACGCTCAGCGAAAATTAGACAAAGACTTGTATCAGAATCTGAGTTTTGAGTCCCGTTATCAATTTAAGACCCAGCAAAATATAGAACTAGCTGGTGGCATGCGTTTGTTCAAGGGAGATACAGATCGTTTGCAAAATGGTAAAGGAACCCGCGGAATTGATGCAGACTTTGAATTGGATGAAAATCAAATTTTTGATCGTGATTTGAATTATTATTCGAAGAATTTGGCCATTTATCAAGAGGCAATTTTCCACTTAGGAAGAAAGTTGAATATCATTCCAGGAATTCGATATGAATGGATTGAAAACACAGTCAATGGAAAATATTCCAATGCTTATGAGATTTTAGAGCAATCAAAAAATAGAAACGTATTGTTGTTTGGGGCATCTGCCAATTATCAAGTTGATTCAAACAATGAAATAGTTTTTAATTACAATAGATCTTATCGCCCTGCATTGTTTTCTGAATTAACACCTACCGCGACAACGGATATAATTGATCCAAACATCAAGGATGCCAAAGGATACAATATGGATATCATGATGCGTGGAAAGGTGTTTGAACATTTGAATTATCACATTGGGGGTTATTATACTTTTTATGGTGATAGATTGGGAAGTTACAAAAAGGATAACGTGCTTTACAAAACGAACATAGGCGATGCGGTAAGTAAAGGAATTGAAGTAATGGGTGATTATAGTTGGACGCATCCTAGTAAATTATGGTCTTATAATTTGTGGGCGTCAATGTCATGGATGGATGTTCGTTACACAAAATGGAACGATAAAACGATATTAGACGAGGAGAAAATGATTGAAAATAAGCGCGTTGAAAATGCCCCTAGATACATTCACAGAGCAGGAGCCAATTTCTCGTACAAAAAGTTTTCTTGCCAGGGGATTTGGAACAGTGTCGGATCTATATACACTGACGCTGTAAATACTGTAGATCCTAGTGAAGATGCAACGGTTGGAATGTTAGAAGGATATACAGTGATTGACGCTTCCGTTAAATACAATTTGTCTTCCCATGTGTATCTGCAAATCAATGTAAACAACATCACCAATGCCAAATATGCTACAAGAAGGACAGGTGGTTTACCTGGTCCTGGGTTACTTCCAGGCTCTCCAAGAATTGTTACGGCTACCTTGGGTATTAATCTATAATTTTAAATTTTGTAGTTTTATCGCAAAATAGAATTCGATGAATAATATTATTTTGACTTTTTGTGGAGGATTAGTACCATTGCTAACAGGATTAATTTGGTACAGCGACAAGTTATTTGGGTCTGTTTGGAAAAAGGAAATTGGATTTATTGACAATGGTGAGAAACCCAAGGGATTGGGCAAAATTCTTTGCTTCTCCTATTTGTTTGGTGTGATGATCATGTTTTTCATGCCGACATTGGTTATTCATCAATTTCACATGGTTTCAACTTTGAATGGTACCCAAGGATTTGGGGTTGAAGGTTCTGCTGTTCAGCAATTCTACAATGAGTTTATTAGTCAGCATGGAATGAAATTCCGTACCTTCAAACATGGAGCATTGCACGGAGTTATTACGGCGATATTCTTTGTTTTTCCAATTATCGGCCTAAATGCTTTGTTCGAAAATAAGACATTCAAGTACATTTTTATCCATGTAGGGTACTGGATGCTTTCATTGGGAATCATGGGTGGATTGGCTTGTGCTTTCTACCAAATTAGTGCCTGATACTTAGAGTTTTATTCTTTTAATAATACGTAAACGGTGAGATTGCTTGCCGTTTTCGTTTTTTATTCCTTCATTGTCAAGCGTGTCTATACGCACCCAACCCGATGCGTGAATAATGGATGGGAACTTGGAGGATTCATTTCTTATTATCATTCCAACATGAATAATTCGACCCTCTTCGTTGTCAAAGAAAGCAAGATCGCCTGTTTGTGATTCTTCTACGAAAGAGATTGCTTGCCCCATTTCAGCTTGTTGGTATGCGTCTCTCAGAATATTTTGCCCCGCAATTCTAAAAACCATTTGTGTAAAACCCGAGCAATCTATACCGGCATGTGTTTTTCCACCCCACAAGTAGGGAGTATTAAGATATCCCAAGGCGATTTGACTGAGTGATTCAGTTGGAAAGTTTTGACCCGGAATATCAGCGTAGCATCCAGCAGGGAAAAATTGATCATGGAAGAAAATTGGTTTGGATAACGGGGTAGTGGAAGTGCCAATTTTTGAATTTGATTCTGCTTGTTTTCGATCTATCCATCCTTCATACTGGTCTTGTACAGACAGAATTTTAACCCACTTATCTTGTAGCTCGATAATAGTAAAAACTTCACCAAACAGAAGCTGATTAACGATTTCAGCGCGATCAGAAGGTTCTTTTCGCATGGGGATAATGCTGATGGCGCAAGACTTTTTCATAAAGACAAAAATAGGATTGATTTTTCGTTTAACAGAAATTTAAAGTCGTTCATCAAATAAATGCTATATTTGAATAAATCTTACCAATTATGTGGAGAGAAATTGATAATAAATTAGTTCGCGAATTCCGATTTAAGGATTTTCAAGAAGCGTTTACTTTCATGACAAGGGTAGCATTGATTGCCGAACGAATGGACCATCATCCCAGCTGGTTCAATGCCTACAACTACGTCAGAGTGGAGTTGTCCACACATGATCAAGGAGATTTGGTATCAGATAAAGACAGAAAAATGTCTCATGCAATTGATGCTATTTTAGAATAATTGAAAAAAAATTTGCGAATGAAATTTTTGTTTGTATATTCGCATCCCAAATTGAAAAAGACATGTTAATTATCCCAGTAAAAGAAGGCGAAAGCATCGATAGAGCATTAAAGAAGTTCAAAAAGAAATTCGAAAAGACAGGTGTTGTTAAAGAATTACGTAGCCGTCAACAGTATACGAAATTCAGTATCACTCGTCGTGAGGAGATTAAGCATGCTGTTTATATCAACAAATTGAGAAGTCAAGAACAATAATAGTTCTTTTGTAATACTTTTGAAGGGCAAACTCTGTTTGCCCTTTTTTCGTATGTATCTAGCGCAATTCAAAGATTTTTTGGCCATTGAGAAAAGGCAGAGCATTCATACACAGGAGGCTTACCTTCGGGATTGCGAGCAGTTTCATCAATTTATCGAATCCCAGTTTCCCGGTATTAATGTTCAGGAGGTAACGACGATGATGGCCCGACAATGGATGTCTCATCTAATAGAGGAATCACTTGCCATATCTTCTGTGCATAGAAAGATTGCTAGTGCATCAGCTTACTACAAATTTCTTATGAATTTGGGAGTAGCCACTGGTAATCCATTCAGAATGATTAAAAAGCCTAAGATTCCCAAAAGGCTACCGTCATATGTTGATGAAGGCCAAACTTCTCAATTGTATGTTGAAATGACTCAGCCACTGGATTGGTCTGACTACAGGGCATTGACTTTGGTTAGGGTGTTATATGAAACTGGAATACGAAGGTCAGAGTTATTGGGTATTCAAATTAGCGAGGTTGATTTTGTGAAGGGCAGCATTCGGGTGTTGGGAAAAAGGAATAAAATTAGAATTGTACCCATATCCAAAGAGCTGTCAGATCAAATGCTAGAATTTTATAACAGGCAACTAGAAGTATTGAGTCATGAAAATTTGGGTTACGATAAATTTCATTGGGCCCTAGGTCCATTGGGCAATCCAATGAGTAAATCTCAGTTGTACAATGATGTTAAACGCGTTTTATCGAGATGGACAACTATGAGGAAGAAAAGTCCGCATGTGCTGAGACATAGTTTTGCGACACACATGTTGAATGCGGGGGCGGATTTAAATGTGATAAAAGAAATTTTAGGGCATAGTAGTTTAACTGCGACACAAGTTTACACCCATGTTAACATAGGGAAACTCAAGGGTATACATGATAAATTGCACCCACGTTCAAAAGAAAAATAAAAAAAACTAAATTTTTTTTCATTTTGATTTGGATAGAAAGAAATTGTTTGTACATTTGCAACCCCGAATTCCGAGGGCGGTTCTTTGAAATATTGTACGTTTTATAAGTGAAACAATGCCGGTGTAGCTCAGCTGGCCAGAGCAGCTGATTTGTAATCAGCTGGTCGGGGGTTCGAATCCCTCCACCGGCTCCATTTTTCACTGGGGAGATACTCAAGCGGCCAACGAGGACAGACTGTAAATCTGTTGGTGTACACCTTCACAGGTTCGAATCCTGTTCTCCCCACATTAACACTAAAGTATAAAAATGTTTTAAAAGCGGGAGTAGCTCAGTTGGTAGAGCATTAGCCTTCCAAGCTAAATGTCGCGAGTTCGAGCCTCGTCTCCCGCTCTTTTATATTTTCAGGTTACCCTGATAAAAGCCGTTGTAGCTCAGGGGTAGAGCACTTCCTTGGTAAGGAAGAGGTCACGGGTTCAATTCCCGTCAACGGCTCATTTATAAAACGAACGTATTTTCAGAATCACGGAATATTTGATAAAGGCAATTTAAAAACGCGATAATTAAAAATTAAAAAAAACGGCTATGGCTAAAGAAAATTTTGACCGTTCCAAGCCCCACGTGAACATTGGAACGATTGGTCACGTTGACCACGGTAAAACTACCTTGACTGCTGCCATTACAACTGTATTGGCTAACGCAGGTTTGTCTGAGAAGCGTGATTTCGCTTCAATCGACAACGCTCCAGAAGAAAAGGAGCGTGGTATCACCATCAACACTGCTCACGTAGAGTATTCTACAGCAAATCGTCACTATGCTCACGTTGACTGTCCAGGTCACGCTGACTACGTTAAAAACATGGTAACGGGTGCTGCTCAAATGGACGGAGCTATCTTGGTTGTAGCTGCTACAGATGGACCAATGCCACAAACTCGTGAGCATATCTTGTTGGGTCGTCAGGTAGGTGTTCCTCGTATCGTTGTATTCATGAATAAAGTGGATATGGTTGACGATGCTGAGTTGTTAGACTTGGTTGAAATGGAAATCCGTGAATTGTTGTCTTTCTATGAGTATGATGGAGACAATACACCAATCATCCGTGGTTCTGCTTTGGGTGCATTGAACGGTGAGCCATCTTGGGTTGCTAAATTGATGGAATTGATGGATGCAGTTGATAGCTGGATTCC
>JBDLUO010000016.1:0-6837 GCA_039805285.1 Bacteroidota bacterium
AAACCCCAAACAACAAACAACAAACCCCTAATACCTAATACACACATTCTTCGGTTCTGTAAAAAAGCGCATCGCTTCCCAGCCGCCCTCTCTGCCTACACCGCTGTTTTTTACTCCACCGAATGGCGTACGCAAATCACGATCGAGCCAGGTGTTAATCCAAATGATTCCGGCTTGAATTTGTTGCGTCATGCTATTGGCTTTTTGCAAATCTGAAGTCCAGATGGTAGCAGAAAGTCCATAAGAGGTTGCATTTGCCAATTCAATCGCATGTTCTATGTTGTTGAAAGGCTGAAGGGTAACAACCGGACCAAAGATTTCTTCGGTATTGGTCAGACAGTTTTTATCCAGTCCTTCTATGATGGTTGGTTCTATGAAATATCCATTGTTGCATCTGCCTTCGGGTTGAACGGCATTTCCCCCTAGGAGAATTTTACCACCTTCCTGTTTGGCTCTTTCAATGCATTGCATCACTTTGTCGAAATGAACTTTACTTACAATAGCGCCTTGCTTGGATGATTCCAACAAAGGGTCGCCAACTATCATTTTTTGAGCCAGTTCAATAAAATCGGTTTTGAATTTTTCGTAGACGGATGATTCAATCAGTATTCTAGATCCGCATAAACATATTTGTCCCTGATTGGCAAAAGAAGAACGTAGGGTAGTATGCAGCATTTTTTTCCAATCGGCATCTGCGAAAATGACATTTGGATTTTTACCGCCAAGTTCGAGTGAAAGTTTTTTAAACTGTGGTGCAGCAATTGATGCAATTCTTTCTCCGGCTCTTGTGCTACCGGTAAATGAGATGGCTTTTATTTGAGGATGAGAAACAATGGCTTCTCCGCAAGTTGGACCGAGTCCGTGAATGATGTTTAGTACACCTGCAGGTAAACCCGCTTCGACACTTATGCGGGCGAGTAGAAAAGCAGTTGCAGGAGTAACTTCAGAAGGTTTTGCAATCACGCAATTTCCCGCAGCCAAGGCTGGGGCAATCTTCCAGGTAAAAAGATAGAGAGGGAGATTCCAGGGAGAAATACAGCCTACGATACCTATGGGTCTTCTTAAAGTATAATTGATGTTGTCGGGGCCGTCGCTGTGAGATTCTGATGCAAAGTGCATGGCACCTGTTGCAAAAAAACGAAGGTTTGCGGATGCACGAGGGATATCTACGGAGCGGCTGAGCCATAAAGGTTTTCCGTTATCGTTGGTTTCTGCGAGTGCAAAAGCTTCGAGATTTTCATCAATCAACTCCGCCATTCGATTCAATATTTTGAAACGATTTTCTGCAGAAGTGGTAGACCAAGAAGGAAATGCTGTTTGGGCAGATTCTACGGCTAAATCCACATCGTTTTTGTCGCTGTCCGGAATTTCGCTGTAAACTTCTCCAGTGGCTGGATTTATATTGGGAATAAAGCTGCCATTAAGGGGTTTATGGAATTGTCCGTTGATGAAATTCAGCAATTGGTATGGTACCTCCATTATCATGACGCAAAGGTAAAAAATGTGAGCTAAGGTTGGCTATATTATTTCGATGTTTGGTGCATGATATTGCAGAAAAAAATTACCTTAGCCAAAATTCACAAACCATGCCAATAACAGCCCCTTTCAACATAAAAAAATGGATCGAAGAACACAGAGATTTATTGAAACCGCCAGTAGGGAATCAGTGTGTCTATAAAGATGCGGAGAACTTTATCGTAATGGTTGTGGGTGGGCCAAATTCACGTAAAGACTACCATTACAACGAAAGCGAGGAGTTGTTTTTTCAAATTGAAGGGGATATTGTTGTGAAAATAATCGACAATGGGGAGCAAAGAGACATCCACATCAAAGAAGGAGATATGTTCTTGCTTCCGGCTAAAACACCTCATTCTCCTCAACGTGGTCCCAATACAGTTGGCATCGTAATCGAAAAAGTAAGGGAGCAAGAAGAAGATGGGTTTCTCTGGTATTGCGAAAACTGCGGAAATAAATTGTACGAACAATATCTGCAGGTCACCGATATCGTTAAACAACTGCCGCCTGTTATGGAAGGATTTTATTCTGACGAACACAAAAGAACCTGTTCAAAGTGTAACGCTGTAATGGCTGCACCGATAAGGAAGGGGTGATAATGTTTGTTGTTTGTCGTTTATGGTTATGTATTTCAACAAAAAAGGTTAAAAATGTTTATAGTTTGTGGTTTGTTGTTACGGTTAGGAATATAAACAAAAAGGGTAAAAATGTTTTTAGTTTGTGGTTTGTTGTTTATTGTTAGGAATATCAACAAAAAGGGTAAAATGTTTTTAGTTTGTGGTTAGAAATATTTGATTTTGAATCCTAGACGACAGTTCTTTCCAACAACAAACAACAAACAACAAACAACAAACAAAAAACAAAAAACAACAAACAACAAACAACAAACAACAAACCCCAAACAACAAACATTGCATTTTCATGAAAATCGACATCCATACACACATCATGCCCGACAAAATGCCGAATTGGGTGAATAAATTTGGATACGGCGAATTCATACACATCGAGCATAGAAATTGTAAAGCTTGTATGATGAAGGGTGATCGATTGTTCAGGGAGGTAGAAGAGAATTGTTTTTCTGCAGTTGAACGAAAAAAAGACATGGAAAAAACAAGGGTCGATGTGCAAGTGTTGTCTACCATTCCTGTCTTGTTTAATTATTGGGCAAAACCGGTTGACGGATTAGAAACATCCAGATTTTTTAACGATCACATAGCCGACACCGTTAGTAAGGATTCAAAACATTTTATTGGATTGGGAACGGTGCCTATGCAGGATGTTGATCTTGCCATTGGAGAAATGGAAAGATGTGTATCTGAACTTAAAATGCCCGGACTTGAGTTGGGTACAAATATCAACGGGATCAATTTGTCTGACGAGCGATTTTTCCCTTTTTACAAAAGAGCTGAAGAACTTGGGTGCGCATTATTCATACATCCTTGGGAAATGATGGGAGAGGGGGATATGCAGAAATACTGGCTTCCATGGCTAGTTGGAATGCCCGCAGAAACAGCAAGGGCCATATGTTCACTTATATTTTCTGGGGTGTTGGAAAAATTCCCAAAGCTAAGAATTGCCTTTGCGCATGGTGGCGGATCGTTTCCAATCACCATCGGAAGAATCGAACATGGGTATAATGTAAGGCCCGATTTAGTAGCTTGTGATAATGCAATTAATCCGAGAGATTACATCGGAAAATTCTGGATAGACAGTTTGGTTCACGACGAAAAAGCGATGAACTATGTTATAGATATTATGGGAGAAGATAAGGTATGTTTAGGTAGCGATTATCCATTCCCGTTAGGAGAGCATTTGCCAGGTTCATTGATAGAAAGTATGAAATTCAATCCAGACATACAGGACAAACTTTTGTTTGGAAATGCGCTGGATTGGCTGGGCATAAAACAGATTTCATAAAAAGAAAAAGCCCAAACTCGGATTGAGAAAGGGCTTTAAGTTTTATTAAAATAGACGTATAAATTACCTCTGTTTTTTTTTGATGAATTTTGGATTCTTATTTATTTTCTGCATTGCCTTTTGCAATTCCGCGAACCGCATTTCCTGCAAATTCAACAAAAGCATTTTTTGTGATTTCATCTTCAGAAACCATGATGGGAAAGCCGTAATCTCCACCTTCTCTAATGCCCTGTACAAGCGGAATCTGACCTAAAAACGGTATTTCAAATTCTTCGGCTAATTTTTTTGCACCATCCTTTCCAAACAAATAATATTTATTCTCTGGCAGTTCGGCAGGGGTGAAATAACTCATGTTTTCTACCATACCGATAATGGGAACTTTCAATTGAGCTTGTCCGAACATCGCTATCCCTTTTTTCGCATCTGCAAGTGCAACAAGTTGCGGTGTTGAAACTACGATTACACCTGTTACGGGTACATTTTGAATGATGGTTAAATGGATGTCACCGGTGCCTGGAGGCATGTCGATGATTAGATAATCCAAATCACCCCAATCTACGTCGCTAACAAATTGTTTGATGGCGCTGCTCACCATCGGACCTCTCCAAATCACAGCTTGTTTCTCATCTATCAACAATCCAATACTCATCACTTTGATGCCAAATTTGTCTATGGGAACAATCAAGCCTTTCCCTTCAACTTCTCTCATCATCGGTCTTTCGCCTCGAATGCCAAATAGAATATGTTGACTTGGTCCATATATATCGGCATCCATCAAACCAACCTTTGCTCCGGTTTGTCCAATCGCCAATGCGAGGTTAGCGGCAACGGTGCTTTTTCCCACACCGCCCTTTCCACTCACAACAGCGATGATGTTTTTAACGCCATTTAAAATCATCTTGCCATCTTTTCGGTTGCTGGTAGTATTGCTGGTGAAATTAACCGTTACTTCAGCATTTTTATTTACCAAAAGCTGAACGGCATTGATACAGGCCTGCTTGATCATGTCTTTCATCGGACAAGCAGGGGTAGTTAGTACAACAGTGAAAGACACCTTATTTTCATCAATGTTGATGTCTTTTACCATATTTAATGTAACTAGATCTTTTCCAAGGTCTGGCTCTTGTACTTGAGAAAGGGCTTGTATGATATCTTCTTGTTTCATCATGATAAATGCGAATGTTAAAGTGTGTTAATCTGTCAAACAGTTTGCAAAATTAACCCAGGAGTGCGTTACTTTGTTGTGAAAATTTGAAAATGAGCCGGATATCTTCAAAACAAAGCAAAGAAGATACATTGGAGCATAAAATTGAATGTTAAAAAAGGCAAGTGAAATGAAACTATTAAAAGTGAAAACAATCCTTACGGTCTTGTGTATTTTGGCTTTCTTTTTTACAAAAGCGCAAGAAAAAACGGCAAAAGATTCGGTTGTACAACTATATGGGGTTGTTATGACGGCAGACAGTTTGCGTGGATTGCCAGCAGTGAGTATAATGGTGAAGGGGCAAAATCGGGGAACAATCAGCAACGAAGACGGTGTTTTTAGTATAGTTGTGCTCAAAGGGGATGAGGTAGAGTTTACCAGTGTCGGATTTAAACCCAAAATGGTAAAAGTGCCTGCGGATCTTAAAGGCGACCAATACAGCATGATCCAATTGATGGTAAATGATACGGTTTATTTACCAGCAACGATTATTAAGCAGCGACCGAGTCGAGAGCAATTCGAAAGAGATTTCGTAAATACGGTTGTACCATACGATGAGCTTGAAATCGCAAGAGCCAACAACGATATGGCGACCCGAAGGTTGATGATGACTACACTTACGCCAGATGGTAAAGAGGCAACATCCATGTATCTTCGTCAGCAATCAAGGAAATTGTATTATTCCGGACAAATCGCGCCAATGAATATATTTAATCCGTTCGCTTGGTCAGAATTTATCAAGTCTTGGAAACGAGGAGATTATAAGAAGAAGAAGTAAAGCAGCGGAACCCCAAACGTTTTCTCTGTCATTTGTCTTTCTTCTTCATTTCTTTGTCTTGATACAAAGAAACGAAGCAAAGAAAAATCAAGGCAAACCCGATCGCTCCGCGCGTTTTGCCTAGCCTGCGCACACCTCCGTTTTTTAAACCCCAAACAACAAACCCCAAACAACAAACAACAAACGTCTGAATCCGCTTATCTTTGATGAATGGAGATAATCCCAAATCCCAAATCCGCGTAGCGGAACAATAAACAACAAACATTTCTTATGGAACAAACAAACTACGAATTAGGAATGATGCCTCAAAAACCATCATCTATGTTGAATGTGTTAACTATACTGACCATCGTTGGCAGCATAATTGGCCTGATCAGCGGCGTATGGAATTACATTAACGCAAATGATGCCTATCAACAAATGCTCACAGCAAAGAATTCACCCGAAATGGCAGACGCGCCAGGATTCGTGAAAGCATTTATCAACGATGATGCTTTGAAAATGGCCAAATCTATGATGGAAAACAAACTGCCCATTATGTTATTGACCTTGCTGGGGTCTGCACTTTGTTTGTATGGTGCGATAGAAATGAGAAAATTAAAGAAACAAGGATATACCGTATGGATGGCAGGGGAGTTACTGCCTTTGTTGGCCATGATTCCATTGGTAGGCCTAGGAGCATATGGCGGATTTGGTGCTATTGGACTGGTGTTCCCTGTGGCAATGATCATCATGTACACGATATGTAAGAAAGAACTGAGCTGATTTCAATCTAATTTGACCTTAATCTATCCCCCGATTTTATCTAAAGTCGGGGGATTTTTTCTTTCAGACAACGGTTTTTAATGGCGCCGGTGTTCCGAAGGATCACCGGTGACGAGTTGAGGATTCAGGACTTTGTCCTGATGTTGTCAAAGCCATTTACGCTGAAAGTCATTGGTCACAGACCGGCATAACAGATTTAATGGCGCCGGTGTTCCGCAGGATCACCGGTGACGAGATGAGGCTTCAGGACTTTGTCCTGATTGTTATTTGGGTTTTAAGTGCGGTAAAAGACCGGCACAAAGACAAAGAAATGAAGAAGAAAGACAATTGATTCCAGATAAATACTGACGCCAAACAAACAAGAAAATGAAGAAGATTTTGATGTAAATACAGACGCATTTTTTTATTTTTTTGACAATAACTTCAGAACAATACCAAACAAAAAAAAGAAAAATGAATTGATAATATTTCAAATTTTCGCAACAAAAAAAGAGATAAAAAAATCACTAAAAATTACACAAGAAATGAAGTGAAAAAATAAATCTAAAAAGTATAAAAAGAGAAAAAAAATAAAAAAAAACAGCAAAAAAAGTGGAATATTTATAGAGTAAAAAAATAAAAAATTGCAAAAAAATAAATGCAAAAAAAGTCAAAA
>JBDLUO010000017.1:0-5893 GCA_039805285.1 Bacteroidota bacterium
TAAACTTACTCCCGGTTTTTCGGGAATGAGCTTCGTAAGCATTCTGCTTTCAGGAAGCGGCAAGTCCATAACTCTTGCGACGTCAGCAATACTACTTTTTGCAGCCATCGTACCATAAGTGATAATTTGAGCTACCTGATTTTTTCCATATTTCTCAACCACATAATCAATAACACGCTGTCTGCCCTCATCATCAAAATCGGTATCGATATCGGGCATCGACTTTCGTTCTGGATTTAAGAAACGCTCGAATAGGAGATTGTATTTTATGGGATCGATGTTGGTAATTCCAATACAATAGGCAACTACAGAGCCTGCGGCAGACCCTCTGCCCGGACCCACAAACACCCCGATTTCTCTACCAGCTCTGATGAAATCACTAACAATAAGAAAGTATCCCGCAAAACCCATCTTCTCAATAACACCCAATTCAAATTGTATTCTCTCTTCGGCCTCTGGAGTTAGTATCTGATATCTTTGTTTTGCTCCCGCCCAAGTAATGCTGCACAAATATTCATCCTGTGATTTAAAAGCGGATGGAACTACGAAATGGGGCAGGAGAATGTCTTTCTTTAAATTAAGTAAGTCGATCTTGCCTACAATCTCATTCGTATTGTCAATCGCTTCAGGCAAATCAGAAAAGACGGCTGCCATCTCCTCCGTTTTCTTAAAATAAAACTGATCGTTTGGAAAAGCGAATCGCTTGTTTTTGGCATTAACATCGTCATCAGTAAACTCACGCAATGCTGGCGTGCTTAATTTTTCACCCGTGTTAATACACAACAGAATATCATGTGCATTAAAATCACTTTGGTCTACATAGTGACTGTCGTTACTCGCTATTATTTTTACATTGTATTTACGAGCAAACTTGATCAGAATCTGATTTACCTTGTCTTGCTCTGCCATGCCATGGCGTTGAAGTTCCACATAGTAATCTTCCTGAAAAATATTCAACCACCATTTAAACTCATTTTCTCCTTCTTCCTCTCCGCCCTTAAGTATCGCTTGTGGAACCAAAGCGCCCAAACAACAAGTGGTTGCGATTAGACCTTCGTGATATTTATGAATCAACTGTTTGTCTATTCTGGGATACTTCGAATACATCCCTTCAATATATCCAAGTGATGTTAATTTAACCAGGTTTTTATAACCAACCTCATTTTTTGCCAATAGTATTTGATGATGCCTGGGGTCTTTTTCATCTTTACTAAAGGTTTTTCTGGTTCTGTCTTGAGTAATATAAAACTCACAACCCACGATAGGTTTAACCAGCGGTTTACCGTTTGCATCTAGATTGTTATACGCTTCCTTAACAAATTCGAATGCCCCAAACATATTTCCATGGTCACTTATGGCAATCGCTGGCATGCCATCTGCAATGGCTTTTTTATACAAACTTTTTATCGGCGCGGCACCGTCCAACAACGAAAATTGGGTGTGAACGTGTAAATGACTGAACTTCATCTGGTAAAAAATGGGGAAATGAAAATAAGAAAACGAATACAAATATCGGAAGGTATAACCGCTTGTTTGAAAGCGATTATCCACAACAAACACGAAT
The DNA here is from genome assembly GCA_039805285.1 of Bacteroidota bacterium. Taxonomy (GTDB): domain Bacteria; phylum Bacteroidota; class Bacteroidia; order Chitinophagales; family Chitinophagaceae; genus Ferruginibacter. The sequence goes on from JBDLUO010000017.1 coordinate 1,565, forward strand.
TCGTTAACTTTATAAGTAAATATCGCTTTAGATATAATAATTTATTCCAATGTCTGGTTTCTCAAATACCTTTTTGTCCATTCTGCTCGTATTTCTGTGCGGAATGCAGGTATATGGACAACCCATAGAAAATAAGAGTACCAAAGGGCTTCGTTTTATTGAAGAAATAGAAATTGTTAATGGTGAAGTCAAAACGAGAAATTCAGCGAAAAATGACGGAATTACACTTGATGCCATTACATCTGTTTTACCTGTTGTGTCAATTCAACGCCAAAACATTGAGATTGAAAAGGTGGATCTCGTACAAATAAAGTATGCACTCGTTTTGGATACTGAAATAGAAAATCTAAAAAATCAGGAACTCTATAGTTTTATTGAAAAATGGATGGGTACTCCATATCGTTATGGAGCAAAGAGTGAATCTGGAACGGATTGCAGTGGATTCAGTGGCATCTTGCACCAGTCTATTTTTGGAGTCAATTTGCCCAGAACAGCAAAATCACAATTTCAATCTTGCGATAAAATTAAAGTAGAAGAAATAAGGGAAGGCGATCTGGTATTTTTTAACACCAGAGGAGGAGTCAGCCATGTTGGCGTTTATCTTCACAATGGATACTTTGTTCATGCCAGCACAAAGGATGGTGTAAGAATCAACAATTTGAATGATGACTATTACAAGAACCGTTTCTTAGGTGGTGGACGTCCATCAATTTGCAATTGATTTCATAGATATATAGAAGCCGTCATCTGCTTTCATATCCTCAATAATGCCCGAAGTAAAATCGAAAGTTTGTTCATCTGCGGAAGGATGAATCCAAAACTCGTTTTTTCCGTTGATAAATATCTTTACCGGCATATCAAATCTGGATACAACATTGTTCCATTTATACGTGAATGAATTTCCATTTTTTCGTTTGATTTGAAGCTCAGGAATTTTAATGGTTCTCAGATATTGATCAAAAATGGGTTTCAGATTCTTACCAGAAAAGTCAATCATAAAGTTCTCAATTTCTTGCGTTGTAACTGTTTTATGTTTGAATTTCAAGTTCATTTCGAGTAGCATTTTCCTGAATCTATCATCATCGTTGATGATTGTTCTGATGGTGTGAATCATGTTTCCTCCTTTGTTGTACATGTCTCCACTACCTTCTCGATTTACGCCGTAGGTTCCTATGATAGGGATGTCGTTTTCAATTTTTTTTCTCAACCCAACAACGTAAGCTTCGGCGATTTTTTTGCCTTTGTAATATTCAATAAAAAGCGCTTCGCTGTAAGTGGTAAAACTTTCGTGAATCCACATATCTGCAATGTCTTTCGAAGTTATGTTGTTTCCAAACCACTCGTGTCCGCTCTCATGTATAATGATGAAGTCCCAATCCAGACCATGTCCAGTGCCAGACAAATCGGTTCCCAAATAACCTTTTTTAAATTTATTACCATAAGCGATTGCGCTTTGATGTTCCATTCCCAAATGAGGAGCTTCTACCAATTTGTACTCATCCTCATAAAAAGGGTAGGGACCGAACCAATATTCGAATGCCTTGAGCATTTTTTTTACATCTGTAAACTGATTTTTTGCTTTTTCTTGATGGCCATTTAAAACGAAATAATTGAGTTTGAGTGTGCCATCTATGCCATAAAAGGTATCAGAGGAATAAACGTAATCTCCAATATAAGGAATGATGTTGTATGGGTTGATTGGATTTTTTACTTCCCATTTTTGGGTAATATTTCGAGAATTGGAAAGGGTTTCCTTTTTTACCAATTTGCCGTTGCTGACAGCTACAAGTGAGTCGGGAATTTCTATGGACAAAGTTGAACCCAATTCAGGTTCGTCGGCCTGACTGTCTTTGCAGGGGAACCATGAACTTGCTCCGAGACCCTGGCAAGCTACGGAGACGAACGGCTTTCCATTTTGATCCTTAGACCAGATCCATCCGCCATCCCAAGGTGGGTTTACGGCTTCTTTCGGTTTGCCATGGAAACGGATGGTAAGTACACTGTTTTTTCTTTTTCTTTTCTTTCCCAAATTGACCCAATACACATTGCCTTCTCTGTAAAATGACACCGATTTTTGCTGTAATACAACATGATCAATAATCATAGGCTCCTGAAGATCAATTTGCAGGGTATTTATTTTATTGCAATCGAATGTTATTTTTTGTTTGCCAGAAAGGATATGCTTTTCAAGGTTTGGTTTGATTTCAAGTTCATATTTTTTCACATTCCATTCCATCCTTGCTCCCTCGGTATTTCCCCTTAGTGAGTCTTGTCGGGTAAAAATTACATTTTGAGCCATAGAAGTAGCAGTGCCAAAAGAGATCATCAAAAAAAAGATAACTTTATAAATCATACGATTGAATTGAAGCCGAAGTTAATCAATAGTATAAATAATAGGGTTCAATATGATTCCAGAAATAATTTTAATGTCACTATGACTAAAGCTCAAATTATTATTGTTTTATCTTTTATATTGATAGCCATTTCATGTCAAAGAATGACTGAAAAAAAACAAGATAAAATTTTCATATACAACGAAACCACCGGTGTTTCTTCTTTAGATCCCATTCAGGCAAAAAATCAGGCCAATATGTGGCCTGTTCATCAACTGTTTAATACGTTAATAGAGGTTGATGAAAACCTGAATTTTAAACCTTCAATCGCAAAATCTTGGGTTTTTGAAGCAAATGGAAAACGGATCGCGTTTACGTTGCGAAACGACGTGTATTTCCATGATGACCCTGCATTTAAAAATGGAAAAGGCAGACTGTTGAATGCTTCGGATGTATGTTACAGTTTATCACGACTGATAGATCCACAATCAGCCAGTCCGGGTGCATGGGTTTTAAACGAGCTTGTTGACAGCATACAGCCGTTCTCCGCTCCGAATGACTCTGTTTTCGTAATTACCTTGCGAAACCCATTGTCATCTATTTTTGGACTCTTGAGCATGCCTTATTGTTCCATTCTACCCAAGGAAGCGGTAGAAAAATATGGTAATGAATTTGGCAGACATCCCGTTGGTTCTGGACCTTTTCGTTTCTTAAGCTGGCACGAAAATCAAGCCATAACCCTGTCTAAAAATGAGCATTATTTCGAAAAGGATTCATCTGGAACAAAACTGCCTTATCTGAATGGGGTTCAAATCACTTTCCTTCCTGGGAAATCAGCGGAGTTTATCGCATTTCAACAAAAAAAAATTGACTTTATAAATGATGTAGATCCTTCGTTTAAAGATGAACTGCTCACAAAAACGGGGAAACTAAAACGCAAATGGGAAGGGGAGATTAAATTAAAAAAGTCGGGATATCTAAACACAGAATATCTCGGAATTAAAATGAATCTGCCAAAGCAATCGTTATTTTCTGATATCCACTTTCGAAAAGCAATCAACCATGCCATCGATAGAAAAAAATTGCTTTTTTATCTAAGAAATTCAATTGGCATTCCTGCTAACAAAGGTTTCGTTCCTGCTGGATTAAATTCTTTCTATGTGAAAGAGGTTGTAGATTTATACAATCCTTCTTTGTCAAAAAAACATCTAGATTCTTCTGGATATTTGCGCTCAAATCCTTCTACAATTGTACTTTCAACGGTTCCCACTTATGCGTCTTTGGGTAGTTTCATCGTATCTGAGTTAAAAAAAATCGGAATAGATTCTAGGGTTGATGTCGTTCAGAAATCTGTTTTACTTGATCAGATGTCTTCTGGTAACGTACTGTTTTTTAGAGGAAGCTGGATAGCCGATTATCCCGACCCAATTAATTATTTTAGTGTATTGTATGGTAAAAATCCATCCCCACCCAATTATACCCGTTTCAAGAATGACCACTATGATTTTCTGTACGAATCTGCCCAAACAGAATTGAGTCATTCTAAAAGAGACTCCTTTTACAATCTGATGGAAGCCATCATTAACGATGAAGTTCCATTGATTCCATTGTGGTACGATCAAGTATTACATTTTTATCAAAACAACCTGATCAATATGAAACCCAATCCTTTGAATATGTTGGAGTTGAAGAAAGTGTCTAAAAAATAAAAACGGCAACACTAGGTTGCCGTTTTCGGATGGATTGGTTGAACTTAGTTTTTAATAATCTTCTTAATGAATTTATCAGTTGCAGTGCTAACTTCTAGGATGTAGTTTCCGCTAGGAATTGTTCCGAAGTCATTCATTACAACAATATTGTCTCCTTTTTGGATAGAAACAGTACGACGTAAGATTTCTTTTCCGTCGAAACTCAAAACCCTAACAGTTGCGTTATTATCTGATAGACTGTTGATTGAGATTTTAATGTTACTAACAAATGGGTTAGGGTAAACGCT
>JBDLUO010000018.1:0-5958 GCA_039805285.1 Bacteroidota bacterium
CAAATGGTGGCACTTTATTTTTAGACGAGATTGGAGATATGAGCCTTTCTGCTCAGGCAAAAGTACTTAGAGCGTTACAAGAAGGCAAAATAACCAGAGTAGGAGGGGATAAAGATATTGCTGTGGATGTTAGAATTGTAGCGGCTACAAACAAGGATCTACTAAAAGAAGTAGAGGAAAAACAATTCAGATTAGATCTATATCATCGGCTAGGTGTAATCATCATTCATGTGCCCTCTCTCAATGATCGAAAAAGCGATATCCCAGAATTGGTAAATCATTTTTTAAAAACAATCGCAACTGAATATGGACAACCGGTAAAGGAAATTGAAACTGAAGCAATACATGCACTGCAACAATACAATTGGACCGGTAATATTCGCGAATTGAGGAATGTTGTAGAAAGACTGATTATTTTATCCGACTCAAAAATATCAGCAGAAGATGTTTCTCTTTTTGTTGTACCCAAATAACCGTTCGTGTATTTACCTATGTTTTATCCCATTTTATAATCAGCTTTTGTTAACTTGCCACAGGATTAAAAAAGCAAATTTTTGCTGCTATCTTATCATCACTTTAATTGACTAAAATGAGTTTAGGTTTGATTGTTTTCATAATATGTGCTATTCTATGGCATTTCGGATTATCAACTATGTTTAAAAAAGCTGACATTGCCTCATGGAAAGCATGGGTTCCTTTTTACAACACATGGTCTATCGTTGAAAAGATGGGACTAAAAAAATATTGGTTTTTTCTACAATTCATTCCTATAGCAGGACAATTCATCACCATATGGATAACCATAAAATTTGTTGAACATTTTGGCAGATTTGGGTTTTTGCATCACGCAGCAACCGTTTTATTTCCCTTCATTTACTTCCCATATCTCGGTTTGTCTGCCAATGAGAAATATGCAGGAACTTCGGTAGTAAATAATTTTAAAAAGAGCGCTACAAGAGAATGGGTTGATGCAGCATTTTTTGCCATAGTAGCCGCTACTATAATCAGAACTTTCGTTTTTGAAGCTTACACCATTCCCACTCCTTCAATGGAAAAAACGTTGTTGGTGAATGATTTTCTTTTTGTAAGTAAATTCAGTTATGGACCTAGAATTCCGAATACACCGATCGCAATGCCATTCGTACACCATACGATGCCAGTTACGGGGTCAAAATCATATGTAGAATGGATAAGTTTACCTTACAAAAGATGGTTTCCGACTCCAGTAAAAAGAAATGATGTAGTGGTTTTTAACTTCCCGGTAAATGATACACTCATCAACGATGAAGCCAATTTCGGAAGCAGAGTTACTTATTATGATGCAGTTCGTCAATTGGGTAGAGATCAAGTATGGCAAGATTACAGAGGTATCATTGTTACTCGTCCGGTTGATAAAAGAGAGAATTTTATTAAGAGATGCGTTGCCATTGCCGGTGATGAACTTTCTATCATCAATGGCAGAGTTTTCATTGATGGAAAACTTCAACCTCTTTTCTCTGAGTCTGAACGTTACTATAAATTGGAAATGCCAGAGAATGCTTTTTTAGATGAAGATCAACTCAGAGAAATGGGTATTCACGTCCATGGAGGCGAAGAAATTGGAGACACAAGAGATGTTGGTGTCCCTGGATTATTGATGGTAAATGTTACCAATGCAGAAAAAGCAAGACTTAAACTGCCAAAAGGATATAGATTATCAGAGTTTTACATGGAACCCGATCCACAAATTTTTCCTTACTATAACATAGACACTTGTCTTAAATACACCGGAAAAAAATGGTCTGCAGATCAATTTGGTCCTATTCAAATTCCACAAAAAGGCATGACCATATCATTAAATGCGGATAATCTTATCCGTTATGCCAGATGCATAAGAGTGTATGAAAACAATACATTGGAAACCATAGATGGTAAAACGTATATTAACGGAAAAGAAGAGATTTCATACACCTTTAAGTTGAACTATTATTGGATGATGGGAGACAATAGACATAATTCTCTAGATAGCAGATATTGGGGATTTGTACCCGAAGATCATATCGTAGGTAAAGCATCAATGATATGGTTCAGTTGGGATAAAGGTCCAAGATGGAGCCGTTTTTTCAATATTATTCGCTAACTTATGTGTTCTAAACTTACTGGAACATGAAAAAACAAGAACTAACGCTATCATTCAACATATACGACTCCGTAGAATCTCTAAATAAATCAGATGCAGCTCTAGTCGAAAAGGCTAGATCAACCACAGAAATCGCTTATGCACCTTATAGCCATTTTCATGTTGGTGCAACTGCATTATTGAAAAATGGAGAAATACTTTCCGGTACAAATCAGGAAAATGCATCTTTCCCAGTTGGGATTTGTGCAGAGCGTGTGTTATTGTCTATCATCGGTCAACTTTTCCCGAATCAACCAATCGATACCATTGCTATATCTTACCACGATTTCAACAATACGGTTAGCAATAAACCCATATCTCCTTGTGGTATGTGCAGACAAGCAATTCACGAATATGAAATCAGAACAGGAACTCCGATTCGACTGCTTTTAACTGGAATGGAAGGAGAAGTGTATGAAATTTCTGATGCGGAATCCCTTTTGCCTTTATCATTCAAAGGAGAGACACTGAAAAAATAAGAGATCAATAATCTAGGCGTAATGTTTCTTTGCCTCTGTTTTTATCGAATCCGGTCGCTTTCTTCATATGTTCAATAGCCGATTCGTTGCATTTCTCATGTGTTGAACTTTCCACTTTCATTTTTATCGGACGACCTTGGTTATCCGTTTTGTAACTGATGATGATCGTCCCATGCATTGGGTAGCTATTTTCGTCGAAACATTGAAATGGATTCTTTTTTAGGAAATTTTGAGCTATCTCAGAATCATTTTTAATAACAGTAACGGACATCGGTGTTGTCGACTTTGCCATTTTTCTTTTGCTTGTAACAGCTACAACATCCATGTCTTTGTCCAGAGTTTCAGTCTTAACAATCCTGCTTTCCGACAAGGGCAATACATTCGTTTTTGCAACTGCCACTTCCTCTTTTTTTTCAACAATTGATTTGCTCAAATCTTCTGTCGCAACTGCAGCTTGTATTTGTTTATCATCATCTTTTTGAACGATTTGAGGAGTAGCTTGCAATGTTGCTTCAGACTCATTCCCATTGGTAGCCAAATCTTCTGTAACATTTATGTTCTTTATGCTCTCAGGCTTTACTACTTCTACATTAATTTTTTCTTTTGCGATTTGATTTGTGTTTTTATCTTGAATAACAGAAGCGTCAGACCTGGTGTTTGAAAGTTTATTATCAGAATAAACGATGTTGGTGTCAGATTTTGATTTTTTTGCTTGTAGACCAGAATCATCTCCATTCGGGACGGTACGTATCAACACAAAATATGCGGAAAAGGCTAGAGTGAAAAGGGTTGCGGCAACAGCCATATGCGGATAGTATGGCCGAACATTGAACCATATTCCTCTTTTTCTTTCCTTGTTTTTTTGCTCAATTTTTTTCCTTAACTGTTCAATATGGGGTAAGGCATGTGGGTCATGCTTGAAACCCTCCAAAGCGTCATCTAAAAATGAATCTTCTAATGCATCTTTTTCAATCGAATGCATCTGAGACTCACTCATGTTTCCATGATGATAATCTATCAGTTCTTTAACAGAAGGTTTTTTATTATGATTGGATTGTTCCATCAGTAGCTTTTGCTTTGGTTTTCCATACAAATTTTAAGATTCCTTCTTCCGTTTTGAATATGACTCTTAACTTTTCCCAATTCCATTTGGGCTAATTGGGCAATTTCGTTATAGCATTTTGATTGCAAGTAAAAAAGTTCAATGGTAATTTTTTGTTGTTGATTCAATGTTTTTATACATTCTTCCATAGTTAAGAGTTGTTGCTCTTTGTTGAAAACAATCTCTTGATGCGAATCGTCGCTCATTTGCATAAACCCATCCTCAAAATCCACCGTTTTATTATTTGACTTTCTAAGTTTCATCAAACAATGGTTCTTGGTCAATTGATACAGCCAGGCCTTAAAATAAATGATTTCGTGTTTTTTTACTTTAACAATCAATTCCTCATATATGTTGATTACGGCATCCTGAGCATCTTCATGGCTTTTTAAATATTTTAAACAAACACCATAAAGAAGATCCATGTACCGTTGAAAAAGTAATGCTAAAACATCTAGATTCTCCGTTTTTTTATAGAGGAGTATAAGATCAGAATCTGATTGTAAGGATGCATTTGTTTTGATAAAATTCACAAAAGCAAGTTAAGAAAAGAGAGTGAAATTGGCAGGGTTTGTTACGATTTTGTACATTGAAGCAATCGTTCTTCAGAAACAAATATGTTGTCTGCTGCAGTTTTGTGAGGGTAGGTAAAAGAAACTTCGTACTTGTCTATATGTTCTTCATATTTACAAACGACAGCAGATCCTGCAGGCTTAAACTCAGTATCAAGTAAAATAACCTTTTGTCCTATTTGAAATTTCATATGATTTGCTTCAACGGGTTTGTAATATTCATATCTAAATTAAGGATTGAAGTTTAAATAAATCATGAAGTGGATAAGTGTTGTTTGTTTATTTATTCACATATTTCAAGACTGCCTTTTTTTGTGGATAATTAATATAATTCATCATTTGTTTTTATCGAAATTGTTAGCAATAAAAAAATAAATCTTTAATTTGAAGACAATGAAAACTGATTCAATTTGATATTATTTTCTAAATAATCAATTGCCAATTTCTGTGACGTAATTTTTTATTCATCAACACGATTTTACTTTTTGGCATAATAAAATATGAAATTCGGATTCCGCATACCATCACTCAACAAAAGAATAGCAGCGCGTACTTCTGTGAAGCGCATCATTCGTCATAATCTTGGTTTTAAATCACCTAAGGGATTTGGTTGGATAACGAATCCCAAAAAAGCTTTGTATAATCGAGTTTACAATAAAACAACCAGTGGTTGTATATTACATTTAATAACTGTTTTAATTGTTTCGATTTTGTTTATTGTATTTTCTTTTAGTTTCAGCTCATGCTCAGATTATGAAAACGATAATAATAGCTCAACCTATGTAAAACCTTCCATAGATAAAAGACGAAGATTTAAAAAAGGACATGTTAGAATGCCAACCAGCACAAAAAAAGATGCTATAAACAATCGAAATAGATCTCGATATTATTATAAAACGAGAGGTAAGTATCGAAGTAAAAAAAAGAAAGATTGAGGTATGTTTCTTAATTAATTCAATTTAGAAATGAAGCTAATTTAATTAGGCATATAAAAGTTGTTTGTTTTAAGATCGGAAAATATCACCCAAGAATCATTTGACTCTATAGCTTAGAGTGAATTTTTCATCATTTCGCATCTCGTTTTTCATTTTCACTTCTCCTCGCTCAAGCAAGCTTGGCTCGGTTCGTGATACTAGAGATTACTCGCTTCGCTCGTGTTCCCTAAAAATGGGGGCTTCAAATGATTCCAAAACCACGATGCTACGCATCTCGTTTTTTCTTTTCCCTTCTCCTCGCTCAAGCAAGCTTGGCTCGGTTCTTGACACTAGGGATTACTCGCTTCGCTCGTTATCCCTAAAATGGGGGCATCAAACTTCGTTCTGTCTCGCAGCTTCGCTGCTCGTTTTTCATCTCCTCCAACTCCCACAAGCAAGCTTGGGTCGTTGTCAGAAATGAAAAAGTCCCGACTTTGTCGGGACTTCACTTGTTTGGCGGAGAGTGAGGATTATGAACCATCCACTCCAACGTCTTTATATTCAATTATTTATTTCAACTTTTTCACCCTAGAAACCCCGGTAGAAACCAAGCAACCCAATTGGGGGGCTTGACTGAACTCCTTGTGTCTCATTCAGGTATTGCAAATATAAGAGTTTCTTTTTGAAAATCAATTCAGAATGAACCCAAAAATGTATTCAACGATTTTCTAGT
>JBDLUO010000019.1:0-2982 GCA_039805285.1 Bacteroidota bacterium
AATCATAAACTCTCCCGTATTTTGTATCCCAACCCAAAGGCACATCGGTCAGAGTATCACCTTTCAGCACTTTCAATACAGGGTGATTCAGCGTGTCGCCATAATTGACTGAAACAAAAAGTGAATCGTGAAATACTTCGCCATCATTGCATAGAAAATCATCATAGGCATCGTTCAAGATGTGCTGCTGATTGTTTGCAACGAAGGGCACGAGCCTTTGTGCCAACAACATTTCGCTCACTGCAAATGCGATTGTAAAGAGTAAAAGCTTTTTCATCATAATTAAATTTTGAAACTTATTCAACAATAATTTTCTTCACTTCTGTGCTTCCATCTTCCAAATAAATTCGAACGGAATAAAGTCCAGGTGAGTATGAGCTAACATCTACACTTGTGTTTGCTGTTCTCAATCCAGCGTTGCTATGAACAAGACTTCCAACAAGGTTGAATAGCTCTATTTTGGAAATTGTACTGCGTGATGTTTGGATGGAAATTTTCTCGCGTGTCGGATTAGGATAAACATGTACTCCGAATAATTCTTCATTCGTTTCTTCCACCCCAACCAACTGATTGCAATTCGTAGACACTAAATTCAAATCATAAAAACCCTGAAGCTCATTAACGTATTGCTTCAATTTAGTCACTGCATTGACAGAATGAATCCCGACAGTGACTGTATCTAAAGCAACTAGTGTGGCTGTTGAGAAACAATAGGGTTGATTGGGCACTAGGTCACCTAGATTAAAGGAAATAAGCATTCGGCGATCACCAGGAGGGTTGCCAACATTTGCCTCATTCCAAGTCGAACCAACCCCAACTTCACCTGAATACGTAAAGCGACTAGCCTGCTGAGTGATGGGGTCAATAAAATCTAATCCATCTAATTTTTTTCCCTTCAAATAATTATAGATACCCGTATTTGTCGAAGGGGAACCAAACGATGGGTTAGACGAATTGTTAAAATAAATTGCCGCATGCATATCCGCATTCAAACCAACAAAACCGCACGCAGGCACCTCATTGCCAAAGCCGTTTGAACTACTTGACGGCTCGTCATATTCATCGGCGTTGTAACCGTAAATCATATTTAAAAGTGAGTCTGACCCAATGAAATCATCAGTAGCAGTGCCTAAGTCAAAATCTACAATAAACCCAAAAAAACTATTACTCCAAGGCTCAGTATCGCGCAATACAATCCTATAATCAGTAAATAAAGTATGCGCCACGGAAGAATTGGTTGAATTCTGATATAGATAATTCATTACACCTATTTCAACATTCGATTTATTCCGAGCTGTTTCAACGGGCTGATATAGGCTTGTGATTTCTCTTCCATCTGAAACGATGTAAAAACTGGCTTCATCGCCTTTGATATCAGGAGCATCTCCAAACTGAGGCTCGTAAATATTATTTCCGTTTACATCGTGAAATGGAGCCAAAATCTGCGGCTCTCCATTCAGAGCATCTCCATTCCCAGGCCATTCCAACAAATCTTGCGGTGCTGAATAATTCGCCTCATACCAATGATTATTGTGGTAATCTATTTCCGCTTGAGTTACCTGCCAAATACGATGATATTTTTTCACGTAATCGTTCCCATATTCATTCGCCACGGGGCCGGCATACGAGCTATTCATACCTGATGGATATTGCCCTCCGTATCCTGTAACAATCGAATCACTCTTCATCCCGAAGACTTGAACTGCGGTTGAATAATTAATCAATTTATTCTTATAGAAAAGCCCTTGTTCAAATTTATCTGAGTTAAATGAGTTTGTTTGTCCACTAAAATAACCAAATGAAGGGGTGTTAAACTTGTACAAATTCTCATTTTGTAGTGCTTGACCCTTCAATCCTTTCTCTACCACCATAAGACCACCTGATGGCCCGTCTACTCCCTGCGTGCAAGGTGTCCAATCGTTATTTTCAAATTGCACTACATTTTGAACTCGGCTAAAAAGACTTACCTGATCTTTTAACGCAAAAGACTGCACAGTTGATGCATAAGATGAGCTTGATCGGTAATAGTTAGAAAAATTACCGATATAACCAGAGGATGTTCTAAATACTTGAACTAATTTTTTTGTATTGAACTTGCTCCAATCTAAAGAAAGGTCATCTGGCACCCAGGTTCCATTGCTATCTAGACGATATAAAAAATCATTACATTTTCCGGAAACATACAAGCTACCATTCAACAGACTAAACCCGTTCAATGAATCACATGGTATATCTCCAGAGGTGACAGTGCCGCTTGCATCTAATGAATAGATACCTGTATTGTTCTTAATGAAATATAACTTATCCCCAAAAACTTCGGCATCATTCACATTAAATATCCCCGTATTGGTAAATTCCCCGTTTGAAAATCCCACAACTTCCCAGCTATTATCATTTTCAAAAAGATACAATTTCTGATTGAAAAATTTCCCAAATTGAAATCTAGAATTACCAGCAGGCAATGCGTAGCTGTAATAATTCCAAATTCCGTTTGCTAGCACTCCAACAGTAGCATCGACGTTCCACAAAGAAGGATCAATTAATCTCCCAACAGCGAAAAGTTCATCACCACTACTAAGCAGGTCCAAGACTTCAAACTGATAACCATTGCCAATAATATTTGCGTCGTAAAGAAGATTGTTCTTACAGACAGCAATACTTCCATGATCTGTAATTCCACCAGAAATTATAGCTATGTACAAGGAATCTTGAAACACTTCTAAATCATAACAACCGAATATGTCATACGAATCGTTTAATATGTATTCCTGGTTATTCGTAACGTAAGGCACAAGGCGTTGGGCGTTCAATGCTTGAAAAATTAAAACGAGCAAACTCAGGAGTAAAAGTCTTTTCATGCTAAGGATTTTCAACAAAGAAAATCTATACATCCTTGCCGTTTTTTTCAAGATTCTTGATTTATTTCCTTTCAACGAGAATGAATTAGAAACAGAATGAGAATGAATTTTCTTAAATCTGAAA
>JBDLUO010000020.1:0-8960 GCA_039805285.1 Bacteroidota bacterium
GAGAAAAAACTAAACTTTCTAAATGAAATACCCAAAACAAAAAAAGTTATTACATTAATAACTATGACCTCAAAATAAATAAATGGATTCAGCAACACAAATATTATTGAAATGGCAATAAAAAAGAATATTACTGAGAATATTAAAATTTTCCTGGGAGAAAAAAAATTGTCTAATAACATTTATTCAATTTTAGTTTTATGCATTCGTTTTTTATAAAAAGCAATTCCACGTTGAATTGAATATGAATCTTTTTCATCATCAAACCCTGTTTTTTTAAATTGATTAATATATGCTGATGTGATTTAAATCACTCGACTATCTTGTTGTTTGCTATGGACACATTTTGTTGTAATCATATACTGCCTCTTCGAATGTACAAGTTTGGTATTTTGGATTGGCAAAGTATTCTTTTTTGTATGGTTCACATTCAAACATAAATGCTCTAATTTTTTTCAATGCTTTTATCCCCTTTAACCCAGAAACCTCGTAAACACTGCCGTCTGGCAAGGTAACGTGACGAATGAAAATACCCTCTCTGGTTTGTTTCATAACTCCTTGTTGGCTGTACGAGCCATCGAAGTTTTCTTTTAATCTATAACTGGTTTGAACATCATCAAACATGTCTACTGTTATTTTACCACGAACAACACGTTTGCCATAACGATAATATCCATCCGGATTTTTGAGTTTCAAAGGCATTCTCAAATAAATGGTACCATTTTGACATAAGGTTTTAATTTCCGGAATGTCTTTTTTCTTCAGTCGAATGGTGACATTTTCTTTATTTACGTATTCAAGATCATTCATCACACCTTGCGCATTGGTATCAAAAAAATGGATCTCCTTACAAGCAACAGAATCGTTATTGGTAGTGATAAAATAGTTCTGAGAGAAACATGCTGTTTTTGCCAATAAGACAAAACAGAAAGAGAATGCTATTGTAAATTTTGATTGGAAACCCATTGTGTATTGATTTTACTTTTTAACTCAATTTATTTCGTACTAAGATAAATCGTAAGGTTGAATTTTATAATAACACTTCTGATTTAAAATATTAAACGGTAATTTAAAAACAGAATGTATAATCGTTTTTCAAACACAACTTTGTTGATACATTTCCAAATGACACGCGGAGTTTTTACCTCTCCAACAAAATGGTATTGTTTTATGTTTCCTAGATATGTTCCTTTAAAAAGGCAGTGGTTACTATGTTTGCGAACTCACCATTCAAACTTGCCAAAGCGGTTTCGTGCATTATTGCAGCAGAAAAATTTTGTCCGTCAATGCCTTTTTTGTTGAAAGTTGCAGTGGCATCAGATACAACAAAAGTATCAAATCCATAATTTCCTGCCATTCTGGTTGTGGTAGAAACACAATGGTCTGTTGTTAATCCCACAAGTACAAGTTTCGTTATTTTTTCATTGTCAAGTCGCTCTCTTAAGTCTGTACCAATAAAAGCGCTATTTACTTTCTTTTTGATTATGGGTTCGTCTTCAATTGGTTTTACAATCTCTTTGATTTCATTTCCTTTATTTGTTTCGTGGAGTAAAGAAGTGGGTATTGAAGAACAATGTTGGATGTGAAAAATGGGGAGTTGATTTTTTCTCCAAATTTCTAATAGATCGCCTGCATTATTTTCTGCATCCGGATTGTTTCGTTCTCCACCCCAATATGCCACATCATCAAATCCCTTTTGAATATCAATTAAAATGAGTGCAGGTCTGTCTGTTTTATTTATTTTCATTTTTTCTTTTTTTATTAAAAGCTGAATATGGTGCAGCGTATCGGTTGATTGCTTTTTTGAACAGTTTTTCGAAGTGAAGCCAATTCTGATGAATATAATGAGAATAAATCAACCCTATTTGTGATAAATTAGTTCTCTGTTTTTATTTGAGAATACGGCTTTTAGTTTATTTGATTTAATGTGTCTGTATTCAAACGTTTCATCGTCAATTTTGATCCATATAGACGATGGAGATGAATGAATGAAATCATAAGTATCGTTGGTATTCAGAGAACAAATCTGCTCAAATATTTCAATTGTTTCATGCTCACTGAGTGAGTATCTAATTGTTTTTTTGTCTTCATGGCTCACATTAATATATTCAAAGGTTATTTTAAGTTCAGCAGGAAGCCACTCTGGACCGAACTTTTTTTTGAAACCTTTAGAAATTGCCCAAACAAAAAACAGAAAAGTCACAATTCCCAAGATAAGTAGACTGCCAATGATAATCAGGATGCTCCAAAAAATATTCATTTGACTATTCTAGTTTTTTATTTAACTATAAAAAGTTTTTACTGATAATAAACCGCCACTTTCCCCCAACTCCTTTTATGCTCAGCTTTTATTTGCAATTCTCTTTGATTATTCGATATATGTAAACATCTTCATTATCCACCCATTTTGTTTTTTTGTGAATCGTTAATCCGTTTTTTTCTGCAACTTTTTGTGATTTAACATTTTCTATGTCTATTACCGAAATAATCGAAGTTGTCAATTCATTTTTGAAAGCATAATCAATAAATAATTTCGCTGCTTCTGTGGCGTATCCTTGTCCCCAATATTTTTTTAAAATGTGATATCCAACCTCAATTTCTTCTTCTCCATCAACTTCTTGAGTTAATAGTCCACAAATTCCAATAAACGCATTCGTTTTTTTATCAATAAGCGCTTGGTGTCCAAATCGTTTTTCTTTGTAACGATTCTGCTGCTTTTTAATCATATGTGTCGAATAATCTAAATTGGATTTTAATCCCAAAGAAGATAGATTTAGAAATTCAACAGCTTCACTATCCTCAAAAAATTCTTCCCATATTACAATGTCGGGTTCGTCTAATTTCCTTGTTGTCAGTCTTTCTGATTCTAAATTATCCTCGTAAATGTAATTTTTCATAAAGTTGTTTAAAACGTTTTGCAGCTTTGCAAAGACGAGGATTTCGAAGCACAAAACTGTCTGACAGCGATATAGATGATTTTAAATTCTATTCTTTTGGATCAAATTTAATCATCCATTCAATGCCAAATTTATCTCTGAACATTGCAAAATAAGTTCCATCAGGATTTTCGTCAAGGGGTATTTCTATTTGTCCATCTGATGAAAGTCCATTAAATAAATTGTATGCTTCTTCTTTACTTTCTGCACGGATTGAAATCTTACTTCTGTTTTCTTCCTCACTTACTTTTCCCATAAAATCTAAAATGTCATTAGCCATCAAAACATTATTGCCAATGGGCAAAGCAATATGCATTAATTTATTTTCCTCGTTTGAAGGTATTGGAAATTCAGTGCTCGAAATTTCCTTGAAGCGAACAACCTTTATGAATTCTCCACCAAATACTGATTTGTAAAAGTTAAATGCCTCTTCTGCATTTCCATTAAAGTTGATGTGTGGATTGATTTGTGCCATTGGTTTTATTGGGTTTGAGTAGAAAGTTTTTTTGCTTTATCAGCAGCTTGTTTTTCTTTCTCTTTCAAATTCAATCAAGCTTTTCACATTTCGCTTTCACACAAACAAGTTAATGCTTATTGATAAACTTCGCAAGATTTTTTGCATCGATTCATTAGGCAAAATCCCATCTCTCCCGAACAAAAAATGCAGACCCTTAGGTCTGCATGCGGTATCTTATTTCGTTTGTTTTAGTTCGTCTTTCCTGGATACACTTTCAAAGCCTCAGCCAAGCAATCCATCGCATTATTTATCGATTCTTCATTCAACACATAAGCCAGTCTAACCTCATTTTTGCCAAGTCCGGGTGTAGAATAAAATCCGGTTGCAGGTGCCATCATCACCGTACTTCCATTATATTCAAACGACTCGAGTATCCACTGACAAAAAGCATCCGAATCGTCAATCGGCAATCTCGCAATGGCATAAAAAGCTCCGCCGGGGTTCGGACAAAACACACCAGGTATCTTATTCAATCTATCAATCAATACATCTCTTCTTCGCTGATATTCTGCCTTGGTCGCGTCAAAATAATCATCTGGTAAATCTACTGCAGCTTCTCCGAGAATCTGAGCAAAGGATGGTGGACTCAGTCTCGCTTGTGCGAATTTCATCGCCGTTTCTATCACATTCTTATTCTTACTCACAAGAGCTCCAATTCTTCCGCCACAAGCGCTGTATCTTTTACTGATGGTATCCATCATTAGCACATGT
The DNA here is from genome assembly GCA_039805285.1 of Bacteroidota bacterium. Classification (GTDB taxonomy): domain Bacteria; phylum Bacteroidota; class Bacteroidia; order Chitinophagales; family Chitinophagaceae; genus Ferruginibacter. The sequence goes on from JBDLUO010000020.1 coordinate 4,165, forward strand.
TCCTCAGCTCCTTTCAATTGCAAAGCAGATATGTGTTTTCCGCTGTAGCAAAACTCACGGTATGCCTCATCCGAAAACAAAAACAAATTATGTTTGATGACAATTGATTTCAACAACTCCATTTCACTTTCGCTATACAGATATCCTGTAGGATTGTTGGGGTTGCAAATGACAATCGCTTTGGTTTTAGGCGTAATCAAACTTTCAAACGCTTCGATCGGCGGCAATGCAAATCCATTTTCAATGTGACTCTTCACAGGCACCACGGTTACACCGGCTTGCACCGCAAACCCATTATAATTCGCATAGAATGGTTCCGGAATAATCACCTCATCTCCGGCATCCAAACAAGCCATGAATCCAAACAGAATCGCTTCCGATCCTCCAGTGGTAACAATAATTTCTGAAGTGGTAACTTCAATGCCATTTTTAGCATAATAGCTTGTCAGTTTTTTTCTATAGCTCTCATTGCCGGCACTATGACTGTATTCCAGCACTTTCATGTCTGCATGTCTCACCGCATCCATACATGCTTCTGGGGTAACGATATCAGGTTGTCCGATGTTTAGGTGATACACCTGTACTCCTTTTTTCTTGGCCGCTTCTGCAAAGGGTACCAATTTACGAATAGGGGAAGATGGCATACTGCTGCCGCGTTCGCTAATTTTAATCATGTCGCAAAGATAATCTGATATTGTGAATTCGGTTTTTGTTTCAACAAAAAACAACAAAGCCCGCAATTTGCGGGCTTTGAAATAAAGTATGTGTCGTATTCAATTACGGCTTCTTGTTCAAATTGGTTGTTTTAGAAGGCGAAGCTTTCTTTGTTGGATTTGTTTTTGATGGAGAAGCAGACTTGGTATTTTTAGTGTCTATCATCTCTTCTTTTACTGGCTCAGCAACAACGGCTTGAACGGGTGCAGATGCTGGTTCTGTTGCAGTTTGAGCAGCAGCTTCATTTTTAATTACTTCTCCTTTGATGGTGATGTTCTGCATGTCGTAACCTGCAAATTTCACATTCAATCTTTTTTCGAACATACCAATGTTCTTTGCGTTGTATGTCGCTTTGATGTAACCTACTTTACCAGCAGCGATTGGTTCTTTGGTATAATCTCCAATGGTACAGCCGCAAGTGGGTGTAGCTTGCTCAATAATCAATGGTTCAGTACCGATATTGGTTACTTCAAATACAGCTGTTGTAGGAATGTCTTGTTTGATTTTTCCCAAATCAACGGTTTCAGTTACGAACTTAGCAACATCTGTAGATTTCTTCTGTGCAAAGATTCCTGTGGTCAAAACCAATGCGGTAACGGCTAACAATAGTTTTTTCATTTTGTCTTATTTTGTTTTGTGTTTTGTGATTTATTTTTCTTTAAGTGATTCCAATGCCGAATTGCCCGGTGCGCTTGATGCAGGCGTTTTCCATACCTCTCCTTTGATGTTCATTTGTTTGATCTGATCTACATTATAGGTGATGGTGATGGATTTATTGAAGGGTCCTTCTGCCGCTGCGTTATAACCTACTTTGATGGTGGTACTTTCACCGGGAGACAGGGTTTTATCTTTCTCCCATTCGGGTGTAGTACAACCGCAACTAGCCTGAACATTCTCAATCTTTAGTCCGGTTTTTCCGTGGTTTGATACCGTGAAATTGTGATGAACGGGTTTCCCTTGTGGGATTTTTCCAAAATCATGAACCAGTTCTGCTAAATATATGGATGAGTCAGGAACAACAACAGTTTTGGTTTCTATGCTAGCGGGCTTTGCATGGTCGTGACCTTCGTGCTGAGCCCAAGCCGAAACTCCGAAAGCGCATATAAGTAAAGTAAAAATGTATTTTTTCATGTTATTCCACGATGAAATTGGAGCATAAAGTTAATGTTTATCTCCGAAATTCAAATATGTGGAACGTTGTTTGCCATTTTTTAACAAACCGAAGGGAAAGTATTATTTTTGCTCACATTTTTAATATTATGGATACGGCTACAAATACCATCAGCGAACAAGATCAATTGAGTTTCGAACACTTCAGAAAAGCAGTGCTCATCGATTATAAAGTCTGTTGCGAAAGCAGAGAAACCAGTCTTCTCGGCAGGAGAGAAGTGCTTTCTGGAAAGGCGAAATTTGGCATTTTCGGAGATGGTAAAGAGGTTGCTCAGGTGGCTATGGCAAAGTTTTTTAAAGAAGGAGATTTTAGATCCGGTTATTATCGCGATCAAACCTTCATGTTTGCCACAGAACAAGCAACAGTCGAGCAGTTTTTTGCGCAGCTATACGCAGATCCAAACATCAAAAACGATCCTTTTAGTGCAGGCCGTCAAATGAACGCCCATTTCGCAACTCCTTTTGTGAACGAAAATGGAGATTGGCTCGATCTGGTAAATAGAAAAAACATTTCGAGCGACATCGCTCCGACTGCCGGCCAAATGGTTAGGGCGCTCGGCTTAGCCACAGCTTCTAAATCTTTCCGTCAAGTGAAAGAGCTAAAGTCTATGGACAAACTTAGCAACAACGGAAATGAAATTTGTTTCTGTACCATCGGAGATGCTTCAACCAGCGAAGGACAATTCTGGGAAACCATGAATGCTGCTGGGGTATTACAAGTTCCACTTGCCGTATTTGTTTGGGATGATGGATATGGTATTTCTGTTCCTAAAAAATATCAAACCACAAAAGGTTCCATTTCTGAAGCCCTTGCTGGTTTACAGGCGGTAGAAGACAGCAACGGAATTGATATCTATAAATTAAAAGGATGGGACTATGCTGGCATGTGCGAAATCCTGGAATCTGCCATTCAAAAAATCAGAGAAACACACAGACCTGCACTCTTTCATGTAGAAGAACTCACACAGCCTCAAGGTCACTCCACATCTGGAAGTCACGAGAGGTATAAAACGCCAGAGCGTTTGCAATGGGAGAAAGAATGGGATGGTTTATTGCAAATGAGACAATGGATCATCGAGAACAATTTAGCCGATGAAAACGAGCTAAAGTCTATTGAAGACGAAGCGGTTAATCACGTAAAGCAATCCAAAAATAACGCTTGGAAGAACTACATTGATCCCATAAAAATGATGGTTCAAGATGCAGTTGCTGTACTTAATGAAGTATCCGCACTCCATGCGTCGATACCCGGATTGATCCAGGAATTGTCAGCCATCAGAGAACCCATGAGAAGAGATGTATTGAAAACACTGGCGGTTACCTTAAATCACTTACGGAATCAAAATACAGCTGCTGTTCATCAACTAAAAAAACATTACGAAAACCTGAAAAAGGAAAACGAGGTTAAATATGATGATCATCTGTACAACGAAGGTCAAAAGTCAGCGCTATACGTTCACCCAACCGCTTTAAAATTTGACGAGTCTTCTCCAGTATTAAACGGCTTCGAAGTGCTGAATCATTATTTCGATCAGCTCTTTGCCTCAAATCCATTGGTTTCGGCTTTTGGTGAAGATTTAGGACATATCGGAGACGTTAACCAAGGCTTCAATGGACTTCAAGAGAAATACGGCATCGAAAGAATTTTTGATACTGGCATTCGCGAGTTGACAATCATGGGCCAAGGAATTGGAATGGCTCTTCGTGGACTCAGACCAATCGCAGAGATACAGTACCTAGATTATTTACTATACGGACTACAGCCTTTGAGTGATGATGTTGCTACAACCCATTACCGTACTGCAGGCCGTCAAAGTTGTCCAATCATTGTAAGAACCCGCGGTCATAGACTGGAAGGAATTTGGCATAGCGGGTCTCCTATGGGCATGATCATAAATGCGCTTCGCGGGATGTATGTATGCGTTCCAAGAAACATGACACAGGCCGTAGGAATGTACAACACCTTGCTTCGATCCAACGATCCGGGTCTGGTGATTGAATGTTTAAACGGGTACAGATTAAAAGAAAAACTACCTGCTAATTTGTTGGATTATACCGTACAACTTGGTGTGCCAGATGTCATTCGCGAAGGTGAAGATATCACCATCGTTGGTTATGGTTCTACACTTCGAATCATCGAAGAAGCGGCAGAAAGACTGAGCAATAATGGTATTTCTTGCGAGGTTATTGATGTGCAAACCTTACTGCCTTTCGATCGTTTTCATAAAATAAAGGAGTCATTAACGAAAACCAGTCGAATTCTATTTGTTGATGAAGATGTTCCAGGAGGCGCAGCTGCTTATATGTTCAATAAAGTGATGGAAGAACAAAATGGATATCGTTTGCTGGATGTAGCACCACGTACACTTACCGCAAAAGCGCACAGGCCTTGTTACGGCAGCGACGGTGATTATTTCTCAAAACCTAATGCAGAAGATGTAATTCAGGTTGTAATGGAAATGATGTCGGAGTAAAAAGCAAGGATTAGGGATTAAAGATTAGGAATTAGAGATTGAAATTTTAGGAATCCTCAACGTCCAAACCCCCAACGTCCAAACTACAAACCACAAACTACAAATATTCAAACCACAAACTTTATTTCAAATTGTGATATACTTTTTGTACGTCGTCGTCTTGTTCTAGTTTATCCACCATTTTAAGTACTTCTTGAGCCTCTTCTTCTCCTAATTCTACTGTTGTTCCTGGAATTCTCGTTAATTCAGCAGTAACCACTTCAATCTTTTTTTCTTCCAAGGCCTTATTCATGTTTCCAAATTCATTGTAGGCGGTGCGTATGATGATATTGCCTTCACTGTCTTCTCCAATTTCTTCTAAACCATAATCAATCAATTCCAACTCCAGCTCTTCGATATTCTGTCCGTTATTTTTAATCTTAAACTCACCCATACGAT
>JBDLUO010000021.1:0-5426 GCA_039805285.1 Bacteroidota bacterium
GTTAAGCCGCACATAAAGAAGTGCGGCTTTTTTTATGCAGAAAGTTTGAAGTCGAGCACCATCAATTGAAGAGACACTTTTCCATTCCATTCATTTTCTTCGAGGGTAAAAACGATATCGATTGGTTTATTTTGAAGGAGTAAATCGAAGCGATTCACCATATTGAAACCGATGCCTGAAATATAATCGTTGTTTTGTTTTAGCTCAAACTTGATGTGTTGTTCTTTGATCAGTCTTGAGTTTCCGTTGTTGATCACATTTTTTGCAATAAATACGGGCTTCATATTTTCGGGTCCGAATGGCTCCATTTGAGCAATCATTCTAAAAAGCGGAAAGCGAATGTCTTTGAAATCGATTTCGGCATCCATTTCGATTTCTGGGCATAAGGAATCTTTAGTGATTGATTCTGAAACGGATTTCTCAAAATCTACTTTGAAAGATTCAACTTTTTCGGGCAACATAGAAAGGCCTGCTGCTGCAAAATGTCCGCCAAAAGTAACGAGGTGATCTTTGCAAGCATATATGGCTTCATATACATTGAAACCTCTTACACTTCTTGCGCTGCCTGTCACCAAGCCTTCGCTGAGCGTTAAGACAATGGTTGGTTTGTAATGCGATTCAATGACTCTGGATGCCACAATTCCAACCACCCCTTTATGCCAATGGGGTTGATACAAAACAGTTGATTTTGTATGGTCATAATTCGGATCTTTGGAGATGATTTCGAGCGCTTCTTTTGTGATGGTGCTATCGGTTTCTCTTCTGTCTGTATTGTCTGATTGCAACATGGCAGCAAGTTCTTTTGCTCTTTCAACATCGTTTTCTATAAACAACAGCACTGCTTTTTTAGCATCATCCATTCTGCCGGCTGCATTCACTCTCGGTGCGATCATGAATACAACATTCGTTATGGTTAGTTTCTTTTGGCTTCCACTGGATTCAAGAATCGCCTTAATTCCGATAGACGGATTTTCATTTATTTTTTTTAAGCCATGATAGGCCAGAATTCTATTTTCGTCAACTATAGGAACAATGTCTGCAGCAATTGCCACAGCAACAAGATCTATATATTGAAGATAGGATTCTGAACTTAGGTTTAGACATTCTGCCAATGCAGTCATGAGCTTAAATCCAACACCACATCCGCAAAGTTCTTTAAAGGGAAAGTTGCAATCTTTTTGTTTGGGATTCAAAATGGCAACTGCATCAGGTATAACGGTGCCGGGTAAGTGATGGTCGCAGATGATGAAGTCGATACCGAGCTCTTTTGCTTTTGCAATCAATTCAACAGATTTTATGCCACAGTCCAAACAAACAACCAAACTAAAATCATGTTGATTTGCGTATTCGATTCCTGCATTGCTAATTCCGTATCCTTCTTTATACCTGTTTGGTATATAAAACTCAAGCAAAGAATCAGGATGAACTTGGTTTAGAAACTGATAGAAAGAAGCAACAGAAGTAGTTCCATCAACATCGTAATCACCGTAAACCAGAATTTTTTCTTTTTTTTCAAAAGCTTCCAGAAGACGATCCGTTGCTTTACGCATGTCTTTCATCAGCCAAGGTGAATGTAAATCTTCAAGATTCGGTCTAAAAAACTTTTTTGCGTTTTCGAACGTATCGATTCCTCGATTTATGAGAATACGACACAGTGTTTGATCAACGTGTAGCTGATCATAAAGTGATTTTATTTTCCCTTCGTCGGAAGGCAGTAAAGTCCATTTTTTTTCCAATGCTAATAATTTCTGTCGGTTGTAAATCTTACCAAAGACTCCAGTTCATCTCTTACGTCTGATGGTTCGAAAGCATGAAGAATATCAAGCGCTTTGTCGCGGTATTCGTACATTTTTTTTGTCGTGTATTCTATTCCACCGTTTTTGTGAACGATATCAATTACAAAACTAACAGAAGCCTCAATTTTATTTTCATTTTTGAGAATGTAAATAAGCCGCTTTCTCGTGCTTTTATCAACTGATTTGAGGGTGTAAATCAACGGCAGGGTTAGCTTTTTTTCTTTTATATCGTTTCCAGTGGGCTTACCGACATTCTTTGTGCCATAATCGAAAAGATCGTCTTTGATTTGAAAAGCGATGCCGAGGCATTCGCCGAATTCCTGCATTTTTTGTGCGATGTTCAAATCGTTTGTTGTGGAGAATGCACCAACACTGCATGCTGATGCAAGAAGAGATGCGGTTTTGTTTCGAATGATTTCAAAATATGTTTCTTCATCAATGTTCATGGTTCTGGATTTCTCCAGTTGTAATAATTCACCTTCACTCATTTTTCTGACAGCGTCCGAAAGAATATGAAGGTGTTTGAAATCATCATTGGAAGTTGAGAGAAGTAAACCCTTCGAGAGCAGATAATCACCAACAAGAACAGCGATTTTATTTTTCCATATTGCATTGATGGAGAAGAAACCCCGTCTTTCCATTGATTCATCTACAACATCGTCGTGCACGAGTGTTGCCGTATGCAAAAGTTCTACCAAAGAAGCAGCTCTGTAGGTACTTTCATTGATTGGGGCATGGAGCTTGGCACAAAGGAAAACAAACATGGGTCTCATTTGCTTTCCTTTCCTTTTGATGATATAGTGCATGATTCTGTCTAAAAGCGGTGTGTTGCTTTTGGCAGCCTCAGCGAATTTAGCTTCAAAAGTAAGAAGCTCCTCCTTGATGGTTTTCGGCTCGAATTTCATTATTGTTCGGCAAGTTACGTAGCGACATTGGGGATTCAAATTTTAAATTTTACCTGATTTGATTTCATTTTTAAGGTATAATTTAAAAAAAACAGATGTTTCCGTAAGGGAATGTCAAAAAAACATGAAAAAACAAGCATTTTTTTTGGTGGTATTTGGATTCTTAAATACTTTTGCTATAACTCTAATTATACATTAGAAAAAATATTAACCAATTAAGTTATGCAAATTAAAAAGTACGCGTTGTCATTGGCTTTCCTTTGTACTCTTGCCGGTGCTGCGTTTGCACAGAAATCTACAGACGTTTACGACGTTTATGATTCAGCCGTGATTACCAAAAAAGGCATGCCACAGCAAAATGAATTCTGGAACAACACATACAAGTTCCCTTCTAAACCACGTAACATGTGGGAAGTGGGTGTATCTGGTGGTTTGTTCAACATATCTGGAGATGTACCAAGTCAACTTGGAACTTTTGGATTTGCTGCTCATGCAAGAAAAGCAATTGGTCATGTGTTCTCACTTAGACTACAATATTTGTATGGTACTTCAAAAGGACTAAACTGGAAAGCTGCAAGAAACTTTGCAAATAACGATGCACTAAGAGACATCTACAGTGCTGCATGGTTGTATAATGGAAACATGATTACCACCATTCCAGGACAAGCTGCACAAGTTGTTTATTACAATTACAAAACCAAAGCACAGGATTTGAGTATTCAAGGGTTAATCAACTTGAACAACATCAATTTCTATAACGAAAAGTCAAATTGGTCTTTATATGTAGGTGGTGGTGTTGGATTTTCTGCATATGAAACTAGAATCAATGCAAGAAATGAAGCCAACGGAACTACATATGCTGCTTTGTATGATGATATCTTCAGAAATACACAGCCTAAATATCAAAACAAAAAAGACATTCGCAGCCGTTTGAAAGCAGGAATGGATGATACGTACGAAACAGCAGCAGAAAGCTATGGAGATCGTAAACCTAGCTTAGGTAAGCAAACCGTTAACTTCTCTACTACTGTTATAGCTGGTATCAGCTACCGTTTGAGCAAGCGCATCAACATTTCATTGGAAGATCGTCACACTTTAATTAAAGATGATCTTATGGACGGACAACAATGGCAAGAGCATCCTCTTGGAGATGGCGTTCTTACTCCAGGATGGGATTCATACAATTATCTTTCAGTGGGTGTAAACTTCAACCTTGGATCAAAATCAATCCAACCTTTATGGTGGATCAATCCTTTGGATTATGTATACAGCGAGTTGAACAAGCCAAGACACCAACAGATACCAAAACCAGTTTACGAAGATGCTGATGCTGATGGAGTAATCGATCAATTGGATCGTGAGCCAAACACAGCTGCAGGTGCTTCTGTAGATACACATGGTGTAACACGTGATAGCGATGGTGACGGAGTTCCAGATTCACAAGACAAGCAGTTGATCACTCCAACAGAATGTCAACCTGTTGACGCTGATGGTGTTGGTAAATGCCCTGAGCCAGAATGTTGCAAAAACATGACTGCAATCAAGCCAGTTGAATGTCCTTCTGATTATCCAAGTCTTTCATTCAAACCTAAAACTACGGGTGTAGGTGCGGATATGAAAGCTATGTTGATGAACGTAGCGAACAAATTGAAAGCTAATCCTACATGTAACATCATGATCAATGGATATCCAGAAGCGTCAAAAGCTGCTCAAGCAGTATGTCAGAAAAGACTAGATGCAGTTAAAATGTACCTTGTTCAAAAAGAAGGTATATCTGCGGAAAGAATTTCAACAAATTGTGAAGTTGGTGGTGGAGACAAGGATACAGTAGATATCAAGTCGAACTAAAATTTCATATGAATATTCAAAAGGGCTATCTTTTAAAAGATAGCCCTTTTTTTATGGGAAGAATTTGAGAGATCATTTAAACTTTTTGGAACCACTATCCTACTTTAATCACAACGACAGCACGTCTCTCATGGTAAATACACCCTTTTTATCGTGAATGAATTCTGCAGCCAACACTGCGCCTAGAGCGAATCCTTTTCGATTGTGCGCCGTATGTTTAATTTCAATGCTGTCAATTTCGGAGTCGTAAAAAACAGAATGTGTACCTGGTGCTGGGTCTATTCGTTTACTGTTTATGCTTAGTTCATCACTCTGGCTTGAAGGACCTAAAACCCATTGTTTCATTTTTTTATTTATGCTGAGAATATCCTCAGCGATGTGAATGGCGGTTCCGCTTGGAGCGTCTTTTTTTTCTGTGTGATGGATTTCTTCAATTGAAGTTTTGTAAGCAGGTTGATTCTGCATTAATCTTGCTAAAAAGGCATTTATCTCAAAAAAAAGATTCACCCCAATGCTGTAATTATTCGCATGGATGAAACTTCCATTTGTTTGATTGCAGAAATCAATGATTTCGTTTTTTCGATCTAGCCATCCTGTACTTCCGCTTACTACAGCCAATCCGGTGTGAAGACAAGTGGAAATATTTTGAAATGCAGATTCTGGACTCGTGAATTCAATCGCTAAATCTGCTTTTTTTAGATTTTCTATATTGAAATCGGTTAGATTTTCTAACCCTATGGTAAGTACAACTTCATGTCCTCTTTCAAGCGCAATACTTTCTATTGCTTTTCCCATTTTTCCGTAACCGATTAAAGCGATTTTCATTTTAATTCATTTAAAGATGAAGGGTAATTTACTTGATGGGAAGGATCAAACT
>JBDLUO010000022.1:0-5010 GCA_039805285.1 Bacteroidota bacterium
ATGTGGTGCATCATTCAAGTGGAATAGAAATCCGGATTTTTCGTTTTCGAACATCTCTGATATTCCTCCCACTGCCGATGCAAGAACAACCTTGCCTGCTGCCATAGATTCGGCTATAGCCATTGGAAGAGACTCGTGTTTGGAAGAAACGATGAGTATGTCTGATAATTTCAATTGTTCCAAAACCTGCGTTTGGTTTACCCAGCCATGGAAAGTAATTTGGGCTTCTAGCTTTTTTTCTTTGATGAATTGTGTGATGATCAACTCGTATTCTGGATTGCTGAATCCGCCCATTACGTCTAGGTGATATATAATCCCCAACTCTCGCAGTTTGTGCAATATTTCAAGCGTAAAAATGAGGTTTTTATTGTTGTCTATAATGCCCAGATATAGCAATCTATTGTCTGTTTTATCTTTAAGTGGCACATCAAAAAAAACATTTTTTATGGCATTCCGAATGATGGTGCTGCTTTGTGCTTTTTTTTCATGGTATAATTTGGTTGAAAATTTAGATAAATGAATGAGGTTATCTGGACTCAGCAAAGGGTTTAACCAGCCATTGATAAGCCACTTTATTTTATCTTTTATTTTCTTCTTTCTTTTCGCTTCTTCTAGTGCAAATCCATGAATGGTGATGAGTGTTTTTGAAAGGGGGTATTCTTTGGGTTTTATCAAGAAGAAAGAATTTCCTTCCTGGAAATGTACCAAATCAGGCTTGAATTCATCAATCTGTTTTCTCATTAATTTAGGTCCATTGAACCAATAATTCAAAAGATGGAATTTGAATTTTCCTTCTGGAACATAATGAATACGTATGTGTTCAGAAAACGAAATGATGGTTTCTTGAGATACTTCAATTGAGAATGAAACTACACGAACTTCAATTTCACATAGTGCGAAGCCGTTCAGGAGATTGATGAGGGCAGAATGTACACCTCCCTTTATGCTGTCTATTTCAACAGGTAATTGGGTAATGGGAATCAAGATCCTTAGAAACGAATTTCTCTTCATTTTTAGTTAAGATTGGGTAAGGTGTTTCTATGGATAGGAAAGCAGCATCCACTAATTTGGATGACCACTTGATAAACTTGGCAACAAAATACAATTTGTTTCTAAAAAAGAGAACTGATTCTAATCAATTTTTATATGGATAATATTACTTATGCCATCATGATTTCAAAATCATTTGGTACATATCATCGATTGTTTGTCCGATTTTCTCTATGGTTTTAGGAGATGATTTTTTTGCGATGTTTTTTTCCAAATTGAGGTAATGCTGATTTTGAAGCATTTTTTTAATTCCTTCTGCAATGGATTCTACACTAGGATCGCATAGGATTCCATTTTTTTCATCTGTTATATTTTCTACAAATGCGCCAACGCGTGTACAAACTACTGCTTTACCCAAAGCCTGCGCCGTAAATAAAACGCCGCTTTGTGTGGCTTCTCGGTATGGACAAACAACAAAAAGACTGTTGTGAATCAGGTTTGCCATGTCTTTTACATCCAGGTATCCTTTTTTGTATGTTAGATTTGCGATTAATTTTTCAAGAACAGATTCGTCGATATCGCAGCCATAACTGGGGTTGCCGGCGATCATGAATTGTGCGTTTGGAAAATCTTCAATCACTTTTGGAATCGCCTCTAATAAGAGGTCTATTCCTTTGTAAGGAGAGATTCTGCCGAAAAAAAGGATTTGATTGCTGCTTTCCTCAGCCTTCTTATCTATGAAATGGGTGAAGAAAGTATAGGGTTGTAGGCTGATGTGCGAAGTGGGCTTATGGATTTTAGGGAAGTGTGTTTTGAATAAATTTTCGGAGAAAGCAGAATAAAATAAAAAGGCATTTGCCTTATGTGCGTACAAACGGTTCTTTAGTAAATCTCTCCAGTTTTTTTCGCCACTGTGTGCTACGGGGTCGTGTAAATGAACAACGAGCTTTCTGATTAAAGGATAAAACCCAATGGATCTCAAAGAAACGTTATCAAAATGCCATAAATCGGGTTTGTGTTGCTTTAAGGTGCGTGCTATTTTAAAGCTGTTGTAAATGGTTTGAAGAGAAAAGCTTTTTTTGTTTTTGTGAACAATGAAATAAACGGATTGCATACCTTCAAAATAGGGTTTGAACTTTTTATGTTCTTCTGCATTCAAAACCGTTTCTGGTGTTTCTATAAGTCCGAATGAATCAATATTGCCAATGTTTAATATGGTTGCATTTTTTGAGTAAGGTGTGATTTCAATACAAAAAACAAGGTTGACTTTGGTTTTAATGCAATTGGCCATTTCAAGAGCCGAATCCAAGAAAAAAGCGTTTGTATATAGGATAACCGTTTTCATCAATTGTTTTCAAATCAACTTTTGTAGATGGCAATTATTTTTTTTCTGAAGATGAAGATAAGCAAACCAATGGCAATCCATGTAATAGGAAATACAATCACGTTGCCGAATTTTTCTGAGAGAATGACATAGCCTCCAACAATCAAAATGCTGAATATATAAAATCCAGCGACATGCAAAACGCTAGTAATTTTCTTTCTAACAAGCATGATGTCTTGTATGATATGAAAAATCAGAAACGAACCGAAAAGTCCAAAATTGACAACGAAAAGGTCTTGTTTGTAAGAAAGTCCAATCACACAAATCAAAACATTTACTACCAAGCTAAATATATTGCACAACATGTCTAGCTTCTCCATTTTTAATGTGAGTGCAACATTGGCTTGAAGAAAAAGCGTTGGAAATATAAGTATGGTTAAAAACATCTCTTTTACATAATGTGCAACATGTTCGTAACGCTCACCGAATAAAAGAGGAATGAAAAAATCTGCATAAGCGTATACAAAACTAAAAGCAAGAAATCCAAATGCGACATATGGGATATAAATTCTGTGATACATTGTGCTAAGCTCTGCTTTTCCGGATTGGTATGCTTTAATCAGCATTGGGTAAACTGTAGTAGAAACCACTACAGGTAATAGATAGGCGAGGGAGAACATTTTGTAGGAGATTTCATATACTGCCACATCATATAAGGTCAGCCATTTTGAAACGATGATGTTTCCGATTCTCCAGTTGATGATTGAGATGCTGCCGATAATGATAAAGGGCCAGTTTTTCAAAACCACATTTTTTACTTCAGACCAAGGGACTTTAGATTGTATGATTTTGAAAGCATGAAGGGTATGAGAACTACCCATTTTTAAAAATAGGTTTAGCGTGATCAGTCGGAGTACAATAAGAATGGCGCTAAGCAATACGATATCCATCTTCCATGCCAACAATACAAAAGAAATCAGGCACTTTAATGTGGCTTCAATTGTAAGTATACTGAATGTTTTCTTTTGCTCTTGATTGGCAATGTTTAGGGATTTAACCGCATTGATGATGTTGTCGAATATGATATTTATGCCGAGTATGAGTGAAATATTTCTGATCAATGGATCTTGATACAATGAAAATGAAATCACAACATTTATCAGATAAAAAAAGATTCCAATCAGACCCTGAATTTTAAAAAAAGACTGGGTTAGTTTTTCTTTGTTTTCCGTATTGATCACTTCACGTACAAACCAATGGCCAAGTCCCAATGAAGAGAAGCCCATTACAAATGAATAAATGGTATTGGCGATTACATAATTGCCAAATTCTGTTTCCGAATAAACCCTGGCAATAATGACAAAAAAAACACTGAATAATATATTCTGGAGCACGTTGGATATGAGTCCCCACATGCTGTTTTTAAACCAATCTAATCGAGTTATTTTTAGAAAATTTTTCAGGTTAATTGAATTTAATTCAGTTTTTTTTTAAGCTATTTCAGCATCATCTTCATTTTCCTCTTCCATTTCCAATAGCTCATTCTGGAAAAAGCGGTACGAAATCATTGCGCCAAATATAAGTGCAATTAGTACTTTCATTCGTATGTCTCCCAAAGAATTTGTAGAATAAAATCCCACGATCCAGCACAATGCGGCAGAGATGAACAGGATATGATTTAAGTCTTTGTTTCGAAAATAAGCGAACATGGCTTTCCCTAGTGGCATTAGAATCAGGGTGAGAAAGCAGATAAAACCAATGCCTCCGATCTCGGTAAGAAATAAGAGATAACCACTTTCTGGATGGTCAAAGGCAACAAGTTCGTTGTTTATGATCCAAACTTGTTCTGGATAATGAATCAAAACATAATCGCTGTAGTTTCCGAGTCCGATTCCAAACAATGGATTTTCCAAAAAAATCTGAAAAGCTTGAAACCAAATATGAGCCCTAAAATCGTAAGTATCCTGCAAATCGGTACTTCTATTAAATATGGCGAGTTTATCTTGTAAAAAGTAGATTGCAATACCCAAGATCAATGAGAAACCCAAAATGTAAACTTTGTATTGGGGTTTGCTGAAAAAGATAAAAAGGAAAAGTCCAAGTGCCCATCCCATCAAACCGGCTCTTCCACCTGCTGCAAAAATACCAACTACACATAGTCCGAACAGTAGCCAATTGAGCCTTTTAATTTTTTCTTCTGGATCAAATCGAATCAACAATAAAAAGCTGGATGCACCTAAAAACTGCGCGAATTGTTGTGGATCAGAAAAAATACCTGGATATCTTATCCCATTGGCAATGGTTACATTTGGATTTAGTGTTTTTACCAAGGATACGCTCAGTCCGAATGCCATTTGTAATCCGAGAAAGGCAATACAAAATAGAATCAGGAGCGGAAATTTCTTTTGTAATTCAGGAAAGAATGCTTTGTCGTTATATCCTGTACTGATGAGAATCATGGGGAAGATAAACAAAATGAAGAAACGACTGAGCTTAAACCAATTTTCATTGTCTATGTTAAAACTGGATAGAAGATACCCAGTTATGATGTTTAAAAAAAGAATTACAATGGCTGCGTTATAGATGCCAAGTTCGGATTTACTAACCCGCTCCGATTTGGCAAATGCTACAAGATGGATTACACTTACAATGTCAAAAACAGTAAAATCGCTGAATATGATGATGTGAAGAAAATG
>JBDLUO010000023.1:0-4280 GCA_039805285.1 Bacteroidota bacterium
ATCAAAACCTAAACCCAACCCCCACGCTCAAATTAATAGCGCCCATGCTTTGGCTCCACGTGTCGGTAAATCTGCTTCCATCGCTTGATATGGTTTCAACATTTCTAAACTCTGGTTTAGATCCCAGGTAATCGAGATTGCTGAGTAGTTTTAAATTGTTGCCCAAGTCGAATGAAAATCCTGCTCCTATCAAATATGCAAATGAAGTGGATGTGGCGCTGCTTTGTCTAGCCCAAGCTGCTCCTCCAGCTCCGATTGCAGTGATTGTGATCTCTGGTGAAACGGCGGTTAAAAAGCCTATCATTGTTCGTGCATCAAAATTTACTTTTTTAGAAACCGGAAACGAACCGAATCCACCTGCCATAAGTCCCCCTATTCCCCATGCCTTGGTGTCTACTGTCCAAACCACTCCACTCAACTGATTTGCCAGCTCATTCGCATATGCCTGAGCATCGAATGGATTTACCTGACCGCGCAACAATGCAGTGATGCCAAAATTTCCTTTTCCAAGTTTGTAAGCAAATGAAATGTCAAAAATTCCACCGGTATTCGCCCATCCCGCAGATGCATTATCAGAATCCTTGCTCGACAAGTCTCCAATTGGAATGCTTGGTCCAAATGAAATACCGATGATTCCATTTTTCTCTTGTGCAAAACCACCCAAAACAAGTGAGATTAATGCGAATAGAGTAAAAAAACTTTTTTTCATTTTGATAAGTATGTTTTGATGAAACAATTTCCTCTTTTGTATTTTTCCGTAATCTACATGTTCAGTTTATAGTCTAACTCCAACCGACACCTCAATCCATTTCTTCTATTAAAAATAAAATATAATATTTCTCGAAAAGGTTTGCCGTTGTTTCAATTCATATATGTGTTTGCAATGCTTTTTTTCGTGCAAAAAATGATCGCCCACCGTTGAAACGGTGGGCTTGATATGAATAATGTCGCCCTCCATCCGACTTAGCAATCACCGGTCAAAGAAATCCCCAATCTCCAAATCAATAATCATAAATCAAAAATCATAAATCAAAAATCACAAATCAAAAATCACAAATCATAAATCAAAAATCATAAATCCCAAATCAATAATCATAAATCAAAAATCACAAATCATTAATCTTCTTTACCCTTGCTAACCCACCGAATAATGTTACCTTTGCACGTCAAAAACAAGGCCTGTTAAGCTATTTGCTTGATTTTCAGGGCCAAACGCAAACAAATCAATATGAATATTCGCAACATCGCCATCATTGCGCACGTAGATCATGGCAAAACAACCCTGGTAGACAAAATCTTGCATGCCACTAAAGTATTTCGTGAAAACCAAGAAACGGGTGAATTAATCATGGATAGCAACGATCTTGAAAGAGAACGTGGCATTACCATTTTCAGCAAAAACGTATCTGTAACCTATAAAGACGTTAAAATCAACGTGATCGATACCCCTGGTCACTCGGATTTTGGTGGTGAAGTGGAAAGGGTTCTAAAAATGGCAGATGGCGTTTTGCTTCTCGTAGATGCTTTTGAAGGTCCGATGCCTCAAACCCGCTTCGTGCTACAAAAGGCATTGGCGCTGGGTTTGCGTCCTATTGTAGTAATCAACAAAGTAGATAAACCGAATTGCAGACCCGATGAGGTACATGACGCTGTATTTGAGTTGTTCTTCAACTTAGATGCGACCGAAGAACAATTGGATTTCCCAACTTTCTATGGTTCGGGTAAAAACGGTTGGTTCAATAATTCACTTACGCAAATAGATAATATCGCTCCTTTGTTGGATGGCATCATTGAATATGTACCTGCTCCAAAAAAGAACGAAGGTTTTTCTCAAATGCAAATCACTTCTTTGGACTACTCTTCTTTCCTAGGAAGAATTGCAGTAGGAAAAGTTGCCCGTGGTGTATTAAAAGAAAACCAACAAATCGCTTTGATGCAAGCAGATGGAACCATCAAAAAAATGCGTATCAAAGAATTGTATGTGTTTGAAGGAATGGGTAAAAAGAAAGCAGAACAAGTGGTAGCTGGTGATATTTGTGCAGTTGTAGGTCTAGAAGATTTCAATATCGGCGACACAATTGCTGATGCAGAAAATCCAGAAGCTTTACCAGTAATCAGCGTGGATGAACCAACCATGAGCATGCTTTTTGGTATCAACAACTCTCCGTTCTTTGGTAAAGAAGGAAAATTTGTAACCAGTCGTCACTTACGTGATCGCTTGTTTAAAGAAACAGAAAAAAACCTCGCGCTTCGTGTAGAAGACAGCGACAACGCAGATAGCTTTTTGGTTTATGGTCGTGGTATTCTTCACTTGGGTATCTTGATTGAAACCATGAGAAGAGAAGGTTTCGAACTTACCATTGGTCAACCTCAGGTTTTGGTGAAGCAGGTTAATGGTCAAAAACATGAACCCTATGAAATTCTAGTAGTAGATGTTCCGGGTGAATTCAGCGGAAAAGTAATCGATTTGGTTACCCAACGTAAAGGCGAAATGCTCATCATGGAAACCAAAGGTGAAATGCAACACTTGGAATTCGAAATACCTTCTAGAGGGTTGATCGGTCTCCGTAGCAACATGCTTACCAATACTGCAGGTGAAGCTGTTATGGCTCACAGATTCCATGAATATAAACCATGGAAAGGCTCTATTCCAGGAAGAAACAATGGTGTATTGTTGTCTAAAACAACAGAAAAAACAACCGCATATTCCATCGATAAACTACAAGACCGCGGACGCTTTTTTGTAGATCCAGGAGATGATGTATATGCTGGTCAAATCATTGCAGAGCACATCAAACCAGGAGACTTGGTCGTAAACGCAACAGAAGCAAAAAAACTGACCAACCACCGTGCGAGCGGAAGCGATGACGCAAGTAAGGCAGCTCCAAAAATCTTGATGACCCTCGAAGAGTGTATGGAGTACATCCAACACGACGAGTGCATCGAAGTAACGCCAAAAAGTGTTCGTCTCCGTAAGACAATCCTTAACGAAGAAGATCGCAAACGCGTAAGCAAGGCGATGGCTCAAGAAGCAAGCAATTAAAAAAAAATAAAAGTCCGCACTCAAAGCGGACTTTTTTCTTATTTACCTTTGACCTGTGAAAAAATTCATTTCTTATATCATCTGTTTTTTTGTGTTCACTCTGATACATTTGAATCTGATGGCTCAGTGTTCCCTTTGCACCAAAACAGCACAACAGCTCGGAGAAAAACCCGCGCTGGGTTTGAACAATGGAATTCTATACCTGATGCTCACTCCTTTTGCGATCATGGGATTCATCGCCTATCGCTGGTGGAAAGGACAAAAAGATTGATTTTTTTCATCATTCCTAATTTTCTTCTCATCTCATTTCATGCCCTTTCGGTATTGAAAACGTAGAATATTTCTGATCGATTATTTTCATACAACTTGCCATTTCAAATCCAATACCCTCCGCATTTTTGAGGCATTTGTCTTACTTTTAGGTCATGTCGAAAAAATTGTATTTACTGGATGCATTCGCTCTTGTTTTCAGGGCCTATTACGCATTAATCAGAAGCCCAAGAGTTACCAGTCAGGGTAAAAACACAAACGCGCAATTCGGATTCACAAACACCTTGCTCGATCTGATCAACAATCAAAAACCTTCTCACATGGCGGTTTGCTTTGATACCAAAGCAACAACAGAAAGGCATACCGATTTTGCCGACTACAAAGCCAATCGACAAGAAACCCCCGAAGACATTCTTGCTGCCGTGCCAGATATCAAAAAAATCATACAAGGATTCAATGTGCCTGTAATTGAATGTGATGGATTCGAAGCGGATGATGTAATAGGTACCTTAGCCAAACAAGCAGAGTTGGCAGGATATGAGGTGTATATGGTTACGCCCGATAAAGATTATGGTCAGCTTGTTTCTCAAAACATCAAAATTTACAAACCACCATATCAAGGAAACACGCATGAAATATTAGGTCCGGCAGAAGTTTGCGCCAAATGGGACATAGAGAATGTAAATCAGGTAATTGATATGTTGGGTATGATGGGCGACGCGGTAGATAACATCCCCGGCATACCAGGCGTTGGAGAGAAAACCGCTGCCAAGTTGCTTAAAGAATTCGGAAGTTTAGACCAGGTTCTTGCCAACGCAGATAGCATCAAAGGAGCGATAGGAGAGAAGGTTAGAAATGGAAAAGAGATGGCACTGATGAGCAAAAAACTCGCAACCATCATCATCAATGTGCCAGTATCGTTTCACGAAGAAGATTTCATGCTCAAAGAAGTAAACAAAGACATACT
>JBDLUO010000024.1:0-4116 GCA_039805285.1 Bacteroidota bacterium
TTACCCTTGTTCGCAGCAATTCTATTCGTTTTTTCCATCGGACTCGGTTTGTATTTAACCGCAGTAAATGTGAAATACAGAGATTTTAGGTACATCATACCTTTTATCATACAATTCGGGTTGTATATTACCCCTGTCGGATTTAGTAGTGCATTGATCAATGAAAAATGGCGATATTTATACGCACTGAATCCAATGGTAGGAATCATAGATGGATTCAGATGGTGTATCCTCGGTGAAAAAATGAATTGGATTGCATTTTTCATTTCTGCTTCGGTTGTTCTTGTCGTTTTTTCTTTTGGAATTCAATATTTCAGAAAAACGGAAAAATCATTTGCTGATCACATTTAAATTTAAAGCTTGTCGAATATAATTGAAATAAGAGATCTTTCAAAGTGTTACCAACTGCAGGGAGGTGGTAAAGAAAGTTATACTGCACTAAGAGATGTTATATCATCAAAAGCGAAAAAAATATTTTCATTCTCAGGATGGAATCCCAATGCAACAAAAAATCAAACAGACTATTGGGCATTGAAGAATGTTTGTTTTGATGTAGAAGAAGGTGATCGAATCGGTATTATAGGAAGGAATGGTGCAGGTAAAAGTACTTTGCTGAAAGTGATTTCTAGAATTGTAGAACCAACTTCTGGTTCAATTAAAATAAAAGGAAGAGTAGCATCTTTGCTTGAAGTGGGAACCGGATTTCATCCAGAACTTACAGGAAGGGAGAATATATTTTTGAATGGTGCGATTCTCGGTATGAAAAAAGAGGAAATCAAAAAACATTTTGACGCCATTGTTGATTTTGCAGACATTGAAACATTCCTGGATACACCCGTTAAACGATATAGCAGCGGGATGTATGTTCGTCTCGCTTTTGCTGTTGCCGCTCACCTCGAACCAGAAATTCTGATTGTTGATGAAGTTCTTGCAGTGGGTGATGCCCAGTTTCAAAAAAAATGTCTGGGAAAGATGGAAGATATTAGCAGAAGTCATGGTAGAACGGTTCTTTTTGTGAGTCATAATATGGGACTCATCTCACAACTTTGTAAAAAAGGAGTTGTACTTAATAAAGGCACGGTTGGCTTTGTCGGTGATACAACTACAGCTATTGAACATTACCTCGACAATCAGCAACAACAAGTTACTTACCAAACTTCGGATGAAAATAAAGACTACGTTATATTGTCATCAGAGGCCATAAACGATTCTGGAGTTTCAGCAACTCATTTCTTACAATCAGAAAAAATTAGGTTGAAATGTAAAATTCGAAAAAACATTGCCAACCCGAATGTCAGATTCTCCTGTACCATACAGAGTAGAAATGGCGATTATCTCAGCACATTCTTAGAAGAAATGGGCAATCACTTTGATACAGCTTTAGCAGAAAAAGAATTTGTTATAGAATTTCCAGCCCAATTATTGGCGCCTAACAATTATTGTTTTCGATTGGTTGTTTTTATTGGAAATGGAAAAGTAATTGATATCGCAGAGATGATTTGTCCGATAACCGTTGTGGATGAAGGCAGTGATATGTCTTTATTCGAAGGGTCACATTACGGGTATTTCATCCCACATCATAAAATTTATGAATTAAAACAGCAATCATAAAAGCATGTTTAACAAAATAAAAAAGGCAATCGTTGAAACCTTGGTCAGTTATAAGAAAATCGATCTTATACACAACCGAGAATTGAACGATTACAAACATTCTCGAATTAACCTCGGACAGATTCAATCTAGACTTAACAATGACAAAAAAGAAGTAAAAAGCGTCAATGAAGTTGAATTTCAGGTTTTTTCTCAATTTGGAGATGATGGAATCATACAATTTCTTATTGGTCACCTCCCAATTAAAAACAAGACTTTTATCGAATTTGGAGTTGAAAATTATAAGGAAGCGAACACCCGATTTTTATTGGTAAATAATTATTGGTCGGGTTTTGTTATAGATGGATCGCCTGAAAACGTAAAACAAATAGTGAATGATAACATCTCGGGCTACTTCGACTTACGTTCTACTTGCAGTTTTATTACCAAAGAAAACATCAATGAATTGATGTCATCTGTTGGATTTAATCCAGAAGTTGGATTGTTAAGCATAGATATTGATGGAAACGATTATTGGGTTTGGAATGAAATGAATGTGTTGCATCCAGACATCATTATTTCCGAATACAATGCACTTTTTGGATTTGAAGATCAAATTACAATTCCGTACAAACCCGATTTTGTGAGAGGGAAATCAAGTCCCTTTTCACTGTATGGATCATCTTTGGCAGCGCTCGTACAATTGGCAAAGAAAAAAGGATACTTTTATATAGGATCAAATTCGGCCGGAAATAATGCTTATTTCATTAACGAAAAGCATAGAAATCATTGCATTTTTCCCGAGATATCTGCCAAACAAGGGTATAGATTCAGTTCGTTTTCTGAATCTCGGGATTCAGTTGGAATACGCAATAGAGGGAAGGAAAAAATTATGGCAATAAACAACGCCGAGGTATATGATATCGTTGCCGATAAGGCGATTCGATTTGATGCTGAAAAAGTGATTGCCTCATTATTATCGAATGATAAATTTAAAGGCATACATTAATTCACATGAAGCGTATTTTAATTTTAGGTTCAGAAGGATTTATTGGTAGTCATCTGGTTGAATATTTTCTAAACCGGAATTGGGAAGTGATGGGCGCTGATTTAATTGAAACAACGAATCATGCCATAGCATATCATAAGATTCAGGATCAAGAAGTAGGGTACGAAAAATTGGTTCAAAGCTTTCAATTCGATTGTTGTGTAAATGCTGCGGGAAATGGAGATGTCAATTTTTCTGTTAAGAATCCTTACAACGATTTTCGCTCAAATACTTTAATGACCATTCGTTTACTCGAGGCAATTCGTAAATATGCGCCACGATGTAAGTATATACATATTTCTAGCGCAGCAGTTTATGGCAATCCAGTAAAATTGCCTATCAATGAACATGATGTGATCAATCCCATTTCACCTTATGGATGGCATAAATTTTTAGCTGAGGAATCTTGTAAAGAATACAATGAAGTTTATGGAATAGAATGTGCAATCATAAGACCCTTTTCAGTTTATGGACCAGGTCTAAAAAAACAATTGCTTTGGGATGTGTATGTTCGTTCAAAGGAAGCAAATGGCCCATTGGAATTATGGGGTACAGGTGCAGAAACAAGAGACTTCATATATATAGATGATTTAACCAAAGCCGTAGAATTGATATTAGAACGGTCAGAAATGAAAGCATCAATTTATAATTTGGCGAGTGGTGAAATGACAGCTATTGCAGATCTAGTTCCGATGTTACTAAAGGCGTTAGGAAAGCCATCGGCTGTTTATTTCAATGGCAATGTGAGAAAAGGAAATCCAAATCAATGGAAAGCGGATGTAAGTAAAATCAAAGAACTTGGATTTGAACCAGCAGTAGATTTAAAAACCGGAATTTCAAAATTAGCCGATTGGATGAGGCATTTGTCATGAATAACAACAATAGTTTAGTATTCTTTATCGACGATAAACTTGGCGGCGTTAGCAGTCTAAATTATAATCTAATTAAAAAGATTCCTGAAGGTGTTCGACCCCTTGTGATACACACAGATAATGCACAAGACACCATGACAAGAGCGGGAATTGATTATCCAGGATGTGACCAATTGTATTTTAAAACAGATCATTTCGAGCATCGAATGCATGCAATTAAGAGACTTCATGGCATGGTTCCCCTAAATACTGGAGCATTGGTTTTAAATTATGGAACAGAAATGACAATGCTGGATCATTTTCCAGTTAAGCAAACCACTTACCAACTGATACATGATAACTACAATCTAAATCTGGCAAAAAAATATGGCCATGTTGTGGATGTTTTTATTTGTCACAACACTTTTATTCAGGAACAGTTACATCAAATTTTTCCGAATAGAAAAAATGATGTTTACTATTTGCCTCATGGTATTGAAGTTCCAAAAAAGACAAGGAAATCCAGTGAGGCTAATAAACCGCTTCGTCTGCTTTTTTTGGGCAGGATGAATCGTTCTAAAGGTATTTTTGATTTGCCTGTTATTGATGATATGGTACAAAAAAATG
>JBDLUO010000025.1:0-2729 GCA_039805285.1 Bacteroidota bacterium
CTCGGTGCGGTAGTTCTTCTCTAGCAAATCGCGGATATCGGATTTCTTGTAATAGATTTTTCCTCGAACGCGACTGTAGGGAAGACTTCCTGATTTTCGGTGACGATACAAGGTTCTTTCAGAAATGAAAAGTGTTGTTTGTACTTCAATACCACCGATCCAAATTTCTTTGACAGGTTCTTGAGGAATAAGGTCTTTTTTGATTGTCTTCATTTCCTCGAGAATTTGTTGCATTTGTTGAACTGATTTTTTCATGTTGCGCATTTTAATTGATTAGTAATTGCGTTTGTTCTTCATGTTTTTCTCCATGATTTGCTGAATGTCTTTCTTGTCATAGAAGATGATTCCGCCAACTTTGGTGTAAGGAATCGTCCCATTGATGCGCAATGTTTGCAAAGTACCTGGGGAAATACCCAGCATGCGTTGCACTTGATGAGATTTTAACCACTGTCTGTCTTCGATTTCTGGTTTTACTTTCCCAAGTCGTTGATCAATGTGTCCTTTGATTAGTTCTAAGAATTCCCATTTGAATTGCTCTAGATCTTCGCTAGTGATGATGTTTGCTGCCATATGATTTGTTTTAAAGTGTTCTTGGCAAAATTCAGTAGGTTTGATGGAATTTTTTCACAGCTTGTGAAGAGGTTGGGAAAGATTTTTTTCTGCAAAAGGCTCGAAAGCCCTGATTTTGTTGGTAAAAGACAATAAGAAAAATTTGTTCTCGACAAGTTCGAATTCGGTTGATTCTCGATTTTTGTTTGTTTGACTGTTTTAGGGGTAGTGAAAAGCCACTTTTTAGCCCAAAAAATGGTGCAAAAAGGTGACCTGTAAAATAATTGAGCTTTTTTCACAGCTTGTGAAGAGGTTGGGAAAAAAAAATATTTTTAACTACCGGAATAATAGCCGGAATAATAGCCGGAAATGATTCTGTTTAAAACCGATTTAAATCATTGATAACATTGGTTTTAAATACCCGGAATGATCACCGGAATGATTACCGGAATGATTACCGGAAAATATGTTGAATTTTTATTACATTTGCACTATGGATGCAACATTGGAACTTTATAAAACTCCGAACACTATGGAACCTTTGTTTCCAGATGGCGATATCAGGTTGTTAGAGAACTTAGCAATTGAATTGATTGAGAAATCAAATAGATTGGAAGGAGCAATGAATCCGATCACAAGAAGGGTCGTTTCAGAATTTCTGCGTCCAATGAATAGTTATTATTCTAACTTGATTGAAGGGCGCGATACGCATCCTATAGATATTGCGAAAGCATTAAAGAATGATTATTCAAATGACAAGACAAAGCATGATCTACAATTAGAAGCCTTCGCCCATATTCAACTGCACAAGGCTATTACGGAAGAACTAACAGCTAATAAACCGGAAATCGTCCCTACTTCATCTAATTTTTTGAAAAGCGTACACAAACGTTTTTATGATCACTTACCAGAGGGGTTTAGGTTAGTGAAATCAAAAGAGGGTATAGAAAAACATGTGAATCCGGGTGAATTCCGGGTTGATGAAGTTGAAGTCGGTCGTCATGTAGGACCTTATTCAGGTAATTTATCACTCTTCATGAATCGATTCGATGAGTTCTATAATCCATTGAGTAATGATAACAAATCCAAAATCAGAAGAATTATAATGATTGCAGCTTCTCATCATCGTCTAGCATGGATTCACCCTTTTCTAGATGGTAATGGACGTGTCGTTAGATTGTATTCTGATGCATGTTTTATGTTTGAAAAATTGAATTCTAGTGGACTTTGGTCAATATCTAGAGGTTTAGCAAGAAGGAATGCTGATTATAAAGCTAAACTTGCAAATGCTGATTTAAAACGTTACAATGACTACGATGGAAGAGGAAATTTATCCAACAAGATGTTTGTTGAATTTTGTGTGTTCTTTCTCGAGACAGCAATCGATCAAGCCGATTACATGTATCATGTTCTTGATATGGAAAACATGCTTTCCCGTATCCAAGGATTCGCGGATTTAATGGTGCTTCGTAAAAAGCTTAGACCTGAGGCAAGATACATATTAGAGGATGTGTTTTTAAAAGGTAAAATCACAAAAACAGATATTGAAAGGATAACCAACTTGTCGGAGAAAACAGCAAAAATTATTACTGATTCCTTGGAAGAAATGGAACTTTTGAGAAGAACAAAAGAAGGTGTGCATGTTACGTTTTATGTGAATTATCCAGTGAATCTATCTCCGATGTTCTTTCCTGGAATTTATCCTAGTGATAAGGAGTCCGAAATGATGCGAACAGTTTAAGCTTAACAACATCAATATTTAGAATCGATCTCATCCACTTTTCTCAAAAATCCTTCTTTTAACATTACAAATTCTTTCAATGCCTTAAACCCCTTACTATGAATTTATTTATAAAATCCGAACTTATAATTGTCTGTTTTGCTTTATTTTCTTGTAATTCAGGGAACGAACCAAAAAACGGACATCAAAAAATGGGAGAAATCGACAGTGACACAATAATTGTTTTAACAGCTTTTAATTCAAAGCATGAACAGAATGTTCAAACCTTTGAAATCAATCTCAATAAAAAACAAACAATAAATGGAAATCAAGGCACGATAGTTACTTTTCCTGCTCAATGCTTTGGAAAAGTGCAAGGATTGGTAAAAATAGAACTGATTGAGTGTTACAGCATACAAGAAATGATACTCAATGGACTTTCTACGCAAACAACTGACGG
>JBDLUO010000026.1:0-3841 GCA_039805285.1 Bacteroidota bacterium
AAAAACAACACGAACCTTTCAATTTGATGTGCCGTCCGATTTAACAGATGCTGCTTTTTTCTTAATTACTTCCAACCACGGAGCGAACAGCGGAGGGGAAGAATATAACAGGCGAAACCATTTTGTTTTTTATGATGGTGCATTGAAATACTTATATAAGCCTGGCAGAATGAGCTGCGAACCTTTTCGTGTGTATAACACTCAAGGCAACGGTATCTACGGAAGCAATCCAAGATCAGACGTGGAATGGCAGTCTTTCAGCAATTGGTGTCCGGGTGATGTGATTGATATTCGCAGAATCGATCTCGGAGCGGTTTCTGCGGGCAGTCACAGCTTTATGATCAATGTTCCTTCTGCTGTGTTTACCGGACGTGAAGGCAATATTCCACTGTCGGTTTATTTACATGGAAAAAAACAAGGCTCATTGGATCAGGCAGAATATGTGGATACTACAGTAATTCCTCCGGTAGATTCATCATCAACCAACATAAAAGTGTATCCTAATCCTTCTGCTGCTTTTATTACGGTAGAAACAAAAAATCCGGATGCCATCCGCATGATAGACATGACGGGCAAATTGGTATACATAAATGAAAATCCCATACAGAAGACCATTATAAATACATTGCCATTTTCAAATGGTATTTATGTGATTCAGGTGCTGAAAGGAGGAAAGTTTTATCAGAAAAAAATATGGGTTACGCACTAATTTTTTCGTAGTCCGAAGCACAGATCAATTTGCTTTATTTGAAGCTGGTGATCTCAAATATTCAATCAACTCATTGGTGAAAATTCGAGCACCATTGAGTTTGAGATGACCCATGTCGTAGTAATAAGTAGAGTCTGTATATCGAAGCTCGGATCGATTGTAAACAAAATAAGAAATACTTTCACCCGTGATGGATTTGATTCTTGCTTCAAAAGCTGAATTGTATACTTTATAATTCGGCGGAAAAACAAAAATAAGATGAATGTTATTTTGCTTGCAAATAGATTGAATTTGCTTCAAATTTTCTACTCTTTTTGGATTCTCTTCAACCTTTGAATAAAGGGTATCGTGTTCGTTGTATTGGAAAGTATAATTCGGCTTTGTAAATACGATTGGCATAGATCCGCAATTCCAAAGGGAATCAGTAGCACCAACTGTTTCGTCTGCTTTTTTAAACATGCTTTTTTCAAGCCTAAACGTGTATAGGTATTTAGATATGAAGGGGTTTTCATTGTTTTGAATCAGTACATCATTGATGTATTTGTGTTGAGCCAGCGGATATAAAACATCGTTTCTGAAATTGAGCGATGCGTTGTCTTTCAGTGCCATGCTGTCGTCTATGGTTAACAGTATGGTTTTAGGTTTCTTGTTTTTTTTCAGGAAGGTTTGTAAAATGAATTGATGAAAATCTAAGTTGGAACCAGGATAAGAAAGATTGTAGCAGCTTTCATGTAAAGAATCTTGGATTTGCGCCGCGATGATGTTTCTCGCTCCTCTTGAAGAACCTAAAATCAATATATCGGTATTTATTTTTCCATCCATCAACTTTTGTAAACGCGTGTCGTACAAATGATTTTCTTGGTATTTCAATAGAAAAAGAAATGCGGGATCCAGCACCAAAATGATGATGAACAGAATCAGTATATTTTTTAAAAATAATTTCATCTTAAAATTGAAAATAAATGAACTGCTGCTCCGAACTCAGGTGAACGATACAGAAATAAATCATCAACAAATAAATCACCCACCTGAGAATAGTATATTTTATGGACCTAATTATTCTTTCGTCTCTTCTCAAATACCAATCAGAAATCAATAACGGAACAATATAAATGAAAGCGGATTTTCCTCCGGGCAAATGAAAGTATTGTGAAGGATTATTTATGGAACTGCTTGCGATTTGGCTGATGTAACTCCACGCATCAGTCAAGTCTTTTGACCTGAAAAATATCCACGCGAAAGTGACAAATGAAAATGTAACAATCATCTGAAACAATTCTTTGACATGTGGTAATTTTCGATCTTGTGCAACAATTTCAGTCGTGTGTTTTCTGTTTTTATTCATCAATAATAACGGAAGAAAGCCACAGGCATGAATGAAGCCCCAAACGATGAAGTTCCAACTTGCTCCATGCCAAAAACCACTGACCAGGAATATGATGAAAGTATTGCGAATCGATTTGAAAAGTCCAGATTTTGATCCTCCTAATGGGATGTATAAATAATCTCTGAACCAAGAGGATAATGAGATATGCCACCTTCTCCAGAACTCAGCAAGGTCTCTTGAAAAGTATGGAAATTTGAAATTGCTCAAGAGTTCGAATCCAAAAAGTTTTGCCGTACCTAATGCAATGTCTGAGTACCCACTAAAATCGCAATAAATCTGAAAACTGAAGGCAATAGCACCAACGATCAATGTAAACCCATCCAACTGTTGGTGATTGTTGAAAATATGGTTTACGGTTTCTGCCAGTCCATCTGCAATAACTACTTTTTTAAACATGCCCCATAGCATGAGTCTGCAACCATCTAATGCCTGTTCGTAATTAAAGGTTCTTCTTTTTTGAACCTGAGGCAACAAGTGATTGGCTCTTTCAATCGGACCCGCCACTAGAAGCGGAAAAAAACTTACGAATACCGCATAGTCCACAAAATTCTTTACTGGCTTTTGTTGTCCGCGATAGATGTCGAACACATAAGACATTCCATGAAACGTATAAAATGAGATACCGACTGGGAGCGCTAAATCAAGAAAATAAGGATTGATATGAATTCCTATGGCGTCGAATCCATGTTGAAATTGTTCTGCGAAAAAGTTATAGTATTTAAAAATGGCCAAGACACCTAAATTATTGATGATACTGAGCCAGAGAAACAGCTTTGCTTTTTTTCTATTCTCATCAAAAACAAAAAAACCATACACATAATCTAGAAGCGTGCTAAGCATCAGTAAACCCATAAATTTCCAGCTCCACCATCCATAGAAGAAGTAGCTGGCAACAAGAATTAAGGCATTTTGAAGGTTGAGTTTTCGGTTAAACACAAACCAATACAACAGAAAAACAATCGGTAGAAAGAGTAAGAATTCGAACGAATTGAATAACACTTAGAAAAATGTTTAAAAGGAATAAAGTTTTAACTAAGATAATTTTTTTATGCCGAATAGTGCGCGATGAATGAAATCGCATTTGTACCAATCCTGAAAAAGTCGATTCTTTTCGTCTTTATTACTGAACTACCCCATTAATGGAAATACCTGCCTCAGAAATTTCAACGACATATTCCGTTTTTGATTCTTCTGCTTTTTTGAGAAGTGGCAGATAGATTTCATTCATGAATTTATCTTTTGAAGGAAAAAGTTCATGGATTTCTGGGTGCTCGTTGAAGAATTTTTCGGTCAACGGAGCTCCTTGGTATGTGATTTGTATCTTAAGTGGATGATGCATGTTCCTTTTTATTAAAAAATAACTTCAATAAATAAGTGCTGTGCTAAGATACAAAAGACATATAAATTGCTTTATTCAAATGTAGAATCATCTGTTATTGAATCAGCAATTATTACCCATTTTTTTTAAATGTCTAATAAGGTAGGTATCTTAAAATTTGATGGAATGTAGACGGCTTGATGTTATTTCGGCAGTAATTATTTTTTAAATAGTAACAAGTAGTCCCACCAAGAATCCCTGCCTGCCGGTTTACCTGCCGCAAGGCATGGCAGGCAGGGAACTTGAATCTAAAGTTTAGGAAACTGGTTAAATTATTAGTAGTCCTAAAGGGCCTGAATTCGAACTTTTGGGATAGGGATGTAGAAAGTTTACTTAAGATGAATTTTATTCCCTTATTGCAATTCCA
>JBDLUO010000027.1:0-18121 GCA_039805285.1 Bacteroidota bacterium
GGAATTGGCGCTCAACTAAAAGAAGATGATGGCAGAATCAGAATCTCAAGTTTAGTTAGCGGAGGTCCGGCCTGGAAGAGTGGAGAGCTAAAAGAAAATGATGAAATCATAAAAGTGGGTCAAGGGAATGCAGAGCCAGTAGATGTTACTGGGTATTCGGTTACAGATGCGGTTAAGTTGATTCGTGGGGCTACCAAAGGCTCAGAAGTTAGTTTGACAGTAAGAAGAACAGATGGCTCAATAAAAGTGATCAAAATCAAAAGAGATGAAATCAATTTAGACGAAACATTCGCTAAGTCTGCCATCATTAATGGTAAAAACAAAATTGGCTATATCTATTTGCCAGAGTTTTACGCCGATTTTGAACGCCCAAATGGACCAAGATGTGCTCAAGATGTTGCAAAAGAAATTAAGAAACTAAAGGAAGAAAATGTGAGTGGTATCATCTTGGATTTAAGAGGCAATGGGGGAGGTTCTTTGTATGATGTGGTTCAGATGGTTGGACTATTCATCAAAGACGGTCCTGTTTGTCAGGTAAGGGGGAGAGATGAGAATCCGAGTGTTTTAAAAGACAATGATCAAGGTGTGTTGTATGATGGTCCATTAACTGTAATGGTTGATGGTACAAGTGCTTCAGCTTCCGAAATTTTTGCAGCAGCCATACAAGATTATAACAGAGGAATAATTGTTGGTTCAGCTTCTACATACGGGAAAGGTACAGTTCAACGTATGATTCCATTAAATCCAGACGGTGGTGTAGGTATCATGGGCAATAAAACAGAAGAGTTAGGAAATGTGAAGCTTACACTTCAAAAGTTTTATCGTATCAACGGTGGTGCAACTCAATTGAGAGGAGTTATACCCGACATCATTTTTCCTGATCGCTATGATTATTTAAAGTATAAGGAGAAAGACAATGTTTCTGCATTAAAATGGGATGAAATACCAAAAGCAACATATCAAAAATCAGAAAATACCTTCGACCAAATAATTACAAGTGCTTCAGCCGAAATCAACAATGATAATGCATTCTCCGGAATAAAAAAGCAAGTTTCAATGTTGGATCAAATGTCGAATAATGAAAGGTCTTTGAATTATACGAAGTACAAAGAGGAGCAAAAGCAATTCAATGATGCCATTAAGAAAATGGATGATTTGTATAAATTACAACAACCCATAAGCATTAGGAATTTAACGGTAGATGAGTCTGAATTTAACAGCACACCCGAAAAAACAGATCGTAATAAGCAGTGGTTAAAATTGAGAAAAACAGATATTTTCTTGGAAGAGTCTGCAAAAATCATGGATAAAATGATTGCGGATAAAAACCTCGTAAAGCGAGATTAATAGTTTAATTGTGGTCTTCTAACTCGCGCTCAGGTCCAATTCAAAAAAAGCTGTAATTGGCGCCGGTCTGTGACCGGTGTCTATAAGAGCAAAAAATCGCTTTTATAGTTCAGGACACAGTCCTGAAACTCTACCCCGTCACCGGTGCCCCTTCGGAACACCGGCGCCAGATCGATACTAAATCATATATCCTTAATCACTCATTTTTCCGCGCGTTTTGCATGGCTCAAACGCGCATGAGATTTCAAAATAGTTTTTTTACTACGATTTGCTATAATCACTTCAATCTTTAATCCTAAATCTTTAATCCTAAATCTTTAATCCCAAATCTTTAATCCTAAATCTTTAATCCCAAATCTTTAATCCTAAATCTTTAATCCTAAATCTTTAATCCCAAATCTTTAATCCCAAATCACTAATTCTTCAAAATGTAATCTCAAATTAAAGACCCCGCGATTTCGCGGGGTCTTTAATTTGAATGTATTGAGAATTGGAATTATTTCTTTTTTACTGGAGCTGGTTTTTTTATTTCTGAAGCCATTGTAACTGCTTTAAGTGCGTTTACAATTCCACCCGTTTTAGAAATATCTCCAAGTTTAACCATGTCCTTTGTGCCAGGTAAAGCAACCTGTTCTTCTATAGGTTCTACAGATTTTTCAATGATCATTTTTACTTGACTTGCTGTGAGATTTGGGAAATAACCCCAAACAATAGCTGCTATTCCAGAAACTACAGGACAAGCCATGCTCGTTCCGCTTGAGTTGCCATACGTATTTCCGCCAGGTATCGTTGAGTATATGCTTACTCCAGGCGCAAAAACATCCACTTCAGATTTGCCATAGTTGCTGAAAGAAGCGGTAATTCCTCCATTTTTCTCATCTCCACTAGCTCCAACTGTTATCACATTAGAAGCTCTTCCACTTCCATCTTCGAAAATCGGATTCGGGAAATTGTAGGCAGTATCTATATTTTTAGCATCGTTACCTGCTGCATGAACGAGTAAAACGCCTTTTTTCTCTGCATATTTAAAAGCTTCATCCACCCATTTCTTTTCAGGAGAGAAGTCTTTACCAAAACTCATGCTAATGATTTTTGCCCCATTGTCAACCGCATATCTGATGGCATTGGCAATGTCTTTGTCGTGCTCGTCGCCGTCTGGTACTGCACGTAGCACCATGATAGAAACATTGTCTGCAATACCATCGATTCCAACTCCGTTACGAGCTGCTCCTATGATTCCCGCGCAATGTGTTCCATGGAATGGAGTCGAAGCCATGATGTCGTTATTTCCGTATGCGCGATCGTTTAGATTGCTTTCATCATCTTTTACAATGTCTCCACGGTAAGCAGGAGGCGGCGCTTTAGCTGTTTGAGCTTTTCTGATTTGTCCAGAAATCTCATCAATCAACTGTTTGTTGGTGATGTCGTAACTGTCGTTTGCTTTAGAAATGCTGAGCATCAATCCACGAACCATTTTAGCACTGGAATTCGAAGTGTTGTGCGCCTGAAGGTCGGTGCCATTGTACTCATCTTTTCCCATTTCTTTTCTCAGGATAGAATCACCTTGTAAAAATGTAGGATAAAGTGAACTCATATAACTTGCTTCGGCCTCGTCTACAACACCAACCACTTTTGACTTAGCACGTAGAAAGGTTTGATATGATTTCTTTTCCTCGGCACTCAACTTGGTTTCATCTACATTTTTTTCATCCCAAATGGGTTTGAGTTTATAATAGACTCTTGCGCCTTCGTATGAATCCTCCTTTACGTTTCTTCCGTCGGTACCGCCAAGGAAATTCCAACCATGAACATCATCAATATATCCATTGTTGTCATCGTCTTTATTGTTGCCCGGAATTTCTTTCGGATTTTTCCAAAGAATGGGTTTCAAATCCTCATGTAAGGTGTCAATTCCACTGTCAATTACAGCAACTGTAATTTTTTTGGAAGCTATTTTTTTCGATCGTAAAAAGTCATACGCCTTAGAAAGACTGACTCCTTGAAATCCGGTTTCTGTTTTATCAAGTTGGTGCCAGTTCTTAGGCAATTTGGTGTCTGCATCTTTAGTTGATTGTGCAAAGGGTTGAAGGCAAGCAGCCATCCCGATGAACATCATAGCAATTGGTTTTTTCATTGTCTGTATTTGTCTTTTAAAAAATTGAATGTAGTACAGTTTTCCTGCTTGCACTATATGATTGATGTTTTTTACAAAAGTTTACAAATCAAAT
Organism: Bacteroidota bacterium; assembly: GCA_039805285.1. Taxonomy (GTDB): domain Bacteria; phylum Bacteroidota; class Bacteroidia; order Chitinophagales; family Chitinophagaceae; genus Ferruginibacter. Next base: position 3,576 of record JBDLUO010000027.1, read on the forward strand.
TTAATTCCCTGGGCCAATGGTAATTTATCCGTATAATTGATTGTATTGGTTTGACGGCGCATGTAAACTTTCCATGCATCACTGCCGCTTTCTCTGCCACCTCCAGTTTCTTTTTCACCACCAAATGCACCGCCAATTTCCGCACCTGATGTTCCAATATTTACATTGGCAATTCCACAATCACTTCCTGCGGCGGAAAGGAATTTTTCTGCTTCAAGCAAATTAGTTGTAATTACTGCAGATGAAAGTCCTTGTGGAACTCCATTTTGCATAGCGATGGCATCCTCAAGGTTTTTGTATTTCATGATGTACAAAATGGGTGCAAATGTTTCGTGCTGAACAATGGCCATTTCGTTTGAGGCTTCTGCAATACATGGCTTCACATAACAACCACTTTCATATCCTTTGCCTTTCAATACGCCACCTTCTACAAGAAATTTACCGCCCTCTTTTTTACATGCTTCGATTGCATTTTGATAATGGCTAACTGCATCTTTGTCGATGAGGGGTCCAACGTGATTTTTTTCTATCAACGGGTTACCGATTCGAATTTGTTTGTAAGCATGAACCAGTTTTTCTTTAAAGCTGTTGTAAATTTTTTCGTGTATGATGAGTCTGCGCGTTGTTGTACATCTTTGTCCGGCAGTACCTACGGCTCCGAAAACAGCAGCTGTTAATGCAATATTCAAATCAGCCTCTTTCGTAATAATGATGGCATTGTTTCCTCCCAATTCTAGCAAAGATCTTCCCAATCGCTCCGCAACGGTTGCGGCAACGGTCTTGCCCATTCTCGTGCTTCCAGTAGCTGAAATTAGTGGAATACGATTGTCTTTACTCAACCATTCGCCAACTTCTCTTCCTCCGCTGATTAAGCAGCTTACGCCCTCTGGAACTTGATTCTTTTTGAATACAGCTTCTACGATTTTCTGACAGGCAACTCCACAAAGTGGTGTTTTCTCACTTGGCTTCCACACAGATACATCACCACAAACCCAAGCAATCATGCTGTTCCAGCTCCATACGGCAACTGGAAAATTAAATGCTGAAATGATACCCACGATTCCCAGTGGATGATATTGCTCATACATCCGATGTCCGGGTCTTTCACTATGCATGGTTAGTCCATGTAATTGTCTTGAAAGTCCTACGGCAAAATCGCAGATGTCTATCATCTCCTGAACTTCACCGAGTCCTTCTTGCAGACTTTTTCCCATTTCATAGCTAACAAGTTTTCCTAGAGCACTTTTATTTTTACGCAATTCGTCTCCGATTTGTCTTACGACTTCTCCACGCTTCGGTGCGGGCCAAGTTCTCCATTCGGCAAATGCTTTTTGTGCTTTGTTGATTACTTCGTCGTAGGTAGCGAAATCGGTTGTTTGTACTTTGCCGATTTCTTTGCCGTCTACCGGAGAAAATGAGGTGATAAATGGGTTCTTATTTTTGCTCCATTCTTTGCCGGTAGATGTTCCAGAATTGGATGCCTTAAGTTGAAGAGATTTTATAAATTCCATTGTCTATTTTTTTATTGCCAAAGTTAAGGCAATATAGACGATGGAAATGATGGGGATATGAATTAAAAATCAGCTTTAACACCAATACTTGCCCATCTATTCGGCATTCTGCTTCCCAACAAATCGCTATAGTTGATATTGCCAACATTTTGAACGTTGAGGTATACCGATAAATGGTTCACAGTATACTGAATCCTTGCATTATTAAGCCAATATGCTTTTCCTTGAACGGCTTTAATTGCAGCAGCTTGTGTGCCATTTCTTTCCTTATAAACGGATTGCCAGAGGATTTCCCAATTTTTATACTTGATTTGAACGTTGTTTTGCATCAAAAATTTAGCATGTGAGAGGATATAAAAAGAAGGGATGCTGTCCGAGGTCTTTGAGTCTAGCCAAGTGATTGTGGATTGCAAGTTGACATTGATCTTTTTTGCAATCTTAAAGCTATGCGAAGCATATAATTCGATCCCTTGCGTTCTTACCCATTTCACATTTTGTGCATAAGCGAATTTTCCTAGGGTGTCTAAGTTTTGATTTCTTGGAATTTGTGTAAATGGAGTAGGGACGAAGTCGATTACATCGTCTTGATCTCTGATGAATCCGGTAATTCCGGCTTTGAATGATTTCATCCTAAAATCCGCCCCTATTTCGCCATGGGTTGATGTTTCTGCATTGAGGTTTGGATTTCCGATGCTTCCACCTCTTACGATGGTTTTGTTGTAATTGTTGAAACGTTCAGTGAAATCGGCGGCTCTAATGGCTTTGCCTGTTCCTCCGCGAAATGTTACGTTGGTAAATTGATAGGACATATTCAACTGTGGTATAAAGACGGTGCCATAGTTTTGATCATTAACCAAGCGTGCGCCTGGATTGAAATAAAATTTTCCGGTATGCCAAGTGGCTGCACCAAAAACGGCAATATGGTTGTTGCGGTGATTTCCTCGGTCGTTGGAGATGATTTTTTTGGTCTCGAAGTTTACGCCAAAGCTCAGGTTGATGGATTTCCAATTTTGATTGTGGAGATAATTTAGGATGAACTGCTCCGATTTGTTTTTGTTGGCTACGGAGATGCTGTTGTATAGGTATTCGTCTGAAGTTTTTTTGTAAGCAGCATCAATTTGATCGGCCGAATTTTTTCCTTGTCTTTGTATGCGAGCTTGATTCCAAAGGGTGTTTACTTTTTCGGTTGCGGTATCGCTGCCGAAGGTGGTGTAGAAGTTTTGTGCCGCAAAATCGCGCATGTCGTAGCTGCTTCGAATGGCTGCGTTCCAATTCTTGGCGATGGGAAAACTCAAGCTTGCGGAGAAGGTATTGTTGTAGAAATATCCGCGATTGTTGCTACGGAGTCGTTGGCCTCGGGTCTGATTCGAAAGTGCTCCTGCAGAAAAGTTGATTTTTTTTCCTGTCAGGTAAGTCGAAGCGTTTAACGTTCCCAGTCCATACTCTCCAACACTGGCTTGCATGCTTGTATTATGTTGCTTGCTGGTTCTGTATTTAAAGAATGTTTTGGTGATGATGTGAATCACGCCTCCCACAGCTTCTGAGCCATATATTGCCGCTGCTGGTCCCTTTAATATCTCGATTCGCTCTATTTCTCCGGGCGTAACCGGTATGTATCCTGCAAAGTGTCCAGTTATTGGATCGTTCATCTTGATGCCATCAATCAATATCAATACTTGTTGAAATGTACTTCCTCTAATGATGACATCCGCCTGTGATCCTGCGGGTCCTCTCTGTTGCATTTCAATACCGCATTCAAATTTCAATATTTCATCCAAACTCAATGCGGTTGTTTTGGATATACGGCTCATGTCTATAATCTGTATGTCTTTTCCAGAACTGGCATTGGGTTGTAAATTATATCTGTTGTTGCTGATGTTAACATTGTCTAAGGTGTCGAACTGTTGTCCAAATGATAAAGAGGAAATCAGCAAAATGCAGGTTGTTATGGCTATGAATTTCATATCAAATTGATTAAAATAAAAAAAGCGATTTCTATGAAATCGCTCGCGAAATTAGGCAGTTTAGTTTTATTTCTTTCCATCAACTTAATCTAATATTGTTCATTTTCATTGGGGAAGTCTCCCGTTTTAATGTCGCCTATGTATTTTTTTACAGCGCCAGAAATTTGTTCATTCAGATTGAGATAGGTTCTTAAAAATCTGGGTTTGAATGTGTTGTTGATGCCAAGCATGTCATGCATAACCAAAACTTGTCCGTCGCATGCGTTTCCGGCCCCAATACCGATCGTTGGTATTTGTAAGCTAGAAGATACTTCTGCAGCGAGTTTGGCTGGGATTTTCTCAAGCACAATTGCAAAACATCCGGCTTCTTGAAGCAGTAATGCATCTCTTTTTACTTTTTCTGCTTCTTCTTCCTCTTTGGCTCTCACAGAATATGTGCCAAATTTGTAGATGCTTTGTGGAGTTAAACCGAGGTGTCCCATTACCGGAATTCCAGTAGAAACGATTCTCTTCACCGATTCAACCACTTCCTCTCCGCCCTCAAGCTTTACAGAATGTCCTCCGGTTTCTTTCATGATTCGGATGGCTGAGTTTAATGCTTCTTTTGAATTTCCTTGATAGGATCCAAATGGCATATCTACCACAACAAGGCATCTCTCAATTCCACGAACCACACTTTGAGCATGGTAAATCATTTGGTCGAGCGTGATAGGCAACGTTGTTTCATGTCCGGCCATCACGTTACTGGCGCTGTCGCCCACCAAAATGACATCGATAGATGATTGATCGAATATTTTGGCAAATGAGTAGTCATATGCCGTAATCATTGCGATTTTCTCGCCTTTTTCCTTCATCAATTGAAGGGTACGGGTTGTTATTTTCTTTATTTCTTTATGTACAGACATGTTTTGATAAGGTTAATTAAGCCTCCCAAACCAATGCACTGGCACCTAAAATAGCTGCATCGGATTCTTTAAGCTGACTGAAAATGAGTTTTACTTTATTCTTGAAAATCGGAAGGAGGTTTTCTTCCATATATTTTCTGGTCGGATGAAGCAACAAGTTACCTGATCGGGTTAATCCGCCAAATAATACGATGGCTTCTGGCGATGAAAACATGATAAAATTGGCGAGTGATTCACCTAAAATTTGCCCGGTAAATTCAAAAATCTCATTGGCAATAGGGTCTCCATGCAAGGCACAATCATATACTGTTTCGCTTGTGAGTTCGTTTATGGCGTAATGTCTTAGTAAAGATTCTCTTTCTGGGAAGGCAGATAGCAGCTCAATGGCGGTTTCTCTAACGCCTGTTGCAGAAGCATAAGATTCGAGTGTGCCTCTCATGCCGGTTGATTTGTGCATTCTTCCTCCGGGTCTGATGACGGTATGTCCTAATTCTCCCGCAAAGCCATCATGGCCTACTACGATCTTTCCATCTATTATGATTCCACTTCCAACGCCAGTGCCCAATGTAATGGTAATAAAATGTTTCATGTTTCTTGCAGAGCCATAAAGCATTTCGCCCATGGCTGCGGCATTGGCATCGTTGGTCAGTTTAGCCATTACGCCAAATTTTTTGGACAACAAATCTGCCATAGGAATGATGCCTCTCCATTTTAAGTTGGGGGCGTATTCTATTGTTCCGGTGTAGATGTTGCCATTGGGTGCACCAATACCAATTCCGGCGATGTTTTCAATTCCACCAACAGATTGAATCATTGGGTTTAGCTTATCATATAGCTGTGCTATAAAGTCATCAACCAATTCATGTTCGTTGCTTGGAATTCTGTCCTGACAAATAATTTCCCCTTCAGCAGAAACCAACCCAAATTTTGTGGTTGTTCCTCCAACGTCTATTCCAATTGCGTATTTAGTTGACATGAATTAAGTTTAAGATCTAAAAATGTTGATTTTAAGGATGCTGATACAATCGAAATCTCGAATTAATGTCCACCAGATGATTGAACATTTTCAAAATTTACGCCTTGTTTTCTGAGTATACCGGCAACTGCCACCGCGAAGAAAGCGAGGTATGCAAAGCAGGCAACGGGAATCCAATATGATTGTTGAATGCCAATAACATCAGCCAGTTTACCTTGGATCGGAGGAATGATTCCACCGCCGAGGATCATCATAATCAAGAACGCTGAACCTTGGGTAGTATATTTTCCGAGTCCTGCTATTGATAAACTAAAAATGCAAGGCCACATGATTGAGCAACACAATCCTCCGCTAAGAAGGGCATAAGTACCAACCATGCCACTGGCTTGTGTTCCAATTATCATAGCAACTACGCCTAAAAGTCCGAAAATCATCAATGTTCGTGCGGGTTTGTCGTTGCTGATAAAGAACGCAGCTATTTGAATCAATACACAAACAAAATAGAAATAAAGCGGTTCCATATTGTACTTGAATGCGATGTTAACGCCAAGAATTATCCCAAATGCAACCAAAGGCACAATAACCTGAAGTATCATTTTTGTGCTTCTAGACATATTAAATGCAGAGATTGCGCCAGCCCATCTTCCAATCATCAAACTTCCCCAATACATAGCGATGTAAGGTGTGGATTCTGATGCTTGTTTACCGCCAAATTCATCCAATTTTAAAAGTTCACCCAGATTACTTCCAATAGCAACTTCAACGCCAACGTAAACAAAGATGGCGAGCATACCCAAAACAAGTTGTGGGTATTTCATCGCGCCCCAACCTTCTGGCTTTTTTTGAGCTCTCATGTTTGCAAACAATAAGCCGATAACCACAACCGCCAATGCGCCAAGCAACCAGCCTAAACGATAATTATTCATGTCTTTGATGGCTTGTTCGCTAGCTCCAGTTAAGTCTACGGTGTAACTGTCAAAAACAGGAATGAAGAAAAGAATCAAAAGTCCAGTGATAATCATGAGCGTATACAATGCCTTATCTGCTTTTTCTGTTTCTTCTTCCATGATGCCAGAAGGTACTTTTTTGGCAAAATGAAATAGAGCAGCCGCAGATATAAATAATCCACCTACTGCTGTGTAAAGTAATATCACTTTACCCAAGCTCAATGATTCGATGTCTTTATCTGTAACAGCAGCTGTGGTTCCAAAAAGCGCCAATGCAACTACAACGGGTCCGATTGTGGTTCCGAATGAATTGATGCCACCGCCCAAGTTTACACGGCTTGTTCCGGTAGATGGATCTCCGAGTGAAATGGCGAAAGGCTGAGCAGCTGTTTGTTGCAGGGAAAATCCCAAAGCAACAATGAAGAGTCCGAACAGCATACCAGAGAATGTGTTTGCGTTAACTGCAATAATCATGGCTGCTGCACCAAGTGCAGAAAAGAGCAATCCGTAAACGATGCTTTTCTTATATCCCCATTTGCCTACTAGATCTTTTCCTCCAAATGAGCCATAAGCGAAAAGGATCAAAGCCCCGAGGTAATAAGCGGTGTAAAAGGCAAAATCAATCAACTGACTTTGAAATTGATCGAGTTTGAAAAAATGTTTACAGAATGGAATGAAAATACTGTTTCCAGCGGCAATGAAGCCCCAGAAAAAGAATACGGTAACCAGCGTTCCCAATGCACCATAGTTGGTGGGGATCATTCCTTTTTGTTCGGTTTGAGCAGTTTGATTCGACATATTTTTAGTTTATCCGTTGAAATTAAACATTTTATGGATTGTATAAACTTTTTTTTGAGGCAAACATTTGATTTTTCATATTTGTAATTTGTTGTGTTGCATTTGAATAATTGTGTATAATTTCAAACAAAATTGAGATATGAATATCCTCCACATAAGTGCTGAGTGTTTTCCTATGGCAAAAGTGGGAGGGCTGGCCGACGTTGTTGGGGCTTTGCCAAAATATCAAACCCTGATGGGGCACGAAGCGAAAGTGGCCATGCCAATGCATAAAACCAAGTTCCTTTACGATCATCACTGGGATGTGGTTCATAAGTCTCATCTCTTCTCTAATGGACAAAAATTTCCGTTTACCATCATCAAGGCACAAAATCACCAACTTGGATTCGAGCTATTTTGTGTAGATGTTCATGGATTATTAGACAGAGAAAAAGTGTATGGTTATGATGACGACCATTTTCGGTATCTCATTTTTCAATTGGCTGTACTTGAATGGTTGAAAAGCTGGCAGGTTAAGCCAGATGTAATTCATGTTCACGATCATCATGCCGGACTCATTCCTTTTTTAATGAAACATGGTGTTGATTATGCTTCACTTAAACTCATAAGAACCATTCTGACAATCCACAACGCCCAATATCAAGGTTGGATGAGTAAAGACAATCTTGTGTATTTTCCAACATGGGATGAATGGAAAACGGGATTGCTGTTTTGGAATGACCAAATCAACGCTCTTGCATGTGCTGTAAAATGCGCTGATGGCATCACTACAGTAAGTCCTACCTATATGAAGCAGCTTTCTTTTGAATCCAATGGTTTAGAGGATTTATTTCGACAGGAAGCTTACAAGTGTAGGGGCATCATCAATGGAATCGACGAAGAGGTTTGGGACCCTGCAACTGACAAACATTTGGAGGTTCATTTTCAAAAAACAAAAATTCAACCTGGTAAGCAAAAAAACAAAGTACAACTTTGCGCACAATTTGGTTTTCGTGAAGAATTGCCACTTTTTGTTTTTATTGGCAGAATGGTAGATGATAAGGGCGGTGATTTATTACCTGCAGCGATTCATCAGGCTTTTGTAAAACATCCTGGTAAAATGAATGTTATTGTTTTGGGAAGCGGTCAACCTCAAATCGAAAAGGCTTTTGAAAAGTTGTCTGATTTGCATCCCGAACATTACAGACTTTCGATTTCTTATAATGAACCACTCAGTCATAAACTCTATGCCTCGGCAGATTTTCTGTTGATGCCAAGCAGGGTAGAGCCTTGTGGTCTAAATCAGTTGTATGCACTTCGATATGGAACCATTCCTATTGTCAGACGTACAGGTGGATTAAACGATACCGTAATAGATTTCGGTGATCCAAATGGTTTTGGAATCTGTTTCAATCAACCCAGTGTCGAAGACATCCTACACTCCATCAACAGGGCATTGGAATTATTCGGTAAAAAAAGAGAAGTGAATGCAATTAGAAAAAAAATGATGAACATCAATCATGGATGGCATGAAAGTGCCAAAGAATATATAGAACTTTATCATCAATAAAAGAAACCAAACCATATGTCAAGTAAAAAAGCAATTGCAGTGATTTTAGGAGGAGGTGCAGGATCAAGACTTTATCCTCTGACGGCTACACGAAGTAAACCTGCCGTTCCCATTGCAGGCAAATATAGGTTGGTAGACATACCGATTTCCAATTGCATCAACAGCAATATCAATCGTATGTTCGTGCTTACTCAGTTCAATTCTGCTTCTTTAAACAAGCACATAAAAAATACATATCAATTCAGTGGTTTCAGCAAGGGATTTGTTGACATACTTGCCGCAGAGCAAACGCCCGACAGTCCCGGATGGTTTCAGGGTACTGCAGATGCTGTTCGCCAATCTTTGAAGCACATTCAAAATAATGAGTTTGAATATGTGTTGATCCTAAGTGGAGATCAATTGTATCAAATGGATTTCACACAAGTGCTAGAAGAACATGAGCGTTCTCATGCTCAAATTTCAATCGCTACCATTCCGGTGGGAGATCGTGAAGCAACTGAATTCGGTATCATGAAAACCGATGAACAGCATGTGATTACCTCATTCATCGAAAAGCCAAATAAAGACCAGCTTAATGGCTGGCAAAGTGAAACGGGTGAAAATATGAAAGCTCAGGGTAGAGTTTATCTTGCTTCGATGGGCATTTATGTATTCAACAGGAAAACATTATTTGATCTGTTAGAAAAAGAATGTCCAGATGCAACAGACTTCGGAAAAGAAATCATTCCTCAATCCATTTCACGCTATAAAGTTGCGAGTTACCAATACGAGGGATATTGGACAGATATCGGGAACATCTATTCTTTCTTTGAAGCGAATTTATCATTGACCTTAGACATTCCGCCTTTCAATTTATTTGACAACGACAATATGGTTTACAGCCGTGCAAGGATGCTACCTCCGGCAAAAATCAGTGGTACACAAATCCACCAAGCAATCATTGCAGAAGGGTCAATCATTCATGCAGAAAAAATAGAAAATACGGTAATTGGTGTTCGAAGCCGAATTGGAAGTGGCAGCAAAATAAAAAGCTGTTACATCATGGGGAATGACTACTATGAAACGCTTAACCAGATCAATGAAAACAACGAAATGGATATTCCAAAATTAGGAATAGGGGATCATTGTCAACTCACCAACGTGATTGTGGATAAGGATTGCAGAATAGGAAATCATGTAACCATTGTTGGAGGGGCTCACATGCAAAACCAAGATACCGCGCTTTATTCGATAAAGGATGGAATTGTTGTCATAAAAAAAGGAGCCATAATCAACAACGGATTTATCTTGCAATAACAAGTATATGATGAAACTATAGCAGCACGTTCCAGATCATCATGGTCAGCCATTTGTATGACTCTGGGTCGCTATTGTCCATCCATCCTTTGGTCTTTTCAATTATTGTCTCTTTTGCTTTGGCGGGATTGAATACAACTTTTCCTTCAGTCAGAGGAGTCGTTGTTGTTTTATCGGAAGGGGTAACTTTCGTTGCAATCCAAGAGCAATAGAGTCTAGGTATGGTCATCCCCAATATCATCCCAGGCAATCCGTGTATGGTGCATGGTCCGCCAGGTATGGTGATTTCATCCGTATAAAAAGCAAAAACATAAACACTGTCTAAAATTTTGCCAACGGCTTTTCTGCAATTGTATCCGGCAATGATTCTGTTTTCGTTGCTTAATTTCCAATCAATTTTATAAATGCTGTCTTTGATTTGAAAACTGCTGCCAAATACATCTTTGTTCATGATGTAATTTCCGGTGTTGTAATCGGTATACCATTCTGATTTCTCATCACTCGATCTGAACATTTCATTGAGAGATTCTTTGTTTTCCCATCTATTGAAAATGTACTGACTTTTGTTGTTTTCGAATTTGAGTGTGTAGTATGAGGTTTTGAAATTGGGCAATTTATCTTGCATCATTTCTCCCCACGCACTGTTTCCCATTGTTTTTTTGATGTTCGTTTTTACTTCAAATTCAATTTCTCCACGTTCTATAAATTGGGCTTTTGTTTGGATGAAAAGGCCTAGGAGAAAAAGGAATGCAATTGATTTTTTCATATGTCGAAATGATCTTTTTTGTTTTGTAAATGTGCTAATCGCTGTTCTTGATTTAGCTGAAATTGAATCCAATTATTTTTGTGTGCCTTTATTTTTGAAGTCCCAAGTAAAGCCGAGTAGGAAATACCTTCTGAGTCTTTGGTTTCTTTCTTCGGTAAATGTGTTTCCGTAATAATTACGGTCTATTCCGATATTCTGATTTAAAAGGTCTCTCACTTTTGCATAAAACGTAAATTCATTGTTCTTGAATGTTTTTTGAATCTGAATGTTTAAAAGTTGGTTATTCAGGTTTCCATTCTGGTTGTTCAGATTTTGTCTGGCAATCATTTCAAAATCACTAATGATAGACCATGTTTTCTTGTAGTAAACCGTAGCGTTTAACGTAAGATTGTTTGTTCTGAAGGTATTGGCAGTTTTCGTTTGCGCGTTGGTGTTATAGTTTAAAGAAAATGAGTTGCTAAGTGAGATGTCGTATTTCTCTTTTTTTGATTTACTAACGCCTGTTGTTAATCCTCCTCCTGTCGTATTCGAGAAACTAACCACATCATTGATTACATCAGCAAATCGGGAATAATTAACATTCGCATTCAGGTTGATGTTTAGGTCATATTTTTTTACTTTGAATCCCATGCCCGTCCATGAGGTTAGAGAGATGTTTCCACTGGTGTTGATTGGGCGGGTTATGGTAGAGCCGGTTACAGGATCTATGATTCTATTGTTGGTAATTGCATTCTCATTGAAGTACACGTTTACGGTCTGAAAATTCCACATGTCTTTTAAAAAGTTGTAACCATTGTGCGTGATGTTTACATTGTGTCCGAATGATGGTCGAAGATCGGGATTCCCTTGATATTGATTAAAGATATTGCTGTTGTTTCTGAGGGGTTGCAATTGATCAATGGTTGGTTGGGTATTGCTTCCATTGTATCGAATGCGAAGAGAGTGATTGGATTTATAACTATAAACAAAGCTGGCCGAAGGAAAAACATTTATGTATTTTCTGAGATACAGGGTGTCTCTCGATTGATCGGCTAAATCGAAATTTGTAATGCCAAATCCTGAACCAAAATTCACTTTAAACTTCTTGTATGCATAGTTGAATTTTGCACCTGGAGTGTGAATGAGAATTTTTTGTTTAAAATCGTTTGTTAAACTGTCAACAGGAATATCGTAAGTGTTTCCTGTTGATCTTGTAAATGTTTTCTGATCGTTGTCTCCATTGTTTAATGAAAGCTGGTAAGACAATTCCATTGACCATTTTTTGTTGAATGGTTCGGTGTAAACCAATCTGCTCGATAGGTTTGTACTGTTCTGAGTCCCCATGGTTTTTTGATTCAATTCTATGGAGTCTGTGAATGCATTGTAAAACAAGGTATTTTTTGATATGAGGGTATTTTCTCTGCTGTTGCTTTTGTTGTTCCAATCCAAATTCAAGGATAACGTTCTTCTTGCTTTACTGAATTTATGTTTAAAAATAGCGTTACCAGATAAAACCGATTTGTCAGACTTTCTGAAGTTATCTCTTATGCTCTTGTTTTTTAATGTGCCTGAAGTTCCTAAGGTTTGTCCATCAGATATGTCACGGCTCTCACTGTGGTAATATTCTCCTCTTAAAGTTACTTTAACACTGTTCGCAGAGTCAAGTTGTCCGTCGTAAATAAATGAGTTCTTAGAGTTGTAACGATCTACTTTTTGAGCCGTATTCGCTGTTTCGGTGAAAGCTGAATCACCGATTTGCGTTTGGGTTAAAACTGTTTTATTGTTGGAATAATCTTGCAGATTGTATTTTGGGGAAAGATTGATTTTGTGTTTGTCATTCCATTTGTTGCTATAATGAACACCAGAATTGATGTTTCTCATAAAGCCATTTTCTGTATTGATGAAGATGTCGTCGTCTGTTGCTCCACTCTGAAAGTTCACTGAAAAAATTCCATCTTCGTCTGTCATTTCAAAATTATTTTCATCCCCTGAGTATTTCTGACTTTCTTGCCAATTCAATCCATCTTGGTTGGTGTTTCCGTTAAGTACGAAAGCAGATATTTTTCTTTTTCCTTTGAATGAACCAAACATCAGATTGTTGTTGAAACGGCCGGGTACATTTTCTGCAAGGCCACCTGCCAAACTCAGTTTTCCAAAATATCCTTTCTTTTTATCTTCTTTCAGTTTGAGATTGATGGTTTTTTTTGTATTACCGTCATCGATGCCGGTAAATGCGGCTTGTTCGGATTTTTTATCAAATACCTGAACTTCTTTTACGGCATCGGCTCTTAGGTTTTTAACAGCCATACCAGGATCATCTCCGAAAAATTCCTCGCCATCCACCAGCACTTTTTCTACTTTTTCACCCATGGCTTTTATCTCTCCGCTTTTATCCACCTGAATACCCGGTAGTTTTTTCAATAGTTCTTCCACATTTGCATTGGCACTCACATTAAAACTATCGGCTGTATATATGGTCGTATCTCCTTTGATCTTTATGGCACCTCCAGTTCTTACTATAATGGTTTCCAAAAGTTTGCTTTTGCTTGTAATGGGGATAGACCTCAGGTCATTTTTGCCTTCAGAGATTGTTATATTATCTACATAGTCCGCAAAAAGGGGATGGGTGATCATTACAATCCTTTTACCTGCTTTTTGTCCGGATATACTAAAAGCTCCGTTTTTATCGGTTCTGCAAAACGCGCTCAACAATGAATCGCCTTCGTTTAGGAGCATTACAACTGCGTTTTGAATGCCTTTTCCTGTTGCAGTATCAATGATTTTTCCTTGAATGGCAGCATTTTGAGATTTTGCTGTAAAGGAGATAAGAAACAAACAAATAAAGCCAAGTAATTTCCGATTCATAAAGTAAGGATTCTGATTGAAAATAGAATTCAAGTGCAAACTTAGTTATCTTATCTTTAACGTGACTTTGAATTGGATAAGCGGTCTAAAACTTCTTAAAATGGCATATGAGGATGATTTTTTTGTTGATACCAGTAAAAAAGTCTGGAATTATTCATTTTTTCATGAAGACGCAATTCAATTGTTTCAAGACGGATTATTATGTGATGCGTACCGATATTTTGGAGCTCATCCCGTTACAGTAAATGGACGAAAAGGGTATTATTTTTCTGTTTGGGCTCCTCATGCAGAAACAGTATCAATAGCAGGCGATTTCAATCAATGGCATTCCGAAACGCATATTTTGTTTTCAAGACTAGACCATTCTGGTATCTGGGAAGGATTTGTTCCCGATTTGTTGAAGGCATCAAGTTATAAATTTCACATACATAGCGTAGATGGACAGCAGCTGTGGAAAGCAGATCCTTATGCTTTTTTCGCAGAACTTAGGCCCAAAACCGCGTCCATAACTTGGGATTTTACACATGAATGGTGTGATGATGAATGGATGAACAAAAGAAAAAAGAATAATGCATTGGATGCACCTTGGAATGTGTATGAATTGCATTTGGGAAGTTGGATGAGGCCACATCGTGACAATGAAGAAAGTTTCAACAGTTATAAGCAACTCGAAGATTTGTTGATCCCGTACATTAAAGAAATGGGTTTTACTCACGTAGAATTCATGCCTGTGATGGAACACCCTTACGATAAAAGCTGGGGATATCAATGTACAGGTTTCTTTGCAGCAACCTCTCGATTTGGTACACCTGACGATTTCATGAGTTTGATTGATAAATTACATCAAGAAGACATCGGTGTTATTTTAGATTGGGTGCCTTCTCATTTTCCAGGAGATGCTCATGGATTATATCGTTTTGATGGAGCACATACTTACGAGTACGCCGACATGAGCAAAGGATTTCATCCAGATTGGAACAGTTATATTTT
>JBDLUO010000028.1:0-9543 GCA_039805285.1 Bacteroidota bacterium
ACCAACATTTGTTGAAATACTAACCCCGTTTCGGTTTCCTTTGTTTCCTACAACCCATTGTTTTTGCGCTCCGAGTTTAACCGGATAAAAAAAGTTCACTTTCCCGAAAATGATTGGCGCTGTTGGGGCGAATTCGTTTTGAAGTTTCTCTTCTTTTACATGCTTTCTTTCAGCAACATCGAGTTGAAATAATATACTCTTTCTTGGCTTTTTTATGATGGCATATTCTATCCAGCCTCCAAATCCGTCATTTACTAATTTCATGCCGAATGCAGAGTGCTTTCTAAAATAAGTAACCCCTTCCTCTTCTTGATTGATTATGGCATTGATTTTCTTTTGCTTTTCTTTACGCTTTGCCTCTTTTGCTGGCAGTTGAACCTGGGAAATGCCAGATGCTGCAAACAGGAAGAGTAAAATGAAAACAGCAATATGCTTCGCTAATCCCATGGTCATTCTTAAATTTACACAAATTTACAAGGTTGTTCTCGAAGTAAGCTTGAGAACTTTCCTATTTTAATCATTATAAAGACCTTAAACAAATGACAGCAACTATTGTTTACGAAGGAGAATTGAGGTGTACCTGTACCCATATACAAAGTGGATCAATCATTGAAACAGACGCTCCGACAGACAACCACGGCAAAGGTGAGCGTTTCAGCCCCACCGACACCGTTTGCATCGCCTTGGGAACCTGCATCATCACCACCATGGGCATCAAGGCCCAATCTATGGGATTGGAATTAAAAGGTGCAAAACTCTCCGTGTCCAAGCATATGGTCGCTAACCCAAGAAGAATTGGCAAAATTGAGGTAACTTTAGAAATACCTGGCAATGGTATCTCAGAGGATGACCGTATTTTGCTTCAACGCGTGGGAGATATGTGTCCGGTAAAAGCCAGTCTTCATCCAGATTTGGAAACCATTATCCTTTATCATTGGATCTGATTTTTACCCCAATCTGAACGAATCAGCGAGATTCCCACATAACATTGTAAACATTTTTTAGCGTTACAATAAGAATTGTTTAACTGAGTGAGTGCTTGAGAATCGAATGCGTTAGCATTTGAAAAACCAAGGGAGTTCATCGTTTTTGTAATTTTATTTTCCTCCGGTTTTATCATCAACAGCAATTCTGCTGCCCTTTTTTTGAACACCGTTACATTATGATACGTACCATAAGCGTACATCAATGGAGCGATCACGTTTACCATGATTTTGTCTTGGGTGTGAGCGCCTGCATTTTTGCTTTGAAATGAGGAAACCTTATCGAATGTAAAATGATTGGTCCAATAAGAAGAAACTGTAGTTGAGAAAAGGTCTTTAACCAATGTGTTTTGTTTTTCAGACAAAATGGTACCCATCAGATGTTTGCTTGTGTTTAAAATTGCAGCAAGTTGTGCGATTCTCAACGTTGGAAAATTTGATGGCCTCATCCTAAAAAACATCCATTGAAGTTGAGGCTGCTCCAACTGATATTTCTGTTTTAGGTATTTATATTCTTTATATAAATCATTCGGATAGGAATCTCTTAAACCGGGATGTAGTAATCCTGCTTGACCGAATAGAATGGCTTCAATTTCTTTTCTATTGTTTGCGCATGACATCATCGTTCTAAATGGTATTGAAGCAAACAAAACTTCCATCGCCTCCCCATTTTTATTGCCTCCTAAGTAATATGCCAATTTGCGCCAAGCCAGTTCCTCCCAATTCCCTCGCAATGCCGGCAAATAAGATAAAATCTGCCGGGCTCTCATCTCGAATCGCTCTATTACCAAATCACCGGCAAAGGAATCCAGTGAAATCACTCCCCTTCCCTTTACTAATTTTTCGCAAGGAATCCCGTTCCTCATGTCTTTTAGATGCTGATATTGTGCTAATCCTATTTTTGAAATTCTCGATTGAAGCTCAAGGGTTGGAAATGGCAAATCCATTGACTTGTCATTTTGCCAAACCACATGCAGTATAACATTTTTGTAATGAGGATCCCCTGTATGTCGATGCAAAATCCAATCCGAAGCTTTTACATGAATTTCTATATGTCCCATCATCAACATGTCGCCAATCCTGACTTTAGCAAATAAAAAATCGGGGCCTTGATCCGAATTTAATTTTCC
Source organism: Bacteroidota bacterium (assembly GCA_039805285.1). GTDB lineage: Bacteria > Bacteroidota > Bacteroidia > Chitinophagales > Chitinophagaceae > Ferruginibacter. Next base: position 2,114 of record JBDLUO010000028.1, read on the forward strand.
AGGATCTATGATTTGCAAGGGTTGTCCATCAGTTGATCTTAGTTCTGATGCATTGAAATATCGGCTTTCCCAGATATATTGAAGTAAGTATTCATCCATAAACATAGGTCTCTATAAAATACCTACTGCAATATGGATCAGTTCAAAAATATAATGAAGTGAATTACATCTTAAAATGGGAAGATTTTACCAATGAATTCTTGCTGGAAAAACAAGAGAAATTGAGTTAAAAAGCCATCAATCTTTGAACGACTTTACTAACGGGCAATCCCATCACATTGTAAAAATCACCCTTTATTTCTTTTATCCCCACAACGCCAATCCATTCTTGAATGGCATACGCGCCTGCCTTGTCGTAGGGTTTATATCGATCTACATAAAACGATATTTGATCTACGGAAAGTTCATGAAAAGAAACAACTGTTGTTTCGTGAAAAACAGAAAAAAGGCCATCTCGAAAAATCGCTACTCCAGTTATCACCTCATGTGACTTACCCGAAAGTTTTAGAATGGTTTCAATGGCATGTGCTCTATCTGTTGGCTTGCCTAAAATTTCTCCCTCACAAACAACGATGGTATCTGCTGCTAAAATGGTTTTGCCTGCATTGGATTCGCTCATCACCGCCTTGGCTTTGTTTAATGCAATGTGTTCGGCAATTTTGTCTGGCGTTAGCCCTTGCGGAAAATCCTCGTCTGTATTGGAAACCAGTACTTCGAAAGGAATTTCGGCCCACTCGAGCAGTTGTTTTCTTCTGGGTGATTGAGAAGCGAGTATGATGGATTCCATGAGCTATAAATTTAAGAGGTACATAGAAAAAATGCCTGCAAGTATAATCCATTTGATCCAACTGCTGATTGTATGATAATCTTTGGATGTTGTTGCTTTTTTTAACAGGAGCAATACATATATTAATGGCGCGATGACAGTAAGTAACATATAACCCGTAAAAAAGAAAAGTCCGACCAACCAGGCATACATCGAAACAACAAGTAAAGACATCATCAACACAACCATCCAAACACCAGCAAAAGTTTTTGAAACAGGAACACCCCACTCTATGGCCATTGTTTTGGCACCAAACTTCCTATCTCCCTCCATATCTTCTAGGTCTTTCACCACTTCTCGAATTAAGTTGGCAACAAAAGCAAATCCTGCATACAACATGGTTAGTTTGAAAAATTGTTTTAGGTCCAGCTTATTATGATTGTAACTCCAAAAAAAATAACCATCCCACCCTTTGATCAGATAGAGATACACAACCAGAATGACCCAAGCTGTTAACAACGATACCAATATATTGCCGATAAGAAGTGACTTTTTAAATCGAGTGGAGTAAAACCAGAGAAGAAAAACGGACAAAAAATTAAAGAGTAAAATACTCCATTTGCCAGATTGATAGCTTACCCAAGCCGAGCAAATCAAGCCTAAGAATGAAAATATGAGATGCCATAAAATGGCAGCTCTTTTCTTAAGCACCGGTCCAAGCAATAACTTTTCTGGCTTGTTTACGGCATCAATTAAAACATCAAAATAATCATTGATTACATATCCACCAGCTGCTATAAAAACAGAAGCGAGCATCAAGAAAAAAAATGGGATGTCATTCAAAAGAACATCAAAAGAGTTCGAACTTAGAGGAGAATAAATTGCGGTGTAAAATACGAATTGAGTGACTGCAATGTACAATAGATTCGGCCATCTTATCAATTGAAGAAAAGCAATGACCGTTTTCATGCGTACGTAATTTATTTAGATGACAATCCACTATTTTGATCCCAATCGCCATTAAGGGAAAGTACTTTGCGTATTACATCCCTAACACATCCACATCCACCATTAAAATCAGAAATATAATGCGAAATGGACCTTACTTCTTCTGCTGCATCTGCCGGACAACAGGCCAAGCCCGCGAGTTGTAATACTTGTAGGTCTGGCATATCGTCGCCCATAAAAAGAACCTCGTTGGGACTTAGTTCTAAATTAAGGATGATTTTTTGTAAACAAGATGCCTTATCAGATATTTCAAAATGAAGGTTGTCGTTTTTTACGCCCAATTTTTTTAAGCGATTTTCAACACCCTCATCATATGACCCCGAAATAATAACAAGATGATACCCCTTTTTTACTGCAAGTTGTAAGGCATATCCATCCTTGATGTTCATTTGCCTTAACCAATCTCCTTTTTCGTTGAGTAAAAGGTTGCCATTGGTTAAAACACCATCCACATCCAGAGCGATGAGGCGAATTTTTTTAAATTGGGATAAAACATTCAAAGTGAAGCCTTTTAAATTAATGCTTTCAATATAAATTTGAAATGATGATTAACGAGGATTAACCTTTTTGGCCGTCTCTCCATTCATACACCCAAGTACTTTGAATCATTTCTAAGTGGCCCTCATTGCTTTCTTCTGGTTTACCCGAAAAATTAGGAATTTCAAGAACCCATTTATGGAGATCTGTAAATCTGATTCTGTAAATCTTACTTTCACCAAAGTCATCCCCGAAGCGCTCATAGAGCTTCATTGCGATATCTTCGTAGTCGTTCCAGTGAATGGGTGGCTCGAATGTCATTTTTTATTGTTTTAATCTTAATTATTCTCCAAGAAATTGAGTTTGATCTGGAAGTGTTACCGAAATATCACCCGAACCAGGAAGCAAAACACATTGACAACCCAAACGAGAGTTCAAACGTGGATTGATGGCTCTGTCTATAAAATCTTCTTCTTTATCTGAGAGCTCTTCGATGTGATTTTCTCCTTGATTCACATAAAGGTGACAGGTGCTGCATGCGCAAACGCCACCACAATTATGGTGCAAATCAATCTCGTTTAAAAGTGCTACTTCGAGTATCGACTGTCCGTCGGAAGCGCCTTCAATGGTAATGGGCTCTAAGCCTTTTTGTTCAAATGTAAAAGTGATATTATACATAATCTTATTTGGAACGCAAACCTAAGCAAAATACAGATATTTGAATGCGATTGTTTAAGTTAAGATATGAAAAACAGCAGTTTATCATTATCTTAGGGTTAACATTACACCCATGAAGTTAAAGTATATCATCCTATTTTCTACCCTTGCGCTTTTCATTTTTCCCTCATGCAATTGGGGAGATGAAAAGGAGAACAAAGAAAAAGAGCCGATTTTGATGAAAAAAGATCAGCCCAGATTGAAAAATGATACCACTCCGCAAACGGCTCCTGTCATTAATATAGTAGATACCACAGAATTGTCGATGACGGTAATCTATGTGAAAGATAGCGCAATTAATAGTGAACGACTAAGTCAAAAATTGGCTGATATCTACGGCAAGAAAATGAGTGAAGCGATTGCAAAATATCAACTTAAGGTAGTCGGAGCTCCGATGGCTTGGTATAAAAGTCAGAAAGCTCCATTTTTCTTTGAGGCCGGAATCCCAGTTGAAAAAGCGCCAAAAAAGAAAATCAAAGGCTTTTTGGTAAAAAAAACCGGGAATAAAAGAGCTTTGGTCGCACATTATTTTGGCCCCTACCAAGAAACGGCACAAGCTTATCAAGCCATGAAAGAGTTTTTAAAAGAGAATCATAAAAAGTCTAGCACAACACCTTACGAAATTTATGTTGATGACCCGTACGACGCCGAAATGAACCTTAAAGATCCTTACAAGGTTCAGACAGACATCATATTCCCCTATGAGTAATTTTAGGAAGCTTTTTTATTGATTATGGCTTGAGAAAGCATTTTGTAAATCTCCTGCATTTCGGGATTGGAAGAAAGTATATCTAAATGCTTTTGCATGGTCAATACGTCATTCCGCACCGCCGGACCGGTTTGAAGCAAGGATGGCGGCATTTCCCTTAAACGAAAAGCCGTTTCTTCGATCAGCGGTTGAAGCAATTTAAAATCCAGTTGTTCTTGTTTACAATAGGCTTCAGCTTGGGCATAAAGATGATTGGTAAAATTGCATACAAAAACGGCTGCCACATGATATTTCAGCCGTTCTTCGTCGGAAGCACGTGAAACATGATTGGATATTTTTTTTAGCGCTGAAGCTATTGCTACTTCATTTTCTATTTTGTTCGAACAGTAAAAAAAAGGAATATCCAACTTTCTTTGGGCTTCTTTCTTTACACTCTGTAGCGGATAAATTACGCCATAATTGGAAGAAACGTTTTTTAAAATTTCCATCGAAACAGAAGCGGCTGTATGAACCACCAATTTATCGCAACCTTCTAAAAAAGGAAAGCAATCAGAAATGGCATCATCCGGAAGTGCAATAATAAAAAGATCTGTATTTACATCCATTTGCCCGGATAGATCGGTGTAATCGGATTGCAATTGTATTGCTAACTCTTTTCCGGAAGTCTGATTTCGGCTAACAATTTGAGAAATGTTGAATCCATTTTGAAAAAAGATATTCCCAAGTATTGATGCCACATTTCCGGAACCAATGATGCTTATGTTCTTTATGGAATTGTACATGTGCTAAAATTACCAAGAAAAAAGCCAAATGACTCGTTTCCGAAAAAAAGCATCAGAACATGATGTTTAATATGGTATTGTTGATAAATCAGTCTTTTTTAATGTAAAAGGGTGAATTCTTACCATTTCCACTAACAAAATCTTTTTTTGCTCTGTGGATAATCTATACTTGTTTCACCCATTTTTAACCCAAGCAACCCATAATCTGGGTGTGAATTTTCTTAGGAATGGCTTTTTTTTCAATTTTCTATTAATATTGCAAACCCTTTCCCCAATTAAAAAGGGAAATTAATCGGAATTCTGTTCCGCACTCATTACATAATTATGGCTAAGAATTTACTTATAGTGGAGTCTCCGGCTAAGGCCAAAACCATCGAAGGTATACTCGGAAAAGACTTCGAGGTAAAGAGTTGTTACGGACATATCCGTGATTTGGAGAAAAATGACATGGGTATTGATATCCAAAATGATTTTTTACCCAAATACATCATACCCGACGAAAAAGAAAGAGTAGTTCGTGAACTCAGACAACTGGCTAAAAAAGCCGATGAGGTTTGGCTGGCATCGGATGAGGACCGTGAGGGAGAAAGCATCAGTTGGCATTTGGCAGAGGTATTAAACCTAGACCCGAAAACAACCAAGCGTATTGTATTTCATGAAATTACCAAACCCGCGATTCAAAAAGCAGTTCAAAATCCGAGAATCATAAACATGGATTTGGTGAATGCACAGCAAGCCCGCCGGGTTGTGGATCGTATTGTTGGATTTGAGTTGAGTCCGGTTTTGTGGCGAAAAATTGGCCAGCGTGGCGGACTGAGTGCTGGAAGAGTACAAAGCGTAGCTGTAAAACTGATTGTAGAAAAAGAACGCGAAATCAACCAATTCTCAGCTGTCGGAAGTTATAAAGTGGAAGCCACATTAACAGCTACAGATTTAAACAATAAATCAGTTGCTTTTAAAGCAGAAGGAAGTCGATTTGCAGAGGCAAATCAAGCAGAAAAATTCCTCGAATCCTGTAAGGGAGCAGCCTATAAGGTAAGAGACATTCAGGTTCGTCCTGGAAAAAGAACACCTGCTGCACCATTTACCACCTCTACCCTTCAACAAGAAGCCAGCAGAAAATTAGGATATGGAGTAAGCAAAACCATGTTATTGGCTCAAAAACTATACGAAAGCGGTAAGATTACTTACATGCGTACCGATTCTGTAAGTTTGAGTGATACCGCAATGGAAGCCATCAAAAACGAAATTGGAAAAAGCTACGGCGATAAATATGTTCAAGTTCGAAAATACAAGAACAAAAACGAGAGTGCACAAGAGGCTCACGAAGCCATACGTCCTACATATATGGAAAACCACAGTGTAGGAGATATAGAGCTAAATAGATTGTATGAGTTGATTTGGAAAAGAACCATTGCTTCTCAAATGCGTGATGCTGAATTTGAAAAAACAACAGCAAAAATCAATATCAGTACCAATCAGGAAGATTTAACCGCTACTGGCGAAGTGTTGAAGTTTGATGGATTTTTGAAAGTGTATCTCGAAGGAACCGACGACGAAGAAACTGATAATGAAGGAGAAAGCAGATTGCCAGACCTTACTGTTGGACAAATGCTTCCACTGGTTAAAATGACCGCTACGGAAAAGTTCACCAAACATGCAGCAAGATACACCGAGGCCTCTTTGGTTAAAAAATTAGAAGAATTGGGCATCGGCAGACCGAGTACATATGCTCCTACTATCTCTACCATAGTGAAAAGAAACTATGTGGAGAAGAAAGACAAAGAACCGATAAAACGAAACTTTACCGTATTTACACTAAAAGAAGATCAGATCAGCAAATTGGTGGATCAAGAGAATACGGGAGCAGAAAAATCGAAATTATTTCCGACAGACCTTGGATTGATTGTAACGGATTTTCTGAACCAGCATTTCGAAAATGTAATGGACTATTCTTTTACTGCCAACATAGAAAAGGAATTTGATGATATTGCTTCAGGTAAAATCATTTGGAATAAAATGGTGTCTGGATTTTATCAACCTTTTCATTCTGGCGTTTCGCATACAATGGAAACGGCGGAACGTGCCGTTGGAGAGCGCGTTTTAGGGGTAACGGAAGAAGGCAAACCCATAACCGCAAGAATGGGTAAATATGGTCCGATGGTTCAAATCGGATCGTCAACCGACGAAGAGAAACCAAAGTTTGCCCGATTAAAAGCAGGTCAGAGCATTGAAACCATCCGATTTGAAGATGCCATAGAATTATTCAAACTTCCACTAACGCTTGGAGAATACAAAGAATTGGAAGTGAGTGTAAATATTGGACGATTTGGACCTTATGTAAAATGGGGTGAGCAATTTATTTCTATTCCTAAAGGGGAGGAACCTACAGATGTAGATCTTTCCAGAGCCGTGGAGATCATCGAAGCAAAGCAAACGGAAGACGCGCCAATCGGACACTTCAACGAAAAACCGATAACAAAGGGAAAAGGAAGATTTGGACCTTTCATCAAATGGAACGAACTTTTTATCAATATCCCAAGAGCATATCAATTTGATACCATAACAGAAAAGGAATGTTATGAATTGATTGAGAAAAAAATAGAGAAAGAAGCCAATAGATACATACGCGAATGGCCCGAAGAAAAAATTTCAATTGAAAATGGAAGATGGGGTCCGTTTATTCGTCACGGCAAAAAAATGCTAAAGGTGATCGGCAAAGGAGCCAACGGAAAGCTGACTGCAGAAGAACTTGCGGTTATGGAACTTGAAGAAATCAAAAAAATGATCATCGAGCAAGACCCTAAAGCTTTTGATAAAAAAGCACCTGCAAAAAAAGCGGCAACCAAAAAAGCCGCACCAAAAAAAGCAGCGCCCAAAAAATCTACCGGAAAAAAATAAGTTATATTTCCATAAATATCTGTCTTAGAGAGGTTCATTCAACCTCTCTTTTTTTATGCCCAGAAAAAAT
>JBDLUO010000029.1:0-4657 GCA_039805285.1 Bacteroidota bacterium
GCGAATGAACGCCATGTCCTTTACCATTTGAAGCAGTAAAGAGATAATGAACGTATTTGCATGCAATTTGGAATGGGCTGTACAATTGAAGTTTGGTGTTTGGTGTTTGTTGTTTATTTCCGTTTGTTCCAGACTTCGAAATCGTGGTCAAATGCGTTTTTTTCATCTTTCAGGAAAGATTGCGACTGAGACATTTCCCACACATTTGGGTCTAGCTCCGGAAAAAAGGTATCCCCTTCTATGTGCGTGTGAACCCTGGTTAGGTAAATTCTGTCGGCAAGTTGCATCGAAGCTTTATAGATTTCTCCGCCCACAATGATGAATATTTCCTTGCAATTCGTTTTTCTTGCTTCTTCTAAAGCTGTTTCTAAATCTTTGGCCTTAGTTACACCATCTGCGTTCCAATCTTGTTGTCGGGTGATTACAATGTTGATTCTGCCTGGTAGCGGCTTATTAACCGACTCAAATGTTTTTCGTCCCATGACAACTACGGAGCCCCAAGTGGTATTTTTAAAAAACTTCAGATCATTGGGCAGATGCCACAAAAGCTGATTGTTTTTTCCAATGGAATGGTTCGTAGAAGCGGCGACTATTAAGGAAATCATGCACAAATGTAAAAGTAAATGAGGATATTCTTGTTTTACAATGCGTCATTTTGGACTGTAGAAAGAAACGCAAAATGAAATCAAAGTGAAAGGCTTAGTTATTTTTTAATTTTAAATCGATAAGACACACCAAGAGAGAGATAGTTTCGTGGCGCGTTGCTTGTCAATCCAAATCCACCCGATATGTCTGCAATAAAATCATTATTGATCAAGTAGGTAAATCCGCCATCACATCTATGGTCGGGCGCATTGTAATCTTGTACAAATCCGTACAACTCTGCGTAAAAGCCCAATTTTGAAGTAAGACTAATACCCGTTGTAACCGTGTAGATGTAATTTTGTGCTGCATTTTCTCCATTCCACTCTGCGCCTAAATTATAGGCAAAAGATACTTTTTCTGTTATCGTATGTTGCATGGTAAAGCGAAAGGAAGGCGCGATGTATTTTTTTTGAAAATCTTTACTGCCAATCGAAGCAGTGGTTATGTGTCCGATAAAAGATGTTTTGGGAAGTATTCCTTTTTCTTCCCAAAGTGAAGTTTTGAAACCAACCGTTATTGGCATAATGCCTGTTACTTCCTTTCCATTATTCTTATCCTTAACCATCTCAGTTATCACTCGAAGTTCTACTTTTTCATTTATTCCATATTTCCAAAGTGTAGATGGATAACTCAATGAAGTTTGATTGCTTCTGATATTTTCCAAAGTAAATCCATTCTCTATTTGTATGTAATTTTTGGGCGTAATGAACGGACATTCGGTTTGGTCTGGTCTATCAATCTGGATTGAAGGAAGGTCTTGAGCAAATGAATCAAAAACAGTTATTGTAGATACTACGATGGCGAGAAAAATATTTTTTTTCATGTGTTGATTTTCGACGTTAAAAATAATCTTTGTTTGTTAGATTCATCTTTCTAAAAAAAGAAAAAAAAGCAATTCAAAAAAAAAACAGTTGTCATTTACGACAACTGTCAAAATTTATAAAAATAAGCATTAACTAGCCAATACGCTCGTTTTCAAAAAAACATACATTATTGAATGCTGGTATTAAATACGACTTCAACATCCGTAGCAGACTTTGTGCTGTTTACAGGATCTGCCGATTCTTTTCCAGGAGGCGTTCCCGGATAGTGACGCAGCGTAACCTTCAAAGTGCCTGTAGATGCGGCTCCTGAAGTCCAGGTGCCGTTTACGCCCAAAGGAACCCCATTGGTATCGTTGTCCAATTGAGAAACAGTGATGTTACTTCCAGTTGATGGCTCATAATAGAATCGATGTGCATCAGATTCTGCTTGTATTTCTGTTGTAATATCTGAAACAGGATTGACAGTTTTATTCAACAATTGAATAGATACCTGATAGGATTTTGAAGGTGACAAGGCTATCGTATCTTGAACTGGCGCATTTCCACCCGGACCATCAGCATCATCATATTGATACGTTAGTGTTGTGCCGCCACCGACTGGCACGAATGTCAGCTTCATGGTTGTAATTACTTCTTCATCATTGGCTTCCGGATTCGACTCTTTTTTACAAGATGAAAAAATCGCCAAAACCAATAAGAAAGGGATCAGTTTTTTTGTTTTCATTGTTTTGTTTTTTATGGCTTTAGTTTAAATAATTGTTTCATTCATTTATGACCAGGGCATCGGTCTATGACCACTGCATTCTATAACTGACATTTAATTCTAACACTAATATTTCTCCCCATCTCGTCTGTAAAATACCTCATACTGTTCATGTAATCTCGATACACGGTATTCAACAAATTCCGAACTGAGAGTCCAATCGTTATTGGATTTTTGTTTATGTTAAAAGTAAATGATGAATTTACATTTAGCAGTGTGTAGGCAGAGGGAGGCTCTTTATAATCCTGCTTGCCATTCGAAGCTCCTGGCACGTTTTTTTGTTGCATTACATGCATTAACTCTAAACCAATGTATCCATCTTTAACCCGTTCCTGTTTTTTAAAATTGAATACAAACTCATTTCCCAATCTGTTGGATGGCATTAATATCAGCCAGTCTTTCAATTTCGTGTTTCTAGCATACAAAAAAGAGAACTTGGATCTCCATTCTATTTGATTCGTAATCATGTAATTTGTTGCTGCATCAAAACCAGATAACATTGCGTTGGTTTGTCTATAATTCAAAAGAGGGAAGGATCCGGCAATGGTCAACACGGGATTATCAGGCATTGGCTGCTGGTAAATAAAATCGCGTATAACATTGGCATAACCCAACAAATCCAATTCGAATGTTTTATCCTTATTTGAAAAATGAATGCCCGTGTTAATAGCAAGTGACCGCTCGGATTTAAGCCCCACATCTCCTTTCTCATACGTAGCCGTTCCATGATGTATGCCATCACAAAGCAATTCATTTACATATGGAGCCCTGCTGCTCAAACTCAGGTTCACGTTGAATTTCCATGCTTCATTTGCTTTATAAATAGCATTGAATGATCCTGCAAAGGTTGAAAATTTGAACCGATTGTTGATGGTATCTCCATTGAATTTCAACCGGATTGTGTTGATGTTTTTATGATCGAAACGAACCCCTCCTTGCAGTTCCCATTTGTGCCTGCTCCATTTTTCAATCGCATATGCACCAATCGTGTTGGATTGATAATTTGGGATAAAATATCTTCCATTGTATGTATTGGCTTGCTGCATTAATGCAATGCCTGCCATTCCGGCAAAATCATTTTTTTTAGGACGCTCCCAGTTTAAGTCTTCTGTGATTGTAGAAATATTTAAGTCGAGTTGAGGATTGGTATTGTTTGCGTTCCTAACAATGTCAAACTCTTTTCTGCGATTAAATTGTCCGGCAACCAGCAATGTAAATTTGTGCTGATTTTTAAACAATACAGATTTGGATTTGATTAAATTATGATTCACATTTTGTGAGGGTCTACCAATTTTGTATGTGTTTTCTCCAAGAAAAACATCGCTTGGTTTAGGTGCAGCAATGGCATTCTGCAAATCAGTCAAATTCCCGATATGTGATCCTGTAAATATGCCAACCGATGTTTCGAAATGACTAAAAAAAAGTTCTGTATTCCAGATTTGTTTTTTCCATCCAAGGGTGAGTGAATAATTTTTCTCTTCATTACCCGTATTATTCAATCGATAGTCTGGGGTTGATACGTTAGCGCCTTTTTTATATGTCCCCTGTATTCTATAACGAAAAGCAGGTTGTTTTGTCAATTGCTGCTCGTACAATGCAGAAAGTACAAACTGTTTGTTGTTGGAAAAGAATGCGCTATTGCATTCAAAATAATGTCCGGGCTTATTTCTCAATGTCCTTGGTTCCACCAACACAACGCCGCCTATTGCATCTGATCCATAACGCAGTTCATCCACCCCTTTTATCACCATTAACTTATCGGCAATAAATGGATCAATCTCTGGCGCATGTTCATTACCCCATTGTTGTCCTTCTTGTCTTACCCCATTGTTAATGGTTAAAATTCGACTGCCATGCAATCCATGTATTACGGGTTTAGAAACATTTGATCCATTCTGTAAAAGCGTAACCCCATTTAACTTACTCAATGCCTCTGCCAATGACAGACCCTTTGTTTCATCAAGCAACTTTCCACTCAGCTCCTTTTTGAAACCAGTGCTTGCTGTCCCTTTATGAGCATCAATCACAATGTCGCCAAGTACTTTTCGTGAATGAGGAAGCGAAAGATCCAAATGAAGATCTTTGGTTAATAGGATTGTTTTTTCCAGCGGGTCGCAACTCACATGACTAACTACAATTGTATAACGTCCTTCGCATAAATCGGAGAAAATAAAATCTCCTTTTTCATCCGTCACAATCATTTTATCCAATTCCAAAATACGAACATTAGCCACTTGTAGCTTCTCGTCTGTATCGGCATCTTCGATGTGGCCAGATAAATGTATCCCGCAGGTTTGTCCGAACCCAGAAAACACAGATGCAAAAACAAAAAATAGGAATGAAAAGATTTTCAAACGCTTGTGATTAGAAATGAAAATAAAAATGAAATGCTGCTTATTTACTGACGCTTGTCATAACTGATTTT
>JBDLUO010000030.1:0-2509 GCA_039805285.1 Bacteroidota bacterium
AATCGTTTGTAGAGAGATTGGTTCGATTTCCCTCAACAACAATTGAAATACAATTCTGAAGCTGAAAAGCAAAAAAAGCACCTTTTTTGTTACGAAAACATGACAAAGAACATAAGACGATTAGGTTTTTAACCCTATTAAATTCTCATTTCAAAATTAAGAAAGGTCTAATTTCATTGAAATTTTGTTCAACTTTTTCGAGTGTTAAAAACATTTTATTTAAAAATTGAACGTCAAATTCAAACAACCTAAGCAAATCAATTTTATTTTCACTCTTTCTTTAAAAACAGCTTTTTTGTTTTTTTGTAATCAAACAAATTAAAATTATGATTCGTATTCTGTCGGCTCTATTCATTCTTTGCTACTCATTACAAGCAGAGGCTCAAACATTGAACTTTTATCCTTCGCATTGGTGGGTGGGAATGAAAAACAAGGAACTACAAATTATGATCCATGCAAAGGATGTAGGAAAAACGACAACGTGCACATTTAAAGAACCCGGCATTCGGGTAAAAAAAATACATCAGGTAGAAAATAAAGATTACCTGTTCATAGACCTTGTGTTAGCCGCACAAATAAAACCCGGACTAAAGAAAGGCATACTGATTCATGGAAAAGACAGCATCTCTTTTGATTACGAATTGAAGAAAAGAAATTTAAATAACGGTATCGACTATGCGAAGGGAGTTACTTCAAAAGATTTCATTTATCTCATCATGCCAGATCGATTCAGCAATGGAGATCTCTCGAACGATCGAATCCCTGGCATGATGGATCAAAGTTTAAGAAGAGATACGGTTTATAACAGACATGGTGGGGATTTACAAGGAATCATAAATCATTTGGATTACTTGAAAGACCTTGGCATTACAACCATTTGGCTAAACCCCGTTTTGGAAAACAACATGCCAGAAAGAACAGAACATGGATATGCCATCACAGACCATTATAAAGTAGATCCCAGACTCGGCGGAAATTCGGCTTATCGAAAATTGGTTGACAAAGCACATGAGAATGGAATGAAAATCATTCAGGATGCGATATACAATCATGTTGGCAGTAAACATTTTACAGTGACTGATGCGCCTATGAAAGATTGGCTTAATCAATGGCCTAACTATACGAATACCAATTATAAAGAGCAGCCACTTTTTGATACATATGCAAGTAAAAAAGATAAAACACAAATGAGCGATGGATGGTTTACCAAAGAAATGCCAGACCTAAATCAGAAAAATCCATTTGTTGCACTTTTTTTAATTCAGCATGCCATTTGGTGTGTAGAAGAATTTGGAATTGATGGCTGGAGAATAGATACGTACGCGTATAACGATTTAAACTTCATGAACCGCTGCAATGCTGCACTGAGGTCTGAATTCCCATACATCAGCATCTTCGGAGAAACATGGGTACATGGCGTTCCAAACCAAAGTTATTTTTGCGAAAATAACATCAACTCATCTTTTAAAAGCAATCTTCCTGGCGCAACAGATTTTCAATCATTGTGGGGCATTACAGATGCAATGACAAAACCATTTGGATGGACTGACGGAGTAAATAAATTATACAATACATTAACGCAGGATTTTTTATACAAAGACCCTATGCGAAATGTCGTTTTTCTTGACAATCATGACATCTCTCGTTTTTATAGTGTTGTTGGCGCAAACAAAAACAAATACAAATCTTCGTTAAGCTGGTTGTTGACGACAAGAGGAATTCCTCAAATCTATTATACCAGCGAATTCGCTACAACGGGAGTAACAAGTCCGAATGACGGTCTCGTACGTTTGGATTTTCCAGGCGGTTGGAAAGAAGACAGCATCAATAAATTCATTCGTAAAGGGAGAACAGAAACCGATGAAGAAATTTTTCAACACATAAGAACCCTTGCAAATTTCAGGAAAAAATCCACTGCATTACACACGGGAAAATTCATGCAATACATTCCGGTAGATGGACTTTATATCTATTTCAGATACGACAAAAACCAGTCCGTACTTGTTGCTCTAAATACAGGCACCAAATCAATTACCATTCATCCAGAAGATTATGCTGAAAGAACAGCAGGATTCAAATCTTACCGTTCAGTTTTCGAAACTGAAATTCATGATATGAAAGACATTACATTAGAACCGGAGCAATCATTGGTTTTGGAATTAATAAAATAAAAATGAAACATATGCAATTGACAAAAAATTGGCTTCAATTGGGAATTTCTACTTTACTTTCATTAAACACATTTGCACAAGTAGACCCAATCGCAACACAGAAAGAATGGTATGCACAATCTAATATTTATGAAGTAAACCTCCGACAGTATACACCCGAAGGTACTTTCCAAGCCTTCGAAAAAGAACTCCCCCGTTTACGAAAAATGGGTGTTGAAATCATTTGGTTTATGCCGATTACCCCAATCGGAATCGAAGGCAGAAAAATGACAACACAAGATTTGGGCAGTTACTATTCTGTCAGAGACTACAAGTCTGTCAATCCTGAATTCGGAAAT
>JBDLUO010000031.1:0-2533 GCA_039805285.1 Bacteroidota bacterium
CAGAGTTGTGCCTGCAGGTCCGATGTTTTTTTGAGCTCCGGCATAGATCAATCCGAAATCGGAAAACCGAAGTCTTCTGCTAAAAATGTCGCTGCTCATATCCGCTACCAAAACATTACTGGTATGAGGAATATTGTGCCATTGCGTTCCGTATATGGTGTTGTTTGTGGTGATGTGAAAGTATTTAGCATCGTGTGGCACAGCAAAATCGTCGGGAATGCTGGTGTAGTTCTGTTCTTTGGATGAACAGACAATATCAACTTTTCCGAATGCCCTTGCTTCTTGAATGGCTTTTGAACTCCAAACACCAGTATCTGCATATGCTGCAGATTCTCTAGCGTCCAATAGGTTCATGGGTACTTGCATAAATTGTGTACTTGCACCACCGTGTAAAAAAAGAACCTCATGGTCATCCGACAACATCATCAACTCCCTAACCAATTGTCTGGCTTCTTCTAAAATAGCGGTAAAGGTTGGGGTGCGATGTCCAATTTCCAGGATTGACAATCCGGATTCGTTGTGGTTTAATACGGAGGCTGCTGCCTCTCGAAGTACGGAGGTCGGCAAAATTGAAGGCCCCGCGTTGAAATTATGTTTATATGTAGCGTTGTTCAATGTTGTACTTTAGTTTGGTATAAGGCAAACAAACCGGTGCCAAAGGTACAATTTTAAGGGAGGAAGGAAAAGAGATTTAACCTCGTATTATTCTAAAACATTTGTTTTTTCAATAGATATTTTCGTTTTGATGGGCTGACTTGATTTTTTTCTTTTCCATCTTGTCGAAAAAAGAGACAATCAATCATTTTCTTGTCTTCCAATCATTTCACCCCCTTTCATCCATCTTTGATTCAGTATATCCCAATTTTTTTTAATAGAATCAGAAAAAACATCCCCTTTGATTTCCGTTAATTCGGGCTGCCCTGCATCAACCCAGGCCGTGTACCAAAAACAGGCAACGGAATAAATGGATGCCCGCATTCTTTTTTCAACCATATGGTCTAACCTGTCATTATATGCCTTTGTAAAACGAGTAGAATATTGTTTCACAATCTTTTCTTTTCTTTCTTCGTAACCATATTTCAAATGTTGCGGAAACTCATTCGTGAGTTCCATTTCAAATTTCAACACACTGTCTACGGCATTTGCGCTCTCCAAAATTCGCTCCCAAATGAAAACTTCTGGTTTGATTAAATAACTTGCTTTTCCGATTACCAAATCAAAATCTGTGTCTGTTAAAAGTTCTGGCACTCGACTCTCCCAAAAGCCATGAATTCCTCTCTGCCCTGACTTTTGTCCGTTGTGATTGCTGCTGGTATGCAGAGGAACATGGGCATCCGAAACGTAATGGCCCAATTCGGCACTGACCCTCAGAACATTTTCGATGTTTTTCTCTCTAAATGCTTTGGTGAGTCTGTACAACATGATGTTTATGTGCCAAGGAACAACTCCATGTGCATGCAAACTGTCTGCGCCGAACTTAAGAACCGCCTCTTCATATTTACGAGGAAGTTCAGAAAAAGGGAAAAATCCATAATGATCCAGATCGATATAATGTCGGGGTCCCTCCTCCTTCACCATATATCTTCGTTTATCAGGATCTGTTGCATGATCGCTGATGAAATCGACATGATTTCTATAGAATTTGATCAACTCGGGTGGTAACAAGTATATCGAATGCTGGTTGATTTTGGCATGTGCAAAAAACCCCCATGCAAAAGACTTATTAAAAAAAGATGAAATGCCAGTTAACCAGATGAACAAACAAAAAATAATTTTTTCCATCGCTCAAAGCTATCTTATGCAAAAAATCGTGCAAAAGTGAATCCACCCTGCCTAGCTGTTTTTAAAACTCATTTTTGTTGATTAAAAACCAATTTTTTGAAGTAGAATTTTAAACCTAATGTAGGGTTTCTACCCAAACTTTGTTTTGTTTGCAAAACATAAAACAAATTGTACTTTTCGTTGTTCTAAGTTAAATCGATACCATGAACTCATTTACCATTAAAGATCTCGAGAATTTGTCTGGCGTAAAAGCGCACACACTAAGAATTTGGGAGCAACGGTATGGATTTCTCAGACCCAACAGAACAGATACCAATATCAGATATTATTCCAACGATCAGCTTAGAACCATTCTGAACGTTTCACTACTGAATAAATATGGATACAAAATTTCTCACATCAACAAAATGAGTGAGGAAGACATCCGTGAGAAAATCATTTCTTTAAATCAACAACAGGCCCAACAAGAAAGGGTTGTGAACGAATTGGTTCAGCAAATGGTTGATTTGGACACTGCCGGTTTCGAAAATACACTTTCAGGATACATACTGGCTAGAGGAATTGAAAGAACCATCACACATATCATTTTTCAATTCTTGGAAAAAATCGGAATCTTGTGGCTAACCAATCACATCAATCCCGGTCAAGAGCATTTGGTTACCAATATCATTCGACATAAACTTATCGTTGGTATTGAAGGCATTTCAACCCCCCTTCATTCTTCAAAAACCGTTCTGCTTTTCTTACCAGA
>JBDLUO010000032.1:0-3243 GCA_039805285.1 Bacteroidota bacterium
CTACCAAATGAATCCACTCTTGATTGAACCATTCGTATGTGGCTTGATCGCGCTGTATCACATCTAAAACTGAATCGGGATAGTGTTCTACTATCATCAACAATCGCAACGGATCATGCACTTCAATCATTTGACTGGGCAATCCAGGCCGTAAGTCGCCATCAGTTCCATTGGCAACCCCGATGAGTCCCATAACGTTATGAGGTAATTTACTTCCAGCTCCTAACTTCTGATTGTCTACCCTAGAAAAGTAATATTCCAAATTAATCCCTCCACAGACGGGTGCTGCAGCCTTTAGTATTCCGTATAAATAGTCACCATTGGGGTCCAATGTATAGTCATAAGAATTCAAGAAAGAGCGACGATCCAAAAAAACCTGTGACGTTAAACCTCTTCTTCCCACGATGCACATAGCATTGGTTGCATGATTCAACTCTGGACGTGGTTCAAATAAACTAACCGAACGATTTTTTATTTTTTCGTGAACCTTGACGATGTTTTTATTGCTATCAATAGTTTCAAATCTTCTTGATCTTTCCAAAGCATTTAAATCCAAGGCCTGATCAAAAACTTTGACGTTGTGATGATGAATGGCTTCCTGCTGACCGTTCAAATGTTCAGTATAAAAATCAATTTCATCACGGGTAGTATCATGCAAAGCGCCTACAAAAACGGTATTGGAAGGAATCTCAATCCCTTTGCCTTTTAATATTTCCCGAACGCCTTTGTGGTTAGCCATCAAACAAAACACCCTGGCATTAACAGACCCCGCTCGTCCTGAACAAGCCCCACAATCATAGGCCGCATAATGCGGATTGTTGGTGGAACTTGCTCCATGACCTACTACATAAACAAGTTTGGCAAAATCTCGAACCAATCCAATGGACGAAAGAACTCTTTCAACCCTTTCCGCCATTTCTGAAATGGTAAAACCCACTTGAAGTTCATTTTCCATTTCTCCATTTTGATTTTCAAAAGTCAATCTCGCTTTCTTATCCATGTACTGAAAGGACAGTGAACTTGCCGGAGATGCCGAAGGATAGAAAAGGTTTTTAACCAATTTCATCGCGGATATGTAACCATACGACATGGCCAAAATTGCTCCTCGCAACAGACCATGACTTGCAGGCTGATAATGTGTCTCTGTGCTGCGGTACTCAATCTCCCCCACCTCTTTGATTAAGTATTTCGGAAATACAGGTGCGGGACAAAGTTTTGTATAGAACTTCTCACTGATGGGTTTGTAGTAAAATTCAACCCCAAAAAATCCAGGCGTACCAAAAGTTGAAGCATTGCCATCAATTTTCTCAATGTATCGACGAAAAGAACATTCGCGATCATCAATGCAGAAAAGTGCTTGAAACGACATTTCTTGATCATTTTCATGACTGAGTTTTCTGGTCTCCAGTATTCCGGTTAATACTTTCTGATAATACGTTTCTTCAAGAGCTTGATGAAAGGTCATCAAAATTTTGGCGATTTCAGTTTCTTCAACGGATGCAAAAAGTGGCTCAGGATTTTCTTTTAAATGAAAAGCAAGTGGCGACCAAATTGTTCCAAATGCCTGATCCAATTGGTCGATTTCCATGAGACATTCAAAGACAATCAAATCGTGCAATGTGATTTGTCTTCGGTCCAATAAAGTTTCAGGTGAACTTTCAATGGTAGAAACCAACCCCGACCAACCGGGATGAGCAAACTGCTGATCAAATAAATATTGTTCAAACCATTTGCTGTCGCCAACCAAAATTCTTAACAAATCTTCGAGCTGGGTGTCCTTATTCAGTAGTAAAGCACGAGCTCTATCCCCTTTGAATAATGAGGTAAAAGAATGTTGTTCCAACTCGCTAATGGCATCCAAAAATCCTTTTTGTGAACCCACTGGAAACTTCCAAATTGAAATTCCTTGATCGAGATAAGTGGACAATATTCGAAACAGTGTTGGATGCACCAACGAATCCAAATCAATCTTGTATGAGCGCTTCCAATTGGAACGCAACCTACCAATTCTAGGGTGATTACTCGTCGGGAATTTGCCGTTAAGCATACGTTCCATTACCCCCTTAGGTTCGGCATTGGGAAAATTCTTGGAAATTAATTTACTTAAAATTCTTTGATCCAACTCCCCCGAGTTGTACAATTGACGATACTCACCTAACGTAAGATATCCTTTGAAACCAAATATCTCATAAGCGTCTAGTAAGGCCTTGTGAAATTTTCGATCTTGGAATGCATGCAAAGTATTGTGGTGAACAAAATCCTTTAATGGTGCTTGCGCAGGCAAATAATGTTTGAGTTCATGCAAGCAATGTGCAATACTCTTTTTCACAGTTTCCATAAAATCAAGATTATCTTTTTACGCGAACAGCCAATTCATGACCAGACAATGACATGTGATCTTCCAATCCCACAACATGAATATGTCCTCCCTGATTGCGGTAACTATTCTCAAAGAAGTGCAGATTTTCAAGGACAGTATGGTCCACCATCTTTGATTTGCTTAAATCTATTTCAACGTGTTTACCCAATGGCAAAGTATCCAAATGTTTTTTGATTTGAAGAAAATTGGTAAACACTGCGGCAGAATTTACAAGTACACGATAGCGATCGTTGCCCAAATCTTGAACTTCGATTTTAGACTTAAACATTTCCTTGGTCTCTACTTTAAACAACCACTGAATACCCAATTCCATGAGCATCCCTGCTAAAATTCCAACCAATAAATCGACAGCGAGCGTAAAAACTATTGTTGTAACAAATACGAGCATCTGCTCACGTCCTATTGTCAATGTCTGTTTAAACTCTTTGGGATGAGCCAGTTTATAACCTACTCCGATCAACAAAGCAGCCAAAGCAGATTTGGGAATCATTTCGATAATCCCTGATAAAATGGCGACCAAAATGAATAGAATCAATCCATGATAAAAATTGGCCCATCTTGTTTTACCACCATTGGCAACATTAGACGATGAACGAGCAACTTCTGAAATCATGGGTAAGCCTCCCATCATTCCAGCAACTGTATTACCCAGTCCCACAGAAATCAAGTCCTTGTTGAAATTGGATTTTCGCTTTAAAGGATCTAAAATGTCAACTGCCTTTGCGGTAAGTAACGATTCAAGGCTACCAATAATCGCAAATAAGGATACAT
Source organism: Bacteroidota bacterium (assembly GCA_039805285.1). Classification (GTDB taxonomy): domain Bacteria; phylum Bacteroidota; class Bacteroidia; order Chitinophagales; family Chitinophagaceae; genus Ferruginibacter. The sequence goes on from JBDLUO010000032.1 coordinate 3,152, forward strand.
ATTGAAGGAAAGTTCCCAATTGCTTCAATCCACCCCAATTGACATGAATACCCAGTGTCGCAAAAAAACTACCCACTTTCACCAATTGCTTA
>JBDLUO010000033.1:0-2990 GCA_039805285.1 Bacteroidota bacterium
TTCGCGAAGCAAATGTATACTGCGAAATCATTCCTTTTCACAAAGAAATACCCGAAGATTCCAACATCAAAGGCATCATTTTGTCGGGCTCGCCCGCATCTTGCAACGAGCCAAATGCTCCGATGGTCGATGTTAAAGCCATCGCATCCCGCTTCCCCACCCTCGGCATTTGTTACGGCGCTCAACTTACCGCCAAACAATTCGGTGGCGTTGTTGCCAAAAGCGACAAAAGAGAATATGGTCGCGCCTATTTGTCTTGCCAAATGCAAGCCGACCCCTTCCTCAATGGAATATCAAACCCCACTCAGGTTTGGATGAGTCACAGCGATAGCATAAAATCTCTACCCGAAGGTCTCGAAATACTGGGAACGACAGACAGCATCCCCGTTGCGGCTTTTCGTTCAACTTTATCCGATTTAAAGCCCGTTTATGGCCTACAGTTTCACCCAGAAGTATACCACTCCACAGAAGGAAAAAATCTCATCAAGAATTTTCTATTCAACATATGCTCTTGCAGCGGAGAATGGACCTCAGCCCACTTCATCACTGAAGCAGTAGAATCGCTTCGTCAACAAATCGGAAACAAAAGAGTGGTAATGGGCTTAAGCGGCGGCGTAGATAGTACCGTAGCTGCAACGCTTATTCACAAAGCCATAGGAAAAAATCTGTTTGGCATCTTTGTAGATAACGGACTACTCAGAAAAAATGAATTCGAAGAGGTTTTGGATATCTACAAACAATTGGGACTAAACGTAAAAGGCGTTGACGCTAAAGATCATTTCTACACAAAACTGGCTGGCAAGGTTATGCCAGAAGATAAAAGAAAGGCCATCGGCGCGGCTTTCATAGAAATATTCGACCAGGAATCTCATCAACTAACCGATATCTCCTTTTTAGGTCAAGGCACAATCTACCCTGATGTGATTGAATCGGTTTCTGTTAATGGACCTTCGGTAACAATCAAGTCGCATCATAATGTAGGTGGACTCCCAGAAACCATGAAGCTTAAACTCGTTGAGCCGCTTCGCTTACTTTTTAAAGACGAGGTAAGGAAAATTGGCGCCGAATTGGGTATACCAGCTGATTTGCTGAACAGACACCCCTTCCCTGGCCCAGGCTTAGGCATTCGCATCTTAGGCGACATCACAGAAGATAAAGTGAAACTGCTTCAAGAGGCGGATCATGTTTTTATTCAATTGCTCAAATCATCTGGCCTATACCAAGAAGTTTGGCAAGCCGGAACCATGTTGCTTCCCGTGAAAAGCGTAGGCGTTATGGGCGACGAAAGAACCTATGAATTTACAGTAGCCTTGAGGGCCGTAACTTCGGTAGATGGAATGACAGCAGATTGGGCCAAGCTTCCTTACGAATTCTTAGCCGACGTTTCTAACGAAATCATCAACAGGGTAAAAGGAATCAACAGGGTTGTTTACGACATCAGCAGCAAGCCCCCTGCAACCATTGAGTGGGAATAATGATAAGAGAGTGAGAATGAGAATGAGAATGAGAGTGAAAATGAGAGTGAGAATGAGAGTGAGCGCGATTTGATTCAAAATAGCTGATAAAATTCCAGTATCCCATCCCCTAATGTTCTGATTTACACGCATGAGAAAAAACACATCATACAGGTTCAGTATTGCGATTTTAGCATCATTTTTATTGCTAATCGCAATCGGCAATGTATACGGACAATCGGATCGGGTTTTGAAAGTTGCGGTATTCTCCCCTCTTTATCTTGATTCTGTTTTTACCAAAAACATGAATTACAAAAGCGGAAAAAAATTCCCCCGATTCACTTTACCTGGCTTCGAACTCAGTCAGGGCGCTTCTGCCGCAGCTACTCTATTCCCAATTCAAGGCAAAACGGTAATCACTCGATTATTCGATACAAAGTCAGACTCCATAACAATCGACGACATCATCAAGCAAGAAGATTTTAGCCAATATCACCTCTTCATCGCATCGGTAAAGGAACAAGAGCTTCTTTCCTTGTCTGCACTTTCAAAATCATTACAGATTCCGCTGATTTCAGTTACGTATCCGAACAACGCAGGCATTACAGACAATCCATTTTTGGTGCTTTTAAACTCTACCCTTCAAACGCATTGCGAAGCTCTTTTTTCCTATGTTTTGCAAAATCATTCGGCATCAAAAATCATACTCGCGAATCAATCCGGCTCACAAGAGGACCGTGTTGCGGGCTATTTCAATCAGATCAATACACAGCATTCCAAAAAGCTCATCCAGATTAAAACACAAAAACTGGACAGCAATTATTTCCTTATAAAAAATGCATTAGACAGCAACAAAACCAATGTTATCATTTGCGGAAGTCTGGATGAAAATTTTGCTACTCAATTGTCCCTCGCTCTCAACCCTTTAAAAGACAAATACGAATTTTTATTGCTCGGCATGCCAAACTGGGAGAGTTTCAAAGCTTTCAACAGCAAATCCGGAAGCAATAAAATCAATTTCCCTGTTTACTATACAAGTCCTTATTACAATGACAAATCTGATACAGTGAGCCAACAAATCCTGGATTATTATCTAGAGAAATTCAAAGGCGTTCCAACAGAAATGTTTTTCAAAGGATTTGAAGCCATGTATGTTTTTTCTCGTTTGATTCATCAATTTCCGGATGGACTAAGTAAGATTCCTTCCAATCCTTCTCTTTCTCTTTTCTCTTCTTTTAACCTGATTCCAAAACAATTCCCGCTACAAAATCAGCCTGGTTATTACGAAAACAAACACTTGTTTTTCATTCGCAAACAAAACGGACAGACGTCGAAGGCGTGGTGATTTTTATGTTTGTGGTTTGTGGTTTGTGGTTTGGGGTTTGTCTATGCCTAAAAAACGTTGACCACTTTTTAACTCATTTTCCGTCCAATTTGAATGATAATTATTTATTTCATTCTGCTCTTAGTTCACAAAGATGCAAAAATTATCATTCAAATGGGATGAGCCAGCCGGCAGGGCTCAATTGTTTCTCA
>JBDLUO010000034.1:0-6777 GCA_039805285.1 Bacteroidota bacterium
GCGTATGTTGCTCCAGCTCCGTTTACGCCATTTACGATGTTGTTGATGTTGTCTATCCTACAACAAGTTTGATAAGCGGCTGTGTACCCTCTATCGTTGTTATTGAGTGTGATAACAAAAGGATAATACCCTGCTCTGTACGTTAACGTTGGTTGATTCGAAATGCACAATGGCACATTCGTAATCGGCAGTGTAGTGGTACGTAACAGATTTACATCAATCGTTGGTTGTGTTCCTGCCCCTCCGTAGGGTTCATTGTTATCGTTGTTGTAAATGCCTATTCTAACAACAGCAGGCATATCAGCACAATTCAAACAATTCTCATCCCGAAACAAAATGAGCGTAACCCTAAATGTTCTTGTTGTAGGTGTACTCGAAATTAAATCGTAAATCATCTCCCCACCAGTAATGTGTTTGGCCTGGGCAAATGCAGGGAGGAAAAATAAAATGAGTATTGGGAACCACTTTTTCATCATACACAAAAATAACAAGATAAAGTCCACTTGGTTCTGTCTTGCTTGCTTAAAGTTTTATCTTTCTAAGATTCTTGCCATAAATCCGGTTAAAATTTGGTTAATCTTGTCTTTTTCTTCTATCATGCCCATATGCCCCGAATGTTGAAGCAATTGTATTTCGCAGTTGTCGGGAATTATGCTTTGAGCGATGTTTTGTTCGTATGGGATGGCAGGATCTAATTTTCCAGCAACAATCAAAACGGGTGTTTTAATTTCTTTTAAAATCTGACTTCTATCAGGTCTATCAATCATCAATGCGTAATATCCCATCATGTCTTCTGTTCTTATATTCTCGGCAATGGCAATCTGAGTTTTTACTTGAGGCATGTTTCTGTTTTGCTCCGCAAATAAACCGGGAACGCTGTTTTTTTGTGTTTCTTTACTGCCATGGATTTCCCAGTATCTCATGATTTTTCGCCGCATTGTTTTTTTTTCTTCACTGTCTGCATAACTCGTAGAGTGAATCAGACCGAGTCCCAGTAAGCATTTTGGAAAAAGTGCAGCAAAGGCCATCGCTATATATCCTCCCATGCTGTGTCCGAACACGACGGCTTGTGTTACATTTTCTGCAACTAAAATTTCATACATACATCTAGCCAAATCATCCATGGATGTAATCCTAGTTTCATTGAGTGACTTTGAGTTTCCCGATCCAAAAAGATCTGGAACAATGCAGCAATAATGGTTACGCAATGCAATTAATTGGCTTTCCCAAATGCTATGATCTTCGGCAAATCCATGGATCAAAAAGGCGACCGGACCTTCTCCTACAATGAGGTAATTGATTGATGAGCCTCGGGTTATTATCGTCTTCCACGTTGGGTTCATTTCTTTATCCTGGCTAAGATTCGAATGAAAAGCAATAGGGCTATAGGCATCAATGCAGGATTGAGCTCCTGTGGAATGAAGGTCCAACTAAGTAGCATTATGCCAAGTATGTAAAAGTGGATTTTTAAGAAACGGTTCGCAAGCGCATTTTTATTATTCATGAGCCAAGGCACCGCAATCAATGTTGGTATTGCCCAACCCAAATTAAAATTATCTTTCGTCATACTATGGTCTGTTCCTACCCACATAAATACGAGTAAGATGCCGAGTAATCCAACAGCTGTAAAAAAAAGAAAATCGAATGCTTTTGTTGCCGAGATGGCATACTTATTTTTTGAAAGTCCGAGAATGAAAACAAGAAATAAAAGACGGGTTGTGAAATATTCGGGTTCTTTGTTTTCGGGATCGATTTCGTTGAATTTTCGGGGCAAAAGAACTCGATTAGAGGAAACCATTTTTACATTCGATTGATCTAAAGCGATCATCAGATTGTCTGGAAGAAATCCTTGGTCTTTAGCGCTCATGATTCTGTCTGTTTTCGCACCCAACAAAATATCTATTCCGAGTTTGCTCCAATGTTGTCCACCTTGATTCAAATAATCATGAATGGCTTGTCTAAATCTTGTACGTTCTGGCATCACCGCGGGTAAAACGGGTTGTGGACTTTTATTTTTCAACAATAAATCACGCAATCGGGTAGTGCAGTTGTCGAAAAAAAAGTCGTACTGATAGAATCGATTTTCTGGTTTTAGGTTTTCTATCAGTGTATTTTTCAATGCAGCTTTTTCTTGATCGCTAAAGTCAAGTATTTGTTCACTTATGCCTCTACCTTCCATTTCGTAGTCGTGCATAAAATCGGCAGTATTTTGTATGCTAACAAAATACCGCAGTTTGCCTCGCATGAATTTGATGTAAAAATCCTCATCATTAAAATCAAACGTGCCGTAATTGATCATCAAATCGCTAACACTGTTGCTGTCAATGATCCGCAGGGCGCTGTGTCCGAAAATCGAATACAGCTCTTGTCCGGGCGTGCAGGTAACCAAGGATATCCTCAATCTTTCAGAAGATTGCGCATTTGTTTTGTTGAGCAACAAAACAAGGATGAGCAAAAAGGTAGATAATCCTTTTATTTTTCGCATAAGTTGATGCCATCAACGGCTGTAGTTTGGAGCCTCTTTGGTGATGAAAACGTCGTGGGCATGGCTTTCGCTCATACCGGCGTTTGTGATTTTTACAAATTTTGCTTTTTGAAGGGCTTTGATATCTGAAGCGCCGCAGTAACCCATTCCTGCTTTTAGTCCGCCAGTAAATTGATGTACAACTTCTCTGAGGTGTCCTTTGTATGCAACGCGTCCTTCAATTCCTTCAGGAACGAATTTTTTCGCATCTGTTTCTTTATCCTGAAAATACCTGTCGCTGCTTCCTTGTGCCATAGCTCCCAAAGATCCCATTCCTCTATATTGTTTGAATTTTCTCCCTTCGTAGATGATGGTTTCACCAGGACTTTCTTCCGTTCCTGCGAACATATTTCCCATCATAACACAAGTCGCACCTGCTGCGATTGCTTTAACCATATCGCCTGTGTACCTTATGCCTCCGTCGCTGATTATTCCTACTTTTTTATTTTTTAACGCGTTGGCTACATTCATTACGGCAGAAATTTGTGGAACGCCTGTTCCTGCTACAATTCTAGTAGTGCAAATAGAACCCGGTCCAATTCCAACTTTTATCGCATCTGCTCCTGCATTTGCCAATGCCAATGCACCCTCTCCGGTTGCCACATTTCCTGCGATTATGGTTAGGTGTTTGAATTGTTTTTTGATGGCTTTTAGTGTGTCAATTACGCCTTTTGTATGTCCGTGCGCACTATCCAAACAAATTACATCAACGCCAACCTGATTTAATGCTTCTACTCTTTGAATGGCATCAGCTGTTATTCCTACACCTGCACCAACCAAGAGTCTGCCGAATGTGTCTTTTACGGCATTGGGATGACTTTTAAGTTTCAATATGTCGCCGAAGGTAATCAAGCCAGTGAGTTTGCCGGCTCTGTTGACAACTGGAAGTTTTTCTATTTTATTTTTTCTGAAAATCGCTTCTGCTTTTTTAAGGTCTGTTCCATCTGGTGCTGTGATGAGGTTTTCTTTGGTCATCATCGTGCTTACCTTGTCTTTCGGATTTACATCAAACCTTAAATCTCTGTTTGTGAGAATTCCAATCAATTTGTGGTTATCGTCTACGATGGGTATTCCACCGATTTTGTTGTCGCGCATGATTCTCAAAGCCTCGCCAAGTGTTGCGTCTGGCTTGAGGGTAATGGGGTCAAGTATTAATCCGCTTTCACTTCTTTTTACCTTGCGAACTTGTTCTGCTTGTTGGGCAATTGACATGTTTTTGTGCAAGATGCCCAATCCACCTTCTCGAGCCATTGCAATGGCCATTGCGGCTTCTGTTACGGTGTCCATGGCTGCACTGAGCAGGGGTACCTGAAGCTCAATTTTAGGTGACAGAAATGTTTTGGTGCTTACGTCTTTGGGGAGTATTTCGGAGTAAGAGGGGATGAGTAATACATCATCAAATGTTAAACCCTCTAAAGAAATCTTGTCCGTTGTTGTGTTGCGGATAATTTTGGTTGCCATAGGCAAAATTACAGTGTTTTTTTAAATCTTACAAGTTGATCCTTTGCATAATCTCATTAATTCTTGATTAATTAAGCAGAGTATATGTTTTTCCCGGCAATGCTTTTACAATTCCATTCAATTCCAATGTCAATAAAGCCGAAGCGATTGATCCGTAGCTCATTTCAGTAAAATACATCAGACTGTCTATATCGGCTGTTGATTTTTCACGAATAAGGTCAACTAGTTTTTGTTCGTTTGATGTAAGATTCGGGAATAAGATTTTTTGAGTAATCGGTTTACCAATAATATGATTGCTCTTGTTCCATTGTAGAAGGTCTATGATGTCTTCTGCTGATGTAACCATATTCGCTTGTTGTGTTTTTATCAGTTGATTGCAGCCAGAGCTTTTTTCGTCGTCAAATTTTCCAGGAAGTGCAAATACTTCTTTGTGATACTCTGATGCAAGTCTTGCTGTGATCAGTGATCCACCTTTCATTCCAGTTTCTATTACAATGAGTGCGTCGCACAATCCTGCAGTAATTCTATTTCGGTTGGGAAAGTTTTGCTTTTCAGGAATGGTATCACTGCAGAATGGGGTAATCAATCCTCCACATACGGTCATGTCCATGGCAAGTTTTCGATTTGTTTCGGGGTAAATGCGGTCGAGTCCATGTGCGAGTACTCCAACCGTTGGAATTTTAGAATTGACACATATTTTATGCACGATACTGTCTATCCCGTAAGCAAGTCCACTAACAACAACTGGATTATAATCCGATAAATCTTGAAGTAGGGTTTCACAAAATTTTTTGCCATAGCTGGTGTTGTTTCTGGTACCAACGATTGAAATGTATTTTTCTTCATTGAGGGTCAAGCTTCCTTTGTAAAATAAAAGAACAGGCGCGTCGTAACAATGAACAAGTCTTTTGGGGTAGTTTGATTCATTCCAGCAAAGGGGTGTGATTTTTTCATCTTCAATGAATCGTATTTCTTTTTCGCAGGTTTTGAAATCCACAAATCGTTTTATGGAGTGTGCACGAACTTTTCCCATTCCCTCAATTCTCTCTAAAGTAGAGGCAGGTGTTTTGAAAATTTCTCTGGCAGAATGAAAATGTTGAAGAAGGATACGAGATTGAACATCGCCAATCTGTGGGGTCTTACTCAGTGCAAGAAGGTAAAATAATTCATCTTTGTTCATCCTTTTGCAATATTCCAAAGATCATTGCAAAGAACTTACGTTAATTTCCGTTCTTCTGTTGAGGCTTTTCCCTTGTTCTGTATCATTGGACGCAATAGGTTTCGCGTCTCCGTAGCCTTTCGAAGTAAGTCGATCGGCAGAAATACCCTGAGAAACAAGATAATTGGAAACGGATGATGCTCGTTTTTGACTCAAAACCAAGTTGTCATTCTTCTGTCCAACATTGTCGGTGTGTCCAGTAATTTCAATCCTGACTCCGGTGTTTTCTTTCATCAACTTTGCGAGTTCGTTTAGTTCAGAGAAGGAACTCGGATTTAATGTTGCAGCGTTTTTTTCAAAAAATATATTTTTCAAAACAAGCGTTGCTCCTTTTTCAATCGGAGACAAAGGAATCGACCACTGAATGGAATCTGAGTCAGATTCTTTTCCTGTCTCCCAACTGCTCGAATAAAACAGGTATCCTTTTCGATTTACGTTCACCGCATATTCGCCATCCACAGGAAGTGGCATGATGAAATTTCCTTCCTCATCGGTTTGAATGCTGATGCCTTGATTGCGTTTATTTTTCTCCGTTAATATCACATTCGATGGCAGTCCCAATCCCGACTTTGAATCAAACACTTTTCCATTAACCCATTTTGTTTTGATGGCTCGTACATAATCGGGCAAATCGAATTGGTAAATGTCTAATCCAGATTTTTTTTCTTTTCTGTCACTCGCATAAAATGCAGAGCGCCCGTCTGCACCTACAACAAGTGATCCTTCATCGTCTATGGTATTTATAGGATAACCCAGGTTTAAAGGTTTTCCCCAAGATTGCATGCTGTCTTTTCTGCTTAAAAATAAATCAGTCATTCCGTATCCAGGATGCCCATTGCTGTTAAAATACAAGGTGTGATTGTCGGGGTGGATAAAGGGACATGTTTCGTCTGCTGCTGTATTGATAATTGGGCCTAGATTTTCTGGCTCGCTCCACTTTCCATTCGGATAGCGTGTTGTTTTCCAAATGTCTTTCCCGCCATAGCCTCCACTTCTGTTGCTAGAGAAGAAAATCGTTTTTTTATCCGGACTCAAAGTGGGAGCTGATTCCCAATTTTCTGTATTGACAAGCAATCCAAGATTTTCGGCCTCAGACCATGTGCCATTTTTTAATAAGTAAGAGATGTACAAGTCGCAACTTCCTACGCCTTCTGGATAATTACATCCTGTAAATATAAGCCATTGTCCATCCTGTGAAATCTGTTGTGCGCCTTCATTCAGATTCGTATTTATTTTCCCTGCAACCGGAACTGCCTTGCTCCATTTGTCACCATTTTTTGTAGACTCAAAAAAATCTTCATCTTGTCTGATTCTTCTGGTGATAATCATCTTTTTGCCATCAATCGTAAACGATGGATAATACTCTAAGTGTTCACTGTTTATGCTGTCGCCAAGATTGATGGGATGAAAAACATCTTTCATCTTCGGATACGCGATATCGTGATCTAATGCAAATTGGTATGTTTTTTTTCTGTAGCTTCCAGATCTTCGGCTCTGTTCATTCAAATCGCTCAATTCAAGAAATTGATTGATGGTTTCTAATGCCAGATCAAACGATCCTATGCCTGCAAGT
>JBDLUO010000035.1:0-2915 GCA_039805285.1 Bacteroidota bacterium
TGGTTGGTCTTTTTTTTGGGGTTGCCCCAATTTATTTTCAGTCATCCGATATGGACCACTATATTTACTTTTCTACCTTTTTGCTTTTTGATACTGTGTATTTTCAGAATAAGAGTTTCATCCGTTTCTCCGATTCTGTTCATTTCACTTTTTGTTTACTATGTTATTTTAACTTCATCTATTGGGCATCATAATTTTCAAATGGGTATTTTCCTTTCCGTATTACCTATTCTTTTTCCTGAAAAACATCAAATTGAAGGTATTAAACTTGTAAAATATTGGATTTTAATTTATTACACTTCAGCAGCTTTTTTAAAATTGTCGAGTCCTACATTTTTTCAAACCTATCATTTTTCAAATGTGTTGGCCGGACAATTTATTCCGTATAGGTTAGAGCAATCAAATGACATTCGATTGGTCATAAATCAATGGTTGATTTCACATGTAAATTTCACTTGGGTTCTATATTTTTTGGGCTTTCTTGCAGAATCATTTTGTCTGATTGGATTCTTTACCAGAAAGTTTGATAAGTTCATTGGAATGGTTTTAATACTCTTACACATTGGCATTTGGATTATTATGGATATCGCTCCAATTGGTCAAATGTCATTGCTTTTTTATTTTTTAGTTGATACATCAAAAGAAAATAAATATCAACTAAAAATAAATCATATGAATTAATTGCATTCCATTTTTTCAATGTCTAATTTCGTAGATAAATCTGTTTTTATCCACCCTGCCATTTATTAATGTTTACATTCAACATATATAAAATTTTCTTTTCTCACTTAAGATCGGTCATATTCATAGCCATTACATTGCTGCCATCTGTTCGAATTTTTGCCAATGACTCAGATATAGTGAATTGTGGAAGGTCTTGGAGGATTGTCGTTTTAGGATCATCTACTGCTTATGGAACCGGTGCTTCAACAACAGACAGCAGTTGGGTTAGCAGATACAGGCGATATGTAAAAAGTAAAAATGTCAATTCTCAAGTTTTTAATTTGGGAATTCCAGGATACAAAACCTATCAAAATTTAAGACCCGACGGGTATATACCTCCAATAAACAGACCTGCGCCAGCTTCTGGGTTTAACATTACTGCAGCTTTAGCATTAACTCCTGATGCAATAATCATCAATATGCCTTCCAACGATGCTGCCAATAACTATACCGTTGCCGAGCAAAAAGAAAATTTCGAAGAAACATTTAGGATAGCGGATTCTGCCAACATTCCAATATGGGTTACTACAACCCAACCCAGATTATATATGAGTGCAGATCAAATGCAGAATCTGAGAGACATGCGTCAGTGGATTATTGATCGTTTCGGTACTAAATCGATTAACTTTTGGGATGATATTGCAAATGCAGACGGAACAATTGCATCTTACTATTTCTACGATTATGTGCACGTCAACAATAGGGGACACGAAGAATTCTTCAATAGGATGAAAAAGGAGTGTTTATTGGATAGTTTATGCAAAAGGTATCAGGGCTCAACTACAATCAATTCAAAATTATTCTTAGAAGGATATTTGACTGCTAACAATCAAATGAGGACGAAATTGTTTGATCTTGGTATTTCATCTGATTCCACAGCCGTAGACTCCGTAGCAATCAACCTTTGGAAACCGTCAAATATCAACTACAGCCAACCCGATTATTCGCAAATTGGGATACTAAAGAAAAATGGAATGATATCTGTTGGTTTTCCAGGGGAAATTACCGGACGACATTTTTATATTTCTATAAAACACAAAAATAGCATGGAAATCTGGTCATCTGATAGTATCCAAATATCAGAATTAACCTTTCACGATTTTTCCGACAATATCAATAATACCTTCACTAACGGTTCTAACTTACCTCAAAAATTTTTGCAAAATAGTGTATTTGCAATATTTAGTGGTGACGTAAATCAGGATGGTAGCATAGATTTGTTTGATATACAAAAGGTAGAAAATGATGCAACAAGTTTTAATTTTGGAAACCAAACATCAGATTGCAATGGAGATGGAGTAGTGGATCTGGTTGATATGCAAATCGTTGAAAACAATTCAGGTTTGTTTATTTTTCTTTCCAAACCACAATAAATTTCAATTACTCTTATTCTATTTATATTACTTTCACAAAAAATAAAAAGATGATGACCATTGATCAGATTAAAAAATCAGTATTTTCTCTCATATTAATTTCTATGGGGATTTTTCTATGTTCTAACGCTTCATATGCCAATATGAGGGGAATACTAACCGTTAATGCAGGTGCAGATGCTCAGTTGACACTCCCTAATAACACCATCAACTTATCTGGTTCTGCAACATCATCTACTGGTATCATTTTATCTTATTCTTGGGTAAAAATTGAAGGCCCATCAACCTATTCATTATCAAATCAAAATACGCCCTCGCCAACATTTTCGGGCTTGGTAGAAGGGGTTTACACACTTGAATTGACTGTCACAGATGACGAGTCGAATGTTGTGAGTGATACCATAAACATTGTGGTTAGTTCAAGAATTCTCATTGATTTCGGCAGTTCGTTAACAGCATCTCCTGATGCAAATGGAAATTACTGGAATAACGTGACTTCGGCATCCAACGGTATAAAATTAACCAATGCTGTAACGGTTCAAAACAACTTAACCTCTATTGGGTTTCAAGTGGTAAATAGAATTGATGGCACTTTCAACACTGGCGGACCAGGTGTAAATTCTGTAAATACAGTAGGATTGGTAAACGACTACCCAAATTCGGCAACTACAGATTATGCATTTGCTCATCCCTCTACCAATACAGGAAGATGGAGATTGACCGGCCTTGATACAAGTACCATTTATGTCGTAAAATTCTGGGGTACAAGAAGCGGAGTTCCTGATCCTCGAATCATAGAAATAAAAATGGAAGATGAAT
>JBDLUO010000036.1:0-3612 GCA_039805285.1 Bacteroidota bacterium
CACTGGCCTTAATGGCCGTTGTTTCTTTGCCAGGTATTTTTATTAGATTTTTAGCATACTCGAAATAATCTCCTGCAGTAATTTTTTCTTGCACTTGCTTCTGAAAATAAATCTCATAATTCGCAATGGCATTAACCGAATCTTTCAATCTATTGTATGCATTTGCTTTTAAGCCGAACAAGTTTGCATAAGGATTGTCTGCTGATTCAGCTATGCATGCATCAGACATTGAAATGGCTTCCATGAAAAATCCTTGGGCATATTTTAAAGCAGCGCGATAATAACATGACTTATAGTCTTTATCGGAGTTCGCTTGCCATTTCTCAAAATACTCTGCCGCTTTTGTTACATTGGTTTCGTAGAAATAATTGAAAAGATTTGAATACGCAGGAGCATATGCAGGATCATCTGCAATGGCCTTATCGAAGTATTCCATAAAAATACTTTCCTGTCCTCTGCCCTGTGACTGATATAATTTTCCCATCCTGAAATTCGCTCTGGCAAATTTAGGATTCAAGGTTAGAGCTGCCTGATAAGATAAAATTGCATTCCCGCCATCCCCGAGTTTTCTATACGCATCTCCCAAATTCACATATACATCAGGGTCATTAAACTTCTTCAATAGTGTAGCCATTTTGAGTTTTTCAATGGCATATGCCGCGTCTCCTTCTTTAACATCCGGATTGCTGTTTGCAAAACCAATCGCACTCAACACAGCAATGCTTTTAGATTGACTCAACTGAATGGCAGCGTCAAAATGATTTCTAGCATCCACCGTTTTCCCTTCCAACAATTCTACATGGCCTATCCCTGCCATAAGCAATTGGCTGTTTGAAACAGAAAGTTTAGATTGATACATAGACTTTACTTCAGCTATGTCTTTCGTAGAATGATCGTCTGGTGTAATTATGGATTGACCCAACCAATAAATAGCTTCTTCATTATTGGGGTTTACATTCAACAGCTTTTGAAATACATCTTTAGCGCTGTTGTATCGCTCGTAATAATAGAATTTCTTGCCTTCTTCGATGGTTTGAGCCTTGCTCGACAAGTTAAAAGTTGCCGTCATTGCAACCAAACTAAATATAAATTTCTTCATGTTTTTCGTTTCTTTTTTTGACTTTATACTTGCCGTAAAAATAGGCAACTAGTTGTTAATGTTTACATTAATTTTCAGGAATCCTTTCGTTCACTTGTACGTTTCGAATATCCAAATCCATAACGGGACCAAGATAGGACCTTCTGAAAATCAATTGGCCTCTTTCAAATTTCAAAAATGAGGTGAACCCTGTTCCTAATCCGGTATAATTTTCATGTATCATGTAATACAATTTTCTCACCAGTGGGTATCTATGTGTCAACATACTCTCCTGCATTGGTTTTACAAAAGGTTGCCCTTCACAAACATCACAACGAACATACCCAAGAGTAACTTTCTCTCTGATTTTAACTTGTTCTGCATCTTCTTTATTCCCAATCCAACTGATTCCCGTAAATCCAACCGCGTTTTCATGACTGGCTACATATTCTAGAACCTCCTTACTGCTTCTAACTGCTTTTACAACCGAGGTGTCATATCCCGCTCCTTTTAGTATGGAGTCTCGTATGTATCTTACGGTGCTAGTTGCGCTTAACCCATCAAATACAAAAACTTTTCCCTGATTTTCTTTGCCAGATAGCGCAAGTTTGAGTCCATCTAAAGTAAAAAGTGAGTCCTTGCTGTTTTTGTGAATGATCAAAGCAACAGCATCGGAAGCAACAGGCTGTGAACCTGGTATATAATTCAAAGAATCTGATAAAAATTTCTCTTCTTTTCTTGTTAAAGGCCTACTAACCAAAACCATCCTTACTGAAGTATCCGAAAAGAAATCTTTGATGCATTCTATCTCTGGTTTGTATGTAGCGATGATTTTTGTTCCTGGGTAACTTAACTCGTACATTTTGATCTGTTCTTCGATGACGGGCTTGAAAGTTTCATCTACGCTAATCTTGATTGTACCTGATAACGGCGTATCAAAAACAACATTCTGTTTTTGCGATTCACATCCCATCAATAACAAGGAAAATGCGAGCAATAAAAAAATGGGATATTTCATCATTTTCGGTAGTTTTTTTTAATCCCCCTATAAATTCGAAAAGCACCATAAACCATGCACAAAAGCCCAAATCCTTTCATCACAGGATCGTCATATCTCAGCGCCATTGATGGTGAAATAGATTTTACAAACAACATGAATACGCCCATGCAAAGCCAAAGTATACCCATGCCTAAATCCATGATGCTTCTCATTCGAATCATCCCCTTTTCCCTATTACTCAGCTTTTCATCTTCGTAGTTCATACTTACATTTTGTTGCAAAAATAATCGTTCTCTCTCGTTTACGGCTCTTTTAGAAAATGTACAGGTAAATTATAGAAAACCGATACGTTTTTCCCATTTGATTTTCCGGGTATCCAAACTGGCATTTTTTTAATGACCCTAATTACTTCTTCATTGAATAACTTTCCACCGTCTTTTAAAATGACCAAATCATGCAGTTTGCCATCGTATCCTACAACGAACCTAACCATAACCGTCATCATTTCATCATCAATTGCTTCATCTGGATACACTAAATTTTCACGCAGAAATCGATTGAGTCCTGCAATTCCACCAGGAAACGAGGGTTTGAAATCTAGTTCTTCAAAACCAACCTCTGTGTCTGTCGAATCAACTGATGATTGATCGACCATAGCACTATCTTCACCAGCCCCACCAGCTCCAAAGCCGATTTCGAAGTTATTTCCTACCTCACTTTTTATGCCAATTGGATTCCATTTCTCACTTGTATCTTTTATTTCGGATGTAGAATCTACTATAATGATTTTTGCGCCTTGTGGCTTTTTTGATGCTTTTCTTACACCTGTTTTTGGCGCTTTATTTCTTTTTTGTTTGGAATGATTTACGGTTGTTTTTTTACTGAGCTCAACCATACGGGTATCTTCGATATCAAATACCTTAGGATTTTCAGCATTCCCGTTTCCGATTATCAGAAAAAGCAAAGCGGAAACAGTAGAAAAAACAATAATTATCGAACGAAAAAGGGTGATTGGATATTTTTTTCTGAGTTGATATGCTCCGTATTTTTTATTTCTATTGTCAAACACAAGGTCAACAATGTCTGAAATGAGGATTTTTTCGGTTTCCATAACTTTATTTTTAAGGTTTAAAAATCTGATTTCAATGGAGGGATGTTGATATGGAAGGAATTCCACAATACGATTGCTATTTTTTATCTTTGTGACATGAAAATTCTAATGGTGTGTTTAGGGAATATCTGCAGAAGTCCAATTGCCGAAGGAGTGTTACAGCATAAAGCCCGTTTGGCTGGTTTAGATTGGATTGTTGAAAGTGCCGGCACATATGGATTTCATGAGAATGAACCTCCGCATTCTTCCAGTATAAAAGTTTGTAAAGAAAATGGAGTTGATATTCACAATCAAAGAGCCAGAAAACTGAACATCTCCGATTTTGATAACTATGACTTGTTATTGCCGATGGCAAATGATGTGATGGCGGGAATGCAAGCCATTGGAGGAGATCTTTTTTCTACTCAAAAGTCTCCGCTTTTT
>JBDLUO010000037.1:0-3605 GCA_039805285.1 Bacteroidota bacterium
AGCCAGCCTAAAAATGTCCATCCTAAAAATAGGTTTAACAATAAAATTCCTTTGAAATCCGACTTTGAATAACCTATGATTGATGGTAAAAAATAAATAGGTAATACAATCATTAACAGAAGCCACTCAGATCCACCAGGCAATGAAATACAAGGGTAAAATTTAAAAATAAGTTGCATTATTTATGATTTAATTTGAAGAATTAAACATGTATATTTTATATTCCTTCCTATTCTAGGAGAAAAGGCTACAAAATAAAGTTATGATAAATTTATAAGATGTGATAAGCTTCCGCCATAAAAAGTTTATAACTAAATCCTAATGTTATGTACGAGGTACTATCATCAAATTGGATGAGAAATTTTTAGGTCTTGTTGAGGATGTTTTATTTTTTCTAGATGCGAACAATCAATAAAACTCATAATGCCTATCGGCTTCAAAATGATCTTTTCTTTGATACGGCTTTACGGCATCACTGAAGAACATTGATTTTTTGAGGTCAAATACAAATCCTACCGGACACTGTGCCAACTTTACGAATTCTGCTGTGTCGGCAGTAGTGGGAAAATGATCTATGACCATGAAACTGAATAACTCTTCTCCGCATGAGTTTACGGTGGGTATCAAATTGCCTAAACTATCCAAACTCGGAATCTGTCTGGTTATCAGATATTTTGTTTGTCCGGAAACATTCATGCATAAAATAGAAATGAATGCGGTAATCAATGTTTTCATCTTTATCGATTTTAGGTTTATTGTGTGATTCAGTATTCGCCTTCTTCCATCATTTCATCAATGCTTCGAATCAAGACTTCATTCCATTTTGCAACCAGATAAATCCATAGCACATTCAAAGAGAAATAAGAACATTGTGTAACTAAATCCATTCCTTTGAAATGCACATAGATTTGTATGAAGAGGTTTAATACAATCAATCCAATCAAGATGACTTTATTTCTGTGGTGTTTTATCGGGTTCATTATAATTGATTTATGATTTGTGATTATTGATTTGAATTTCTTTATTTCTGTATTTTTCTTTTTCTTTTTGGGTTTTGTTTTTTCTTTTGGATATTCATTGTTTTGATTGATTCGTAATATTCCTGCTGTTCCCTTCCATATTCTTCCATCATTTTATGTATTTTGGTTGATATGCAATAAGCAAATACTATCGAATCTGCATGAGTAGGGGTGTGATCGAATCTTTCTCTTACTTGGAAAAGATTGCCTAACGAATCATAATGAGGTATACTGTATAATGTATTCACTTCACCATCTGTATCCGTCTGTATTTTTTTTAGGACACCCAATTCATTTTTTTGCGCAAAAACTTGAATGGAAACAAAACAGAAGAAGATTGAGAAGTAAATTGATTTCATATACATATTCATTATTTTTCATGAAGATCTTTTTTCTCCTTGTAAAGGATTTACAATGAATTGTTATTTGTTGATTTTTATTCGTTAAACTTCATTAACAATATTCACCCGAATATGTATTTCAAATGTGAAAGTGTTCCTGTTAGAACATAGGTTTTTGTAACAGATTTAGCTTAATCTTGTATCATGAAACCAACATCAAATGATCCCTTACACGGCATAACATTGGAGCAGATTCTGATTTATTTGGTTGAGCATGTTGGGTGGGATGAGCTTGGGGCTGCCATTCGAATCAATTGTTTCAATTCGAGTCCAAGTATAAACTCTAGCTTGAAGTTTCTACGTAAAACACCTTGGGCCAGAAAAAAAGTAGAGGATTTGTATGTCAGGTTAAATCGATTTTGATTCGTTTTTGGGATTGTCTAGCATCTGCTCAAAAAAAGCACCAATTTCTTTTTCACGATCAATTAAATGGATTTCATAAATCCAAAATCGCTCATATCCGTTCTTGTCTGCCTCACTCATTCGTTTTGTATTCATTGGATGAATGTAGTTCTCTATCTCTTCTCCCTGTATGTCTTCGTGTGGGAAATTTCCAATCAAATGGCCTGCATGTTCGTTCCCATATTCCCAGCCATATTTTACAGCCAATGATTTTGTAAATGCGTAGAGCTCAGCTCCGGTTAGACTGTCTTTGTTCTGATCGTAATATTTTTTTCCTTCCAACCATGCGAGTTGGGAGTCGTTTTTTAATTTTAATTTTCTTTCATCTTTGCCTATAACGTAAGTTCTTCCAAAATCAGCTTCCCATTCCTCAAATACCGGTCCAAAATCCAGGAACAAAATATCATCGTTTTGAATTTTCAGATCTGGTGGATTTTCGCGATAGGGAAGCAGTGTGTTTTTTCCAGCCCTCACAATTCTTTTGTGCCAGTATTTTTTTATGCCATACATTTCAAATGCGAGTTCATAAATCTTAGTATTTATTTCTTTCTCTGATGTATCAGGTACGATGATTTTTCTGTTTTCTATTTCTTCAAAAAGCAATTGTGCTTTTTCCTCTGCATCAATGAGTCCTTGTAGTGTTGTTTGCATCCTTTTTCAAATGGATTTCGTTAAAAAAAATCCCGACCATTAGTCGGGATTGAAGTTAGAATAAAAACGATTGTTGTACTACGTTTGTTTCCTTAGATTTCGAATCGATCCAAATTCATCACCTTGTTCCAAGCGGCAACGAAATCGTTCACGAATTTAGTTTTAGCATCATTACAAGCATATACTTCAGCAAGTGCTCTTAATTCTGAATTCGATCCGAAAATCAAATCTGCGCGTGTGCCTTTCCATTTTAAGTCGCCCGTTATTCGATCACTTCCTTCGAAGACATTTGGCGTACTGCTTTCTTTCCAAGTAGTCATCATATCGATTAGGTTTACAAAATAGTCATTGGTTAGCGACTCTTTATTTTTTGTAAATACCCCAAGTTCAGAATGATCGAAGTTTGTATTTAATACCCTCATCCCTCCGAAAAGTACAGTCATTTCGGGAGCAGTAAGGGTAAGCAAATTGGCTTTTTCAACGAGTAATTCTTCTTCTGATGCTATGTTTCTGTTTTTGATGTAGTTTCTAAATCCATCTGCCATTGGTTCTAATACTGCAAATGATTCGATATCAGTATGCGCTTCAGTTGCATCTGTGCGTCCAGGTGTGAATGGCACTTTAATATCATGACCTGCATTGTGAGCGGCTTTTTCTATGGCAGCGCATCCACCAAGTACAATTAAATCAGCAATAGAAATCTGCTTGCCGTTTGACTGGGCATGGTTGAAATCATGTTGAATCTTCTCCAATGCTTCTAAAACTTTAGCCAATTGTACCGGGTTGTTCACCGCCCAGTATTTTTGAGGAGCCAAGCGAATTCTAGCGCCGTTTGCGCCACCTCTTTTATCTGAACCACGGAATGTGGAAGCAGAAGCCCAAGCTGTTGAAATGAGCTCAGATAGGGTTAGTCCAGATGCAAGTATGGTTTCTTTGAGTGATACTATATCGCTAGCTTCTATCATTTTATGTGTTGCAGCAGGAACAGGATCTTGCCACAATAGCACTTCTTGTGGAACCTCTGCACCTAGATATCTAGAGCGTGGCCCCATATCTCTATGTGTCAATTTAAACCATGCTCTTGCAAAAGCATCAGCGAATTGGTCTGGATTTTCGTGGAATCTTTTAGAGA
>JBDLUO010000038.1:0-5245 GCA_039805285.1 Bacteroidota bacterium
CAAAAACTAAGTTTACGCGTACAATCCAATGGAAAGGCATATCGTTCCTATAATTTCTCTTTTACTGAACCTTGGTTTGGTGGAAAGAAAAGAAATTCATTTTCCATCAACTACTACAATACCAAATTTGCAAATACCATTGACCAGTCGGGTAGATTTTGCAGAAATTGTGGAGATACATCGTATGTAAAAACCATTGGAATGGGTATATCATTGGGTAAACAATTGAAGTGGCCTGATGATTATTTCAATTTGATTTATGCCTTGAACTTTCAACAGTATAAACTGATGAATTACGGACAGATATTCGCAGGGTTCAGCAATGGAACCTCAACCAATATCAGTCTGAAACTTGCTTTATTGAGAAACTCCGCCGGTCCGAATCCCATTTTCCCGACCAGTGGATCTAACTTTTCCATGAGCGGACAATTCACACTTCCTTATTCATTGTTGGGAATAAGCTCGAACACAACCAATCGTTTTTCGCTTCCTGAATTTCATAAGTGGAGATTTACCGGAGACTGGTACACGCCGATTGGAAGAGCAAGAGGTACAGAAAAAAACAAACAATTCATACTTCGTGCTGCTGCTAAGTTTGGATTTATCGGACGATACAATAGCAAACTCGAAGTATCGCCATTTGAGCGTTTTCAGGTGGGAGATGCCGGTTTAAGTAATACACAGGCCTTGTTGGGATATGACATCATCGCACATAGAGGATATCCGGTTTACTACAACACAAATCCAAGAGTGAATCCGGATGGATCAACACCTTCTCAATACTTTACCATATTCAACAAGTATATATTGGAATTGAGATATCCGTTTAGTACCAGCGCGAGCAGTACCATTTATGGACTCACATTTTTTGAAGCAGCGAATGGTTGGTATTCCTTTAAAGAGTACAATCCCTTCAAGCTTCGTCGATCTGTGGGTGTAGGTATGCGCTTCTTCCTTCCGATGTTCGGTTTGCTTGGATTTGATTATGGTGTAGGATTAGACAGATTCGACCAGAATACCGGACTGAAAGGCGCTGCGAAATTCACCTTCATGCTCGGACAAGAAGCAGAATAAAAGATGTAGAGAAAAGGTTAATGTTTGATTTTTAATTTGCACATCATACATTAATTCGCATTTTTGTAGGGCAAGGAAGCTGAACAAAGAAAACAGAAAGGGTTAAGAACGGATAAATGAAACTCAATTTTTAAAGACATATTGATTATGAAAAAAGTAATTTTCTTACTCCTCACTTTTATTGCGATTGGAACAAATATCCAAGCGCAACGATATGCTGTAATTGATTCTAAATACATTCTAGACAAATTACCCGATTATAAAGATGCCCAAACCCGCTTAGATCAATTCAGTATTTTGTGGCAACAAGAAATAGACCAAAAGCAAGTTGCATTGGATAAGATGGTTAAAGATTTTGAAGCGGAACAAGTGATGCTGCCAGACAACCTAAAGAAGAAAAGAGAAGACGAAATTTACAATAAAGAAAAAGAACTCCGCGATTTGCAACGCAAGCGTTTTGGATTTGAAGGAGACCTTTTCCGTAAACGCCAAGAGCTCATCAAACCCGTACAAGATAAGGTTTACAATGCAGTACAGAAGTTGGCTTTGGAAAAACAATACGATTTCATCCTTGACAAAAGTGAAGGAATTACCATTATCTTTGCCGACCCTAAATTGGATAAAAGCGAAGAAATTCTCAAATATCTTGGGGTAAAATAATAAACAAAACAGAACCACATAAATCAATTACAATGAAAAAATGGATTATTGCACTGGCTGTTACCTTCGGCGTTATGGGTGCAAATGCACAGCAAACGCAGAAAATTGGATACATCAGCACAGATGAACTGATTAGCGTAATGCCGGAAGCAGAAAAAGCAGATGCTGAACTTAAAGATTTTCAGGCATCACTTGCACAGCAAGGACAAGACATGATGAAAGATTTGAATGCAAAAGACAGCGCTTTCGTTCGTGATTCACTTAAGCTTTCTCCAAGCATGAAAGAAATCAAAAAGAACGAGTTGATCGAGTTGTATCAAAAAGTGCAAAACTGGAACCAGCAAGCACAGGAAATGTATCAACAAGAAGCACAGAAAAAAATTCAACCTTTGCGTACAAAAGCATTGGAAGCCATTCGCGCTGTAGCTAAAGAAAGCAACTATTCCTATATCTTAGATGTAAACTCTGTGATTGTAGGTCCTCCCGGAGACGATGTGTTGTCTTTGGTAAAAACGAAGTTGGGAATCAAAAGTACACCAGCTCCTGCACCAATGAAGAAGCCATAATCTAAACAATGATATTTAACACAAAGCCACCGAAAATCAGGTGGCTTTGTTATTTTTGGAGTATGAGTAAACATCCTATTGGGGTTTTCGACAGTGGGTATGGTGGATTAACCGTACTGAAATCGCTGGCAAGCATGATGCCCGAGTACGATTATCTCTATTTGGGAGACAATGCGAGAGCACCCTATGGTACCAAAGATTTTGAAACCGTTTATCGTTATACCTGGGAGGCGGTGCATTGGCTTTTCGAATCTGGTTGTCCGCTTGTTATTTTAGCTTGCAACACAGCATCTGCCAAAGCATTAAGAAGCATACAGCAGAAAGAATTGCCAGCCTACGACATCCAGAAAAGAGTTTTGGGTGTGATCCGACCTACTTCGGAGGTGATCGGAAGTTATACGAAATCGGGGCATGTCGGCGTGTTGGGAACACCAGGTACGATTGAGTCTGGATCTTATTTGATTGAAATGGCGAAGTTTTTTCCTGAGTTGAACGTGAGTCAACAAGCTTGTCCGGAATGGGTGCCTTTGGTGGAAGCGAATAAGCAGGCTACGGAGGAGGCAGATTATTGGGTGGAGAAGTACATTAAAGAGATTATGCATAGAGACGATAAGATAGATACCCTGTTGCTTGCTTGTACACATTATCCTTTGTTGATGCAAACCATACGTAAGTTTCTGCCGGATGGCGTGAGCGCGATTTCGCAAGGTGGATTGGTGGCGAGCAGTTTGTTGGATTATTTGGAAAGACATGAAGAAATCAGGAGCCAACTGAGTACTGGAGGAGAGATATCGTTTTGCACAACCGGGGATGTGGCTGATTTTAATGGACATGCCAGTTTTTTTTACGGAAAGCCGGTTGAAGCAAGAAGCGTTTTATTGAAATGAGTGTATGCTACGGAGGAGATTATGAAAAATATTGAGTATAGCTTGACAAGTTGAGGTAAAAAACCCTACCTTTGCCGTCCTTTCACAAGAAGTTGGGATGGTGCCCGACCGAAAGTTGGTTAAACAAAATTTTCAACCAGAAAATAAAAAGACATGCCAGGTAAAAAAAGAACGTATCAACCGCACACCCGTCGCAGAAAATCAGTACATGGATTTCGTAGACGTATGCAGGATGCCAATGGACGTAAAGTGTTGGCTAGCCGCAGAGCGAAAGGACGTCATAAGCTTACAGTTTCTGACGAGCACGGTTCAAAAAAATAAAACCGGACAACCGGACAAAACGCATATGCCTCAGGAAAATCCTGGGGCTTTTTTTATTTGGAAGGCATTAACTTGCTTACGATAAACCATTTTCTTTTTGGGAGAACTACAACGATATCAATTTGGGAAAGCAGAAAAGCTAAAAAGCAGAAAAAACATACAGCTGCTTTTTGACCGAGGCAAGGCATTGAATCAGCCAGGTTTAAGGTTAATATATAGTGTTGAAACTGGAGAGGCTGCATGCAAAGCGGGCGTTTCTGCAAGCAGCAGACAGTTTAAAAAAGCGACCGATCGAAATAGAATCAAGCGATTGCTGCGCGAGGCATATAGACATCATAAACAACCCTTACTCGACTGGACGGAGCAGGAAAACAAAAACCTAAGTTTGTTTTTAATGTATACAGGAAAGATTGTTCCAGAATATGTTCCATTGAAAACAGAAGTAGAAAAAATAGTAGAGAGACTGATAAAAAAATTGCATGCGAAAGATCAATGAGTGGCTTAGTTTACCCTTTCTTTTATTGATTCGATTTTACCAAGCATTCATTTCACCGATGCTCGGACCCAAATGTCGGTATACGCCAACTTGTTCTTCGTATGCCATGGAGGCTTTTAAAAAATACGGACCTGTTAAAGGATTTTGGCTAGCGATAAAACGCATTGGCCGTTGTCATCCCTGGGGCGGACATGGGCATGATCCGGTGCCGTGAAGGGTAATGTAAAACAGATGAATGTAAAAGTGAGGAAGAGGTTTCCAAGATGTCAAGTTGCCAATTTTTCACGTTTGATATCTTAAGCGAAAACTCGGAGCAATACTGCAGTTTTACATTTTACATTTTCCTCTCTCACTTCCCTTTTCCACTCTTAAACAAATAATTCTTTTCAGAATTGAGAATTTCAAGAAAAAATTCGTTTATGATGAACGAAAAAACTTGGAGTAACTTGGATTTTTTTCCTCCAATGACTGCAAATATTTTTGAGAAAACCATATTTCATGAAAAGATGTTTTGTTGTAGTCATGTTTACCTTGCTATTTATTTCAAGTTTATTTGCACAAAATCACATAGAAAAACGCTATTGGGACAACTATAAATTACGTATACGAGAAGTTTATGAAGCTCTGCCTGATGGAACTTATAATGGTTACAGAAAGTGCTATAATTGGGATGGAATACAAGACTTAAATTTTTTGTATAAAAAAGGCACTATGGTAAAAAAACAGGAGTTTGCTAAAGATGGAAAAACTGTCGTAGCAGAGTTGAACGCAGATGATGATGGAAATTTTCATGGTATGCAATTTGCTAAAAGTTTCTTTACACCCGGTGTTGCCAGTTACAACATAAAGGCAACAATGAATCATGGTGAAATCACTACCCTTCAACGATTTAATGAAAATGGTAAAATATTGGATATACTGGCCAACAAAGTAAAAAGCTTTGAAAAAGGGATTTTAACAGATGATTATCTCTTTTCTAGAGAAACAAAGTTGATAACAGGAAAAATTGTGGAAGATCAAGAAAAACTGATCATTAAAGAAGGTAAAATCGACTCTGTGTTTTCCAGAAAAAGTAATCAACTTATTGCATTCAAAGATCAAGATGGGTTGTTGGTAATACAGTCTGTTGAAAATGGGATTTTCATAGAAAAAAAGTCCATTAATGATATGTCTCTAAAAGCACAAATTGAATTTACAACAACCTTTGATGTCACCTTCAATGGTGCGTATGAATATGGTAT
>JBDLUO010000039.1:0-3017 GCA_039805285.1 Bacteroidota bacterium
ATTTATTAACTGCCTTAATTGGCGAATTGGTTCCTAAAATGGGCGCAGATGAATGGATTGCGCTTTATGAAAAGTTATATAAAAAATAGCTCCCTATTATTTCTTTGTCACTTCCAATACGGCGTCTAATCTGGATGCGAGTGTTTCAAAATCTGTGTATCCTTTTGCAAGCAGGTGAAATTTTAAATCGTCTGTTTGCAACAACACCGCCGGATAACCATCCACCTGCAATTGTTTTACGCATGCAAACTCATAGTGGGCTTGCTCTTTATAATGATCTGAAGCCAATTTTTCGTAAAAAGCTTCTGGGTGTATGCTGTATTTTTCGAGCAGGTGTCTGTATGCTTCTTTGTCTGTAAGATCTCTGCCTTCCATATGTAAGGCATATTGAATTTCGTGGGCGAATGTGATTGCTTTTTCTGGATAGTACTCTTTGAAAATGCATAAGGCAATGGCAGGTATTTCTGAATGGGGATACCAATCACTTTCCTCCGGATTGAAGATGTGCCATAAAAAATCGGATCCGAATTTTACTCCAGACAGATCTTCTACATTTTTATACGCATTTGCGATATAACCTGCGCTGGCTTTGATGTGTACGGGGTTTTCTGGCATAATCATTCCACCGGAAAGCACTTCGAAGCTGAGCACGTTTTTATACTTTTCTTCGATTTTTTGCATGACCGGACTAAAGCCGTAACACCAGCCGCAGTAAGCATCGAAGCAATAGATTAGGATGGGGGTCATTTATAATTAGGGATTGAAATGTTTATTGTTTGTGGTTTGTTGTTACGCTTCGCGTGTTTATTGTTTGTGGTTTGTTCCGCTTCGCGTGTTTGTGGTTTATTGTTTGGGCTCAGCTTTTAAAATATATCAATGTGCTTCGAGCCAGTTTATTCCGGAACCGATTTCGGCATCTGCGGGTACGCCGTGAGGCAGCAGCAGTGCGTTTTTCATGCAATCTAATATGACAGGTTTAACCAAATCAATTTCTGATTTTAAAACATCAAAAACCAATTCATCGTGAACCTGTAACAACATTTTGGATTGAAATTTTCGATTCTTGAATTCGCGGTGAATGTTGATCATCGCCAGCTTAACCATATCGGCCGCGGTTCCTTGTATGGGTGAGTTGATGGCATTTCTTTCTGCGGAACCACGAACGGTGAAGTTTGCAGAATTGATGTCTCTGAGCCATCTTTTTCTGCCCATGATCGTTTCTACATATCCCTTTTCTTTTGCGGTTGCGATGGTATCGCTCATGTATTGCTGTATGCCCGGAAATTCTTTTTTATAGTTGTCTATTATTTCTTTTGCTTCTGTTCTTGAGATGCCTAAGTTTTCTGATAATCCGAACGCGCCTTGTCCGTAAATGATTCCGAAGTTTACGCTTTTTGCTTTGTATCTCATTTCTTTAGTCACCTCCGATTCGGGGACATTAAATACACGTGCTGCAGTTGCGGTATGGATGTCTTTGCCTGTGGTGAAAGCGTGACACATGTTTTCGTCGCCGCTGATCGAAGCGACGATGCGTAACTCAATTTGAGAATAATCTGCCGATACCAAAACATGATTTTCATCTCTAGGAATAAAGGCCTTGCGAATCTCTCTGCCTTTTTCTGTACGTATGGGAATGTTTTGAAGATTGGGATTGTTGCTGCTTATTCTGCCCGTAACGGCAACCGCTTGTGCGTAGCTGGTATGGACCCTTCCTGTTTTTGGATTAATCAATAACGGCAACGAATCCACGTAGGTTGATTTCAATTTCGTAAGTTCTCTAAACGTAAGGATATCGTCGCAAATTTTATGTTGAACCGCAAGTTTGGTTAACACATCCTCACCTGTTGCGTATTGTCCGGTTTTCGTTTTTTTGGCTTTCGGGTCTAATTTTAATTTTTCAAATAAAACCTCACCGAGTTGCTTGGGGGAGGCAAGATTAAACCTCACACCAGCTTTTTCATACACTTCTTCTTCTGCTTTTTTCGCTTCTTTTTCTAGTTCGCCTGAGTATCTATTCAAAAAAGCTTCATCAATTCGAATCCCTTCAAACTCCATGTCGGTAAGCACTTTAACCAACGGATTATCTACCTCCTCAAAAACGCGCCTTACTTCGAGCTGCGTCATTTTGGCGTCGAAAATATGTTTCAGTTGTAGCGTTATGTCTGCATCTTCTGCAGCATACTCCTTCACTTTCTCCGGATCCGCATCCCTCATGTTTCCTTGATTCTTCCCTTTTTTTCCAATCAGTTCTTCGATGTGAATTGGCTCATAACCCAGGTATCTTGCACTCAACAAATCCATACCATGTTTTCCTTCTGGCTCAATCACATAATGCGCCAACATAGTATCATACACAGCACCTGCAATTTCAATGTCGTACCATTTTAAAACGAGCAAATCATATTTGATGTTTTGTCCGATCCAGGTTTTGTCTTTGTCTTTAAAAAAAGACGAAAATCTTTCAAGCTGTTTTAAGGCTTCGGATTTTTTTTCGGATAACGGAACATAAAACGCTTCTCCCGCTTTAAATGAAAAACTCAGTCCTACCAGTTCTGCAAGATTGGCATCAATGTTCGTCGTTTCTGTATCGAAGCAGATTTCTGAATGATCTGCAATCAATTTGCATAGTGATTCCCATTCAGACTCCGTGGAAACCATCTGATAATTATGGGTTGTATTGTTGATGTTTTTATCGGCTGATGCATAAATGATTTCTGTTGCTGTTGCCGTTTTTTCTTTTTTTGTTTGCTCTACAACCTGGCCAAACAAATCGGTTTGAACCGGTGAACCATTACCCGACGAAGGGTCTGAATTGGGTGTGTTTGATATCGAAAAATTTTCTCCTAGAATTCTTTTGCCGAGTGTCTTGAATTCGAGATCATTGAAAATCTCTGTGAGTATGTCTTTGTTTACTTCTTTGAGCATGAAATCTTCTTCGTGAAACGATACTGGCACATTGATGATGATGGTTGCGAGTTTTTTGCTCATCAGTGCCATCTCTTTTCCATTTCTAACCT
>JBDLUO010000040.1:0-8153 GCA_039805285.1 Bacteroidota bacterium
TAAACAAAGAAATAATTGAGCTTACAAATACAACAGAACTGAAACGTGATTTTGGATTGAAAGACCAAATTATGAGATCATCTGAATCCATAATGAACAATATTGCTGAAGGTTTTGGCAGAGCGGGCAGACTTGAGTTTATTCAATTTTTAAGCATCTCAAGAGGTTCAGCTAATGAATTAAAATCACAAATAACGCAAGGACTTGATAAAAAATATATTAATGAAATTAAATTCAATAATCTAATTACAGAAACTGAAAAATTAAATAACAAAACAGCAGCATTCATCAATTACTTAAATTATTCAAAATATAAAGGTTTAAAATTTATGAACAGAGAAACAACATACGATTCTAACAATACAAACAACAAACAACAAACAACAAACAATAATGATATTGTAAAAACATCCCACGCCGCTGCTCCATTGGGCGCTTACCCACATGCTCGGAAAGTAGGCAATTTATTGTTCCTCTCTGGCATTGGAAGCAGAAGGGCTTCAGACAATCAGATTCCTGGCTTGAAACTGGATGAACAAGGAAATATTATCTCCTACGACATAGAAGCAGAATGCCTTAGTGTATTCGCCAATGTAAAGGCGGTACTCGAAGCAAGTGGAAGCAGCTGGGACAAGATCGTAGATGTTACTGTTTTTTTGACCAACATGAAAGCAGACTTTCCCATCTACAATCGCATTTATGCTGACTTTTTCAAAGATGTTGAAGCCTGCAGAACAACAGTTGAAATTAAAAGTCTGCCTACCCCTATCGCCATTGAATTAAAAGTAATCGCAACCATAGACTAAACTGTTTCAAAGGTTAAAAAGGTTGAATAAGTTCAATAAGTTGAAGAACGATTCGTGTTAGAACAGAACCCTTTTGAACCATTTAGACAAATTGATTCCCTGCCTACCAGCAGGCAAGTCTTGAAAAAAAACGAACAAAATGAATTTTACGAACACACTCGAATTTGCCAAACAAATGGATGCGAATGATCCATTAAGCGCCTTTCGTGACCAATTCTATATTCCGCATGTGAATGGAAACACTTCGGTTTATTTTACCGGGAATTCACTCGGACTACAACCAAAAATCACACAGGATTATGTGTTAAACGAGCTGGAAGACTGGGCGAATTATGGGGTTGAAGGACATTTTCATGCAAGAAATCCATGGTTAAGTTATCATGAGATTTTCCCTGAAGTATTGGCTCCGATCGTTGGTGCCCTTCCCGAAGAAGTAGTTGTGATGAACCAGCTTACCGTTAACCTTCATCTCTTGATGATCAGTTTTTATCGTCCGACAAAAGAACGATTTAAAATCATCTGTGAAGCAAAAGCATTTCCTTCGGATCAATATGCATTTCAATCGCAAGTACTTCATCATGGACTCAATCCAAAAGATTGCATCATTGAAGTTTCTCCAAGACCAGGAACAGGTTATATCGATACACAAGACATACTTGATGCCATCAAACAACATGGAGACCAAACCGCGGTTGTATTGTTTAGCGGCGTAAACTACTACAGCGGACAAGTGTTTGATATGGAACGGATCTGCAAAGCAGCCCACGATGTTGGTGCTTATTGCGGTTTCGATTTGGCTCATGCCGCTGGAAACGTTTCCATGAAATTGCACGATTGGCAGGTAGACTTTGCTTGCTGGTGCTCTTATAAATATCTCAATAGTGGTCCGGGCGGAGTTTCTGGTGCTTTCATTCATCAAAAACATGGTTCTGATAAATCTTTTCCTCGATTAGCGGGATGGTGGGGACAGAACAAAGAAAATCGTTTTGAAATGGGACCGAACTTTGATCCGATTCCAACAGCAGAAGGTTGGCAATTGAGCAATGCTCCCGTACTGAGTATGGCAGCGCACAAAGCTTCTTTGGATATTTTCGCAGAAGCAGGAATGGAAAGATTATCAGCCAAAGGAAAACAATTGAGTGGATATCTGATGTACATCCTAGATGAAATCAACAAAAATGCGAATGAGGCCATTTTCGAAATCATTACACCAAGAGATGAAAACGAAAGAGGTTGCCAAGTTTCCATATTAACGTTAAAGAACGGCAGATCCCTTTTTGAAGCATTGATGGGCGCTGGGGTTATTGCAGATTGGAGAGAGCCCAATGTAATACGTGTGGCTCCTGTTCCGCTTTACAATAGCTTCGAAGATGTTTTTCGTTTCGGAAAAATCATTGAACATTTTATTCATCATGAAAAACAATAAGTCCTTCAATTGCGTTAGGATACTTAAACATTGATGTCTCGATGTTCTTTATTCATTGAAATGAGACATCAATAAAAAAAATAAACATGAAAAAAGAAGTAACCATCATAGGTGCAGGTTTAGTTGGTTCATTGTTGTCTGTTTACCTCAGAAGACAAGGCTATCTAGTAACCATATATGAGAGAAGAGACGATATGCGGAAAAAGACTTGGAATGGAGGCCGTTCCATCAATTTGGCGCTGAGTGACCGTGGCATACAGGCATTGGAGGATGTTGGACTAATGGATGACATCAGAAAAATCGCTATCCCCATGCATGGCAGATCTTTACATAGTCCAGATGGAAAAACAGGATATCAACCATACGGAAAAGAAGGTCAGTTCATCAATTCCGTATCACGCGGGGAGTTGAACAAAACCCTTATGGATTTAGCAGAAAAAAACGGCGCAACCATTCATTTCAACGAGCGTTGCGATTCGATAAACTGGGAAAAGAAAGAGGTTGTTTTCACCAACCTCGAAACCAACAATACGCATGCTGTACATTCAGATCTTATTTTCGGTAGCGATGGCGCTTATGCGGCTTCTCGATTGACCAATCAGCTTCAATCTGATCGTTTCAATTACAGTCAATATTACATCGATTTTGGTTACAAAGAACTTACCATTCCTGCTGGAGAAAATGGAAGTTTCCAAATGGAAAAGAATGAGCTTCACATCTGGCCTCGTGGAAATTACATGATGATTGCTCTTCCAAATCCGGATGGCACATTTACTTGTACCTTGTTCTTCCCTTTCGAAGGAGATCCTTCCTTTGCTTCTCTACAAACGCCCGAACAAGTAAGAACTTTCTTCAACGAAACATTCTCCGATGCTTCAGCCATGATGCCCAATTTGGAGTCTGAATTCTTCACCAATGGCACATCCTCATTGGTAACAGTAAAATGTTCCCCTTGGGTAAGAGGCGATCATTTCGCATTGATAGGCGATGCGGCTCACGCCATTGTTCCCTTTTTTGGACAAGGCATGAATTGCGGATTCGAAGATTGTTACGTTTTAAATCAACTTATAGATAAACACAATCACGACTGGAGTCTCATTCTTCCAGAATATCAACTACTTCGTAAACCCGATGGAGATGCCATTGCACAACTCGCACTGAATAACTTCATCGAAATGCGCGATAAAGTAGCTGATCCTGTTTTTCTGCTACAGAAAAAAATTGAGGCCCGCTTCAGCCAAAGGCACCCCGAAATGTGGACTCCGGCATATAGTCTGGTTACTTTTAGTCCGAAAGTACGTTACAGCGAAGCGCTTAAAAGAGGACTTGAGCAACAGGCAATCATGGATACCATCATGCAGCACGAAAACATTGAACAGCTGTGGGACAGCGAAGAAGTTGAAAACATCATGATGGAAAAAATAAAAGCATCACAAGTATGAACCGTAAGACGTTAATTGCACAAATTGCTGCAAAAAAAACAATGCTTTGCGTAGGACTAGATTCCGATTTGGAAAAGATTCCTGCACATCTAAAAGACAGGCCTAATGGCTTGGTGGAGTTCAATAAGAAAATCATTGATGCTACATTGGAACATTGTGTTTCTTACAAATTAAATACCGCTTTCTACGAAGCGCTCGGTGCAAGAGGTTGGGATGCTTTAGAAGAAACCTGCGAGTACATCCCGGATACCCATTTTAAAATTGCGGATGCAAAAAGAGCCGATATCGGTAATACTTCGAATTATTACGCTAAAGCTTTTTTTGAAAGGTTGAAATTTGATGCAGTTACGGTTGCTCCTTATATGGGAGAAGACAGCATTCGTCCTTTTTTGGAATACGAAAACAAATGGACCATTGTTCTCGGACTTACGAGCAATGCTGGCGCAAATGATTTCGAAATGCAAACCCTAAGCTCAGGTGAAAAACTATATGAGCGTGTGCTCAAAACCGTTAGTTCATGGGGGAACCCAAACAATCTCATGTTTGTAATCGGAGCCACTCAAGCAAAAGAGCTAAGCAATATCCGAAACATCATCCCAGATCATTTTCTACTTGTACCAGGTTTAGGTGCACAAGGAGGCAGTATGGAAGAGGTGATTAAATACGGGAAAAATGCAGATGGCGGCTTATTGATCAATGCATCAAGAGCCATTATTTATGCAGGAAATGAATCTGACTTTGATGAAAAATCAAAAGAAGTGGCGAAAGGGTATCATGAGGAGATGAGAGGGATGATTTAATTTTTGGGGTTTGTTGTTCCGCTGCGCGGATTTAAGATTTATAATTTAGTATTTGAGATTTAGTAATTAGAATTTGTTTTACACCTTTAGTCTCACGGCTTAATAATTATACGAAGTGTGCATAAGCCTGGCAAAACGCGCGGAGCGATCGGGTTTGCCTTGATTTTTCTTTGCTTCGTTTCTTTGTATCAAGACAAAGAAATGAAGAAAAAAGACATTTACTTTATCGGTGCCGTTTGCTCTGGAGATCTTTGGATGTTTGGGACGTTTGGTGTTTGGGGTTAGGATGTTTGGGATTGGAAATTTGCGATTGGAAATTTTTCACAACTATAGTCAGGCGGCTAAATAATTAAACGAAGTGCACGCAGGCCAGGCAAAACGCGCGGAGCGATCGGGTTTGCCTTGATTTTTCTTTGCTTCGTTTCTTTGTATTAAGACAAAGAAATGAAGAAGAACAATTTAAAGATATTGTTGTAAAAACATTGAAAAGAAGACAAAGAAATGAAGAAGAAAAACATTTGCTTTATCGGTGCATTTTGCTCTTGAGGAAACAGGAATTTTTAATTAATGATTTGTGATTTGGAACGTTTCGCGTGTTTGGCGCTGGTCTCTTACCTTCGTCAAAGATTTGCTGATTGTCCGGGGGTTTGAGGTAACGTTTAGGGTACCTATAACAAAATCAAAATCCAATTTGGATTAAACTGGAATTAATAATCTGAAATAATAACAATCATCACGAAGTTCGTTCTGTGTTATTTCGAAAAAGACTTACTCACTACCAAATCTTTACTTCCTGCTGTATATTGATAAAATCCTTCTCCGGATTTAGCACCCATTTTTCCTGCCATAACCATGTTCACCAAGAGCGGACAAGGCGCATATTTGGGGTTGCCAAAACCATCGTGAAGCACGCGAAGGATGCTCAAGCAAACATCCAATCCAATAAAGTCTGCCAATTGTAAAGGCCCCATTGGATGAGCCATTCCAAGCTTCATAACGGTATCGATTTCTTGTACCCCAGCCACGCCTTCAAAAAGACTGTAAATGGCTTCATTGATCATCGGCATCAAAATTCTGTTGGCTATGAAACCAGGATAATCATTTACAATGCAAGGTGTTTTTCCCAGACCTATGCTTAGTTGATTGATGGCCTCTGTAACTTCCGGAGCAGTGGCATATCCATTGATGATTTCCACCAATTTCATCACAGGCACTGGATTCATAAAATGCATACCAATAACCAAAGACGGACGCTTGGTAACCGCTGCAATTTTAGTGATAGAAATCGACGAAGTGTTGGTAGCTAAAATGCAATGTGGCAAAGCAGCTTCGTCCATTTGTTTGAAAATATTCAGTTTCAAATCGACATTTTCTGTTGCAGCTTCAACCACTAAATCTGCTTGCTTCACACCTTCCAC
The DNA here is from genome assembly GCA_039805285.1 of Bacteroidota bacterium. Taxonomy (GTDB): domain Bacteria; phylum Bacteroidota; class Bacteroidia; order Chitinophagales; family Chitinophagaceae; genus Ferruginibacter. Next base: position 5,893 of record JBDLUO010000040.1, read on the forward strand.
TATAGAAGACGAAGTATTGATATTAGAAATAGTAGATGCTTTCTGTTCTTCAGTCAGCAGTCCTTTAGACACCTGACGATCGAGGTTTTTTCCAATGGTGGCAAGTGCTTTTTGCAGTTGCATTTCACTTACATCAATCAAGGTAACAGCATATCCGAATTGAGCGAACACATGCGCAATTCCATTTCCCATGGTTCCCGCTCCTATTACACTTACGTTTTTTATATTCATTGTTTCGTGCGATTAAATCTAATTTTTATTATTTATCCGTTTCTCTATTATGAATGAAGGTTATTTAAATGCATTCATTCCTGTGATGTCCATTCCGGTAATCAACAAATGTATATCATGCGTTCCTTCGTAGGTAATTACACTCTCTAAGTTCATCATGTGACGCATTACGGCATATTCACCTGTGATTCCCATTCCACCTAACATTTGTCTTGCATCTCTGCAAATATTGGTAGCGATTTCGCATGCGTTTCTTTTAGCCATACTCACTTGTGCAGGCGTAACTTTTCCTTCATTCATCAACACACCCAATCTCCAGTTTAGCAACTGGGCTTTTGTAATTTCGGTAAGCATTTCTGCCAATTTCTTCTGTTGCAATTGGAATCCACCGATTGGTTTTCCAAATTGCACGCGTTCTTTGCTATAGGTAAGCGCAGTATCATAGCAATCCATCGCAGCACCTACCGCACCCCAAGCGATTCCGTATCTCGCTTTGGTTAAACAGCTTAAAGGTCCTTTCAGTCCTTTTACATTGGGAAGAATATTTTCTTTTGGAACTTTTACATTATCAAAAACCAATTCTCCTGTTGCGCTTGCTCTTAAACTCCATTTTCCGTGTGTGGTAGGAGTAGAAAATCCTTCCATTCCTCTTTCTACAATGATTCCTTGTATTTCTCCTGCATCATTTTTTGCCCAAACCACAGCTACCTGAGAGAATGGCGCGTTGCTGATCCACATTTTTGCTCCGTTCAAAATAACGTGATCGCCAGCATCTTTAAAATTGGTCAGCATTCCAGCTGGATCAGAACCATGATTGGGTTCTGTTAGTCCGAAACATCCCAACCACTCTCCACTCGCTAACTTGGGAAGATATTTATTTCTTTGTGCTTCACTTCCATATTGATAAATCGGGAACATCACCAAACTGCCCTGTACAGATGCTGTGGAGCGAACACCACTGTCTCCTCTTTCTAGCTCTTGCATCATCAATCCATAAGAAATATAATCTAATCCTCCACCACCGTATTGTTCGGGAACGGTAGGACCAAAGCAACCCAAATCGCCAAGTTGTTTTACAATGTGTTGTGGGAACTCTGCTTTTTGTGCATAATCTTCTATGATGGGAGAAATTTCTTTCTTCACATAGCTTCTTACCGTTTCACGAATCAGCTTATGTTCTTCGGTTAGCAGTTCATCTACACCAAAATAATCTGGGGATTGAAATTGATCGGTTTTTGCAGCCATGACTATAATATTTTTATGATTAAACGAATGACTTACTTTGTATGTCTTACGCGGGGCAAATATACCAACCAATCTCTTGAAGGAAAGGAATTTCGGGGTAATTTTAGATTGTCCAAGCATTTTTTATGAAAACAGCAAGCAAATCATCAAAATGAGAAAAATCATCAATAAATCGTCGATTTTTATTCTGTTAACCACAGTAATTCTTTCAACAGGTTGCAAAAAAGAAAATCAGACTACTCCCGATAATGGGGTTCCGAATGATTATTATTTTCCTCCTTTGTCTGGCACTCAGTGGGATGGAATAGGGGCAAACCAGTTGGGCTGGGATACCACAAAATTAAACGAAGCATTCGCATATGCCGGATCAAAGAACACATATGGCCTGATTGTATTGAAAGACGGTCGTATCGTTAAAGAACAATATTGGAACAATTGGAATCAAAATACAAGATACTATCTCGCTTCTGCGGGTAAAAGTGTGATGGCCTTTCTTTTCGGAATCGCACAACATGATGGATTGATCAACATCAATGATAAAACATCACAGTATTTGGGTGAGCATTGGTCAAGTCTTCCATTAGCAAAAGAAAATCTGATTTCCATCAAAAACCAGTTAACCATGACATCCGGTCTCGATGATGGCGTACCTGATGACAATTGTATAGATTCCGCATGTTTGATATACAAGGCAGATGCAAGTTCCAGATGGGCCTATCACAATGCACCCTATCTGCTTTTACACGATGTGCTCACCGAGGCATCCGGACAAACCATCAACGCAT
>JBDLUO010000041.1:0-10784 GCA_039805285.1 Bacteroidota bacterium
TATGATTGCATCTTTCCATCTCATGTAAGCTCCACCATGAAGAAAATATTTCGATTCTTCATTTTCACTCAATTTCCAGGTATAAAGCGCACCTGCTATAATTTCTTGATACTTTCCCTGAATAGAATAGTCTGCCTCCAATGTAAAGTATGAGGTGTTTGTCATGTCGAATCTCATTCCAGCAGATGAAACCCATTTGGCGGTCATGGCTTCTTTTTCTGCGGCATAAAAGGAAATCTTTTTAGCCTGATTGAAATGGTGATAAGCGACTCCAAGGTAAAGGTTGTTGTTTTCGTTGTCACCGATCTGGCTGTTCAAGCTCATTCCAACATTTCCATCAAAATAGGCATAGTTAGGAGAGTTGAATGTTTCGCCATCTGCTAAACCTCCGTTGTATCCAACGCCATCATATTGGTTATTGGTGGTCATTTTAGAACGGTCGATGCTTCTTTGAACGATTCCACCCATGAAGCCAATAGAGAGGTAAATGTTTTTATAATCACTCATGGATTTATTGTAAGTGAAAACAGGCATTACTTTTGTCGTAGAAAGCGCGACTGTTCCAGATTTATCATATACGATTTGTCCGCCGTAGGAAATGAAGTCGGATCCTTGCCCTACGTTTGTTTTGGTTTCTCCGCTTACAGATGTGGTTTGATATGCATCTGTAACACTGTTCCATTGGTTTCTGTGAATCGCCTGGATTCTGATGTCTCCAGTGTAGATTCCTGCTAGGGAAGGATTTCGGAGTATGGGTGTTTCAAATATTTGTGAAAAATGGATGTCTTGTGCCATTCCCATCCCTGCTATCAATAAGCAGATGATTGTTAGATAGGTTGTTTTCTTTTTCATAGGTTGGATAAAGTGGTAACGGTATTTATTAAACGTAGGTTGTCGTTTTTTTATTGCGTTATTTTCATTTATTTCTTTGAAAATCAATCGCTTTTATGCTACTTGATTAATGCAACATTGCCTTTGAAAATGAGTGGAGTGTCGTTGTCGCACAGCACTTCTACGGTATATACATACACATCCGGATTTAATTTTTTTCCTCTGAATGTACCATCCCATCCTTGTGATGCATCATTGGCATTTATTACTCCTTTTTCAAAAACAATCTCACCCCAACGGTTGAAAACTTTAATTCTTTTTATGGTGAATATTCCACTGCCTCTTGGGTAAAACACATCATTCATACCATCGTTGTTCGGAGAGAATGTATTCGGAATAAACATATTGGCGCCATTACATAGAACGTTTACGGTTAATTGATCTGAAGCGGTACATCCTCCGTTGTTTTTTACTACTACAGTGTAGGTTGTTGTAAAGGTTGGTTTTACGGTTATTCCAGGGAATATATCTCTGAATATGGATCCGGTAGGCGACCATCTTGCACTCACAACATCAGGAGAAACCTGAGGAATCAAATCGATTGATTGTCCTACATTGATGGTTCTGTCTGCTCCAGCTTCAACTGTTGGAATCTGAAATACTTTCACCAAAACATAAGCCGTATCCTTGAAACATCCTTTGTCATCAGATCCGATAACACGGTAATTTGTAGTTGTATTTGGCATTGCCATTGTCGTAGGTCCATTCGATTGGTCTAATCCTTCAGTTGGATACCAAGAATAGCTTGAAGCCCCAGAAGCACTCATTCTCAATGAACTTCCTTTGCAAAGTGAATCGCCTCTGCTTACGGTCATATCAAACGGATATTGAACCGAAACCTTTATTGTATCTGAGCTACTGCAACCCTGAGGTGTAGTTCCGGTTACAATGTATGTGGTGGCATTTGCAGGATTAGCAACTGGATTGGCACAATTGCTGCAACTTAGTCCTGCTGAAGGAGACCAAGAGTAGCTGTTTGCCCCATTTGCTGAAAGTGTAATACCTGTTCCTTTACAAACTAGGGTATCCATACCTGTTTTAACTACCGGTATTGCATAAACGTTAACGGTAGTAGTGGCAGTGTCTCTGCATCCATGTATGTTTGTTGCTGTTGCTCTTATCTGATAGGTACCCGGTTGTACGTATGTTTGAACCGCTGGAGTTGAAAGTCCAGATTGTACTTGATTTCCTAAGTTCCAATTCCAATTCAATTGTGTAGTGTCGCCCTGTATTGCATTTCCGGTAAATTGAACTTGCAATGGAGCACATCCATTTGCGGTTTGGTTGATGCTGATTACAGGAGAAGTTATGATTCTAACCGGAATTTGGCTTCTGAATGTATCTGTACAACCAAAGGTTGAGGTAACAATCAATTGTGGTGTATATGTCCCTGTTTGTACGTATGTATGAGATGGATTTGCAGATGTTGATGTTTGACCATCACCAAAACTCCATTGGTACTGATTTACAGCGTCTGTTCCATTGGCTGTACTGCTGAACTGAACATCTCCGCGATCACATACTACAGGCTGGTTCATTGTGAAACTGGCTTGTATGTCACGAATCTTTATTGTGTCTCTTCCCGTTAATGGTACAACACAACCCGCAGTATCTCTTAAAATGAGTCGGGGTAAAAAAGATCCCGGAGTTTGATAAACATGAGAAACGAGAGAGTCGCCTGTAACTTGTGTGGTTCCATCACTAAAATCCCATGTAAAAATCTGTGTTCCTCTTGTTGATGCTCTAAACTGAACGCTGGTTGGAACACAACCGTTTAATCCAGCATAGTTAAAGCTTCCGCCTGGGCCTCTTACTACAATTCTTTTTGTTGTTGATGCACTGCAACCTCCCGGACCAACAACAGTTAGTTTAGGGATGAAGGTGCCAGAAATAGAATAAAAATGTGAAGGGTCTTGTGTTGCAGATGTGTTTCCATCTCCAAAATCCCAGCTGTAAGATTGTTGATATTGCGACTGATTTGTAAAGTGTACAATAAGTGGAGGACAAGTACCTACACTGTCACTAATCGTGAATGAGGGAACAGGCATTACTACATTGACCATATTTGATCTTACCGATGTGTCGATACATCCGTTTTGATCGCGAATTTGCAAGGTTACGTTGTAAAGTCCTACTTGAGTGTATTGATGCACCGGATGTTGTACTGTAGATTGTAACCCATCACCAAAATTCCATTGATAGGTTAACCCCATTCCATTTGATCCGTTGTTGAATTGAATGTTGCTTCCTGGGCAACCAATAGAATCGATTGTGCTGAATGCAGCAACAGGGTTATGAACCGTAATTAAATTGGTTTTTGTTATTTGATGTGTACATCCACTTGCATCTTTGATACTGAGTTTTACCGTGTAAATTCCACCCAGCGTATATACATGACTGATATTCGGTGTTGATGATGTATCAATGTTGCCATCGCCATAGTTCCAGATCCATTCAACTAAAGGGTTTCTTCCATCAGAGGAAGAACTATCACGAAATTGAATCGGAGCATTTGCACAAGCGTTAAGCGAACTTGTGTTGAATCGTGCAATAGGTCCGTTTACTTTGATGTATTGTACTTTACGAATGGTATCTCTGCAATTGTTTTTGTCTCTTGTAATTAAGGTAACGTTGTAAATACCTGAATTGTAATAGATCTTAGTGATTGGAGTTCCTGTTCCCGTTGAGTTGTCTCCAAAATTCCATGCAAACAAAGCATAGTAAGATGGCGTAATTTGAGTTGCCTGAAATTCAACCGGATTGGGTTTACAAATCACGGTATCTGAAGCAATGAAATTGGCCAATTCATTTACAATCAAAATGGTCGTTGTTTTTGTGAAGTCGCAACCCGTCGTGTCGTTATGAACCGTAAGTTTCACAATATATGAACCTGATGCTGCGTAAGTATGCTCAGGACTTTGAAGGGTAGAAGTATTGCCATCCCCAAATTCCCAGAACCAGCTGTCTGCTCCGATAGATCTGTCATTGAATTTCCTTTTCAATCTGGCTTTGCAATCCACAACTATTCCAAATGCAGCGATTGGAGGTGTAATGTGAATGTATTGAGGAATAATCAATGTGTCTGCACATCCATTGTAATAAACAATCAGTCTTACATCGAAAAATCCTGTGTCGGTATAGATATGCTGTGGATTTTGTGTTGAAGCGGTTCCTCCATCACCAAAGTGCCAAAGCCATTGGTCTACCGAATCGGCAATTGGAGTTTCATCTGTGAAAAACACGGGTAAATAAGCGCAGACATCTCTTGGTGCTGCACTGAATGCCGCATGGGGTTTATTGCCTGCTTTAATTCCGTTTATATAAGTAACGGTATCTGTGCAACCACTTGCAGTAACGATGATAAGGGTAATGTTGTATTCGCCAGCCATAAAAGTATGGGTAGGTCTTGGCTCGTTAGAAGTTGTGCTGTCTCCAAAGTTCCACTGGTAACTTACAACAGAATCTCCGCCAAATACAGAAGGTTCGAAGGTCCATACCAAAGGAGCACATCCTTTTTGTGGCAAGCTGCGAATCGAAGCAACGGGAGGTTGGATGTTTACATATTGTGCAAACTCTTTAGATAGCACACAACCATTAGGCGATGTTGCGGTGAGCTTAACGGTAAAATTTCCTTGCTGGGTGTAGTTGTGAGAAGGTGCAGGTGATGTAGAACTGCTGCCATCTCCGAATGTCCAGTTGAAACTACTTGCGTTAGTTGTGTTGTTTATAAAGTTAACGTTAAGTGGAGCCACGCATGAGGAAAGTGGGGATCCGGAAAAATCAATTTCTGGATTTGGATGAATGACAATCGCTCTTTTTAGTGAATCGGAACAAGTTCCAAAATTATTATAAAGCGTAACAATGTAGGTGCCTGGATTGGCAAAAACATGACTGGATGTATTGCCAACAGAAGGACTTGTGCTGTCTCCGAAATTCCAAGTGGAACCCGACGGAGCGGGACTGCTTGTATTGGTGAATGTTACAGGTGTTCCTGCGCATGCCGTTGCTGGAGACGTGAATCTGTTTACGTTGTTAGAAATTACAAATGCATTTGTTTTTACAATGGTATCGGTGCATCCTGTAGCATTGGTTACAATCAATCTAACCGAAAATGTTCCACCTTGTGTATATGTATGGATGGGATTGCTCTCTGTTGATGTTGTTCCATCACCAAAGTTCCAACTATAGTTTAATTGTCCTGTTCCGCTGCTTAAATTAGAGAAAGACACATTCACCGGAGCGCCGCAGTTATTGGTTGGTCCGATTCTGAAATCTGCAACCGGCTTATTGGATACGGTGATTAAATTGGTATCTGTTTTTGATCCTATACATCCATGGCTGTTGGTGGCACGTAGCGTAACATTATATGTTCCGCTATTGAGGTATGACATACTTGGATTGCGTTGAGTGCTTAATGTTCCGTTGCCAAAATCCCACTGCCAAGATGCAAGCGTGCCGCTTCCCGCAACACTTTGGTCGGTAAATGAAACAGGCAAAGGAGCGCATCCAGAAGTAGTTGAAGCCGAAAATGAAACAACAGGTTTTGCATAAACCTGTACATATTGTGTTCTTATGATTGAATCTGAACCCGCTTGATTGCGAACCACCAATTTGATGGTGTACTGTCCGGGATTGATATAAATGACCGATGGATTTTGTAAAACAGAAATGGTTCCATTTCCAAGATCCCATCTCCAAGTATTAGGATTCCCAGTAGATTGGTCTGTGAAATTGACTACCAGTGGCGCACAGCCAGCTAGATTGTTTCCGGTAAAGTTTGCGGAAGGTTGTGCTTTTACCAGTAAAGCCGAGAAAAGGCTAAATAGTAATAAAAAGCAGGCTTTTGTAGCCTTGGTTAACGTAGTCATAGGAATTGGTATTCGTTTTAAGGATCAGAAAAGGGTGGATTAAGCCCAATTCTATACTATTAACTCATTTTTAGGCATAAAATTGTGTTTGATTAAAAAAAAAGACTCTTTTTTTCGTGGGGATTTCTGCTATTCCAAATCAGGGATTGAATTATCTTGGGTGAAAATTCAAAATATGTTAACCATCGGTAAAATTTGTTCCGCTTTTGAAAGTTATGCGCCACTTAATTTGCAGGAGGAATATGACAATTCGGGGTTATTAGTAGGCGAAAAAGACATGGAATGCAGTGGGGTAATGTTTTGCTTAGATGTTACGGAGGAGGTAATTCAGAAAGCGGTACAAGACAGATGTAATTTAATTGTCGCGCATCATCCATTGATTTTCAGGGGATTGAAGAAAATATCAAGATTAACATCACAAGGTAGAATTTTGATTTCGGCCATTCGAGAAAACATCGCCATCTATGCTTGTCATACGAACATCGACAATGTATTGAAAGGGGTAAATGGTAGAATTGCGGATAAACTGGAGCTGGGGAAAAGGAGCGTGCTTCTGCCTAAATCTGGCACATTAAAAAAACTTGTTGTATTCGCTCCAGAAAGTCATTCAGAAACTATAGAATCCTCTTTATTTGAAGCGGGAGCCGGACATGTTGGGGAATACAGTGCTTGCTCATTTGTATCGGAAGGTCGCGGTTCTTTTTTGCCAAGTGAAAATGCCAACCCATTTGTAGGGGAAAAAGGAAAAAGGCATGTGGAAAAGGAAAATAAAATAGAAGTGATATTTCCAGCGTGGAACGAGAATCGGGTTCTTGATGCCATGCGAGCCAGTCATCCTTATGAAGAGGTAGCCTTTGAAGTATTTCAGCTGGAAAATAACAACCAGGCCTATGGTTCTGGTTTGATAGGCTATCTAAAGGAACCCTTGGATGAGTTGGTGATTTTGAGTCGCGTAAGAGAGATTTTTAACGTTCCCGTGATTCGGCACTCTCCCCTTACCAACAGGAAAATAAGTAAAATTGCGGTTTGTGGCGGTGCTGGCGCTTTTTTAATTGGTGAGTCAAAACGACAGGGGGCAGATCTCTTTATTACGGCAGACCTCAAATATCATGATTTTTTTGAAGCTGAAAATCAACTTGTTTTGGCGGATATAGGACATTTTGAAAGCGAACAATACACCGTTGAACTTTTTATGGATATTTTCAGGGAAAAATTCCCTACCTTCGCACACTTAAAAAACCATATTTCCACCAATCCGGTCAACTATTTAATTTGATCTCCAAAATGGAAAAGGATTTGGTTCGAAATAGCTGAAAAAAAATCTTCACTATGGCATCAGTTAAAGACTTCTCAGTTGAAGAAAAACTGTCTTCTCTCGTTCGTTTGCAAAAAATTGACAGCAAGCTCGATGAAATTCAAATTTTGAAAGGTGAACTTCCTATGGAAGTGAAGGACTTGGAAGATGAAATCGAAGGATTGCACGCTCGTCAAACCCGTATCGAAGAGGAAATCAATGGAATACAGGAGTTTATTGAGCAAAAGAAACAAGGAATTGTTGAGGCTCAGGCTTTGATAAAAAAATACGACAAGCAGAGCGAAAATGTAAAAAACAGTCGTGAGTTTGAAGCATTGAATAAAGAAATCGAGATGCAACAGCTCGAGGAAAAATTATGTGAGAAACACATTAAAGATGCAACGGAAGAAATTGCAGACAAAGCTCGTCAACTCGAATTGGCAAAAAAAGCGGTTTCTACCAAAGAATCAAATTTGTCTGGAAAAAAATCTGAGCTAGAAAAAATCATCAACGAAACTGAAAAAGAAGAGACGCAATACCGTAACGCTGCAACCGAAGCTAGAAAGCACGCAGATGAGCGTTTGTTGAGTAGCTACGATAGAATCAGAAAGAACTACAGAAATGGATTGGCTGTTGTTCCTGTTGAGAGAGACAGTTGCGGAGGATGTTTCCACGCGATTCCTCCTCAAAAACAGAGCGAAATCAAATTGCGTAAAAAGATTATGGTTTGCGAAAATTGCGGCCGTATTTTATCTGATTCCGATTTGCACGATGCAGTAGAAGTTAAATAACCAAAAACATCATCTCGTTTTAAAATAGGTAAAAGGTCCAATTTGATTTGGACCTTTTTTATTTCACTGATATTTTTAAACATTCTTCAGTATTAGATGAGATTCCCTTGAGAGGATTTCGTTAATTTGCTACCCAGATATGCTCACAAAGCTGCACATAAGAAATTACGCCATAATAGATGATCTGGAGCTCACGCTCCGTAGCGGACTAAATATTATTACTGGAGAAACCGGAGCCGGAAAAAGCATTTTATTAAACGCCCTCAATCTCATTCTCGGTGAACGAGCGGATCCTTCCGCACTTACAGATGAAACACGTAAATGCATCGTAGAAGGATATTTTCAATTGCCTTCAACGGATTTGCTTCGTGCTCTTTTTTTAACCCATGAACTTGACCTGGAAGAAGAAACAATCATTCGCAGAGAAATAACTTCCAACGGAAAATCAAGGGCTTTTGTTAACGATACACCTGTAAATCTATCGGTTTTAAAATCTATTGGAACGCTCTTGATTGATCTTCATCAGCAGTACGATACACAAGATTTACAGTCATCCGGATTTCAATTGGAAATTCTGGATGCATTGGCCAATAACAAAGACCTTCTGGATGAATACAAAAAAGAGTATGTTCAATATAAATGGAATCTAGAAAAATGGGAAGGATTCAAAAAAAAGCAAGCTGAAGCAGAGAAAGAGCATGATTACCTAACTTTTCAGTTTGAAGAATTATCATCATGTGAATGGAAGCCGAATGAACTCGAATCGCTTGAATCTGAACTAAAACTCTTACAGCATTCGGAGCAAATCAAAACACAACTGAGCACGGTATATATGGCATTGGGTAGTTCCGAAAATCCAATCGTTCAGCAGCTTAAAGTTTTATTGAATAAGCTAAGAAGTCAAGAGGGGCTTCATCATGCCCTGCCTACATTGTGCGAACGGATGAACGGTTCTTTGGTCGAATTGAAAGACATATCAGATGAGTTGGAGCAGATTGAAAGTAGCATAATTTACGATGGTCAAAGAATCGCGGTGATAGAGGAAAGATTGTCTAAAGGATATGCTTTACTGAAAAAGCATGGCCTTAAAACAACAGAAGATATTTTACAGCTTCAAGATGAAATAGAAAAAAAGCTGGGTGAATTTAACGGGCTAGATCAGTCGATTTCCGAGCTGGAAATCAAAATGAATTTGCATTTTGCAAATGCCAATCGAGTCGCAAAGAAATTATCATCGAGAAGAAAAGAAGTTATTCCTTTTTTGATCCAAGAGGTTCAAAACTTGCTTGCATTGATGGAAATGCCAAATGCAAGGATAAAAGTAGATATGGCGCCTGTTGCTTTGAATGCTGAGGGAGGAGATAAAACAGATTTTTTATTCGATGCGAACTTAAGCGATAAGTTTGAACCCATCGGAAAAGTGGCTAGTGGCGGAGAGAGAAGCAGATTGATGCTAAGCATTCAGTCGCTGGTGGCAAAAAAGTTGCATCTCCCAACATTAATTTTTGATGAGATCGATACCGGAATCAGTGGGGAAGCCGCAAGGCAAGTGGGATTAATCATGAAAAGTATGTCATCCGATCATCAACTTATTGTCATTACCCATCAACCTCAAATTGCTGCTAAGGCCGACCAACATTATTTTGTGCACAAACAAAAGAAAGGCGACCGAATTTTTGCAGCAGTAAAAGTACTACAGCTAGAAGAACGTGTTGATGCCATAGCTCAAATGATTAGCGGAGCCAAGCCTAGTGAAGCTTCACTTAAGAGTGCATCAGAAATGATGTCTCAATCACACAAAAATTGATTTGCTGCGGTTAAATACGCAGTAAGCAGTAAATTTGCAAACACATAAACCAAACATCATGTCTAATCAATTGCTAAAGGGAAAAAAAGGAATCATTTTTGGTGCCCTTGATGAAAAGTCCATTGCATGGATTACCGCGCTTAAATGTCATGAAGCCGGAGCTGAAATTGTACTTACGAATGCACCAGTTGCCATGAGAATGGGTGAAATCAATAAGCTGGCAGAAAAAATAAATGCACCCGTAATTGCTTGTGATGTAAGTAATGCTGATGATGTAGAAAATTTAATCACCAAGTCGATGGAACATTTTGGTGGTGGGTTCGATTTTGTTCTTCATTCGATCGGAATGAGTTTGAATGTTAGAAAAGGAAAACACTATACAGAGATAGACTATGCGCATAATCTTAAAACATTTGAGATTTCATCCATGAGTTTACACAGGGTGTTGGCATCATGCATGAAAAAGAATGCAATCAATGAGTGGGGTAGTGTGATTGCACTCAGTTATATCGCAGCGCAGCGTGTGTTCCCAGACTATAACGAAATGGCGGATGCAAAGGCTTTGTTAGAGAGTGTTGCCAGAAGTTTTGGATATCACTACGGGGTTCAAAAGCATGTTAGAATCAATACCATTTCTCAGTCACCTACAAGAACAACTGCAGGAAGTGGCGTGAAAGGTTTTGATGGCTTCATAAACTATGCCGAAAAGATGAGTCCATTGGGTAATGCAAGTGCAGAAGATTGCGCCAATTATTGCGTTGTGATGTTTAGCGATATGACTCGTATGGTAACCATGCAAAATCTGTTTCATGATGGAGGATTTTCATTTACAGGGGTTACAGGAGCGGTAATAGAACAAATGGAAAAATAATTGAAGTAATATATTTTTAAGGGGCTCAATCAAAATAAAGATTGAGCCTTTTTTTATGTACTGGATTGGATAAAAGAGAGGGAATTATATTGATATCTAGGCATAAAAAAACCGTTCAGTGATGAACGGTATGATGTTTTAATACTCATCTTCATTGAAGAAGAAATCTTCCTGACTGGGATAGTCTGGCCAAATGTCTTCCAAACCTTCATAGATTTCGCCTTCATCTTCCAGTTCCTGCAGGTTTTCGATTACTTCGATC
>JBDLUO010000042.1:0-3006 GCA_039805285.1 Bacteroidota bacterium
AAAGCATTGACCGCACTCAGTGATGAAGAAGTTATACGAAAAGAAATCAAACAAAAACTGTATCATATTCGATATCAGATTGATGGAAGTGACGAATCTATCGTGATTGCCACAGTAAGGCCAGAAACCATCATGGGAGACACTGCTATTTGTGTGAATCCCAAAGATGAAAGATATCTGCACCTTCACGGCAAGTTCGCATTCGTACCCTTAATCAACCGTAGGATTCCCATTATTGCCGACGAATATGTGACCATGGATTTTGGAACGGGAGCCCTAAAAGTAACGCCAGCGCATGATACCAACGATTATCAACTTGGTACAAAGCACAATCTGGAAGTGGTAGATGTGCTAAACGACGATGGCACGATGAGTGAAGCTGCACAGATTTATGTAGGGTTAGACCGATTTGAAACCCGCAAGAAGATTGCGGTGGAGCTCGAAGAGAAAGGCTATCTATTAAAAACAGAAGAGTATACCAGCGAAGTGGGTTTCAGCGAAAGAACCGATGTTGTGGTTGAGCCCAGACTCAGCTTACAATGGTGGCTTAGCATGAAAGATATTGCAACGCCAGCCCTAAAAGCGGTGATGGAAGAAGAGATTCAATTTTTTCCACCTAAGTTTAGAAATGTTTACAAACATTGGATGGAGAACATCAAAGACTGGTGCGTGAGTCGTCAGCTTTGGTGGGGACATCGGATTCCCGCTTGGTATGATGAACAAGGGAATGTGGTTGTAGCGGAGAATGAAGAAAAAGCGATTGAAAAATATGTGGCTGATCATGGCAAAAACCCTGTATTCTTTAAGCAAGATGAAGATTGTTTGGATACTTGGTTTAGCAGCTGGCTTTGGCCCTTCGAAGTATTTAAAGGCTATAGCAATCCGGGCAACAAAGAAATTCAGTACTACTACCCCACCAATACGTTGGTTACAGCGCCTGAAATCATTTTCTTTTGGGTGGCAAGAATGATTATGGCGGGAGAAGAGTATATGAAGGCGATTCCATTTAAAGAAGTTTATTTTACGGGAATCGTGCGAGATAAACAGGGGAGAAAAATGAGCAAGAGCTTGGGCAATTCACCGGATTTACTGGGACTGATTGACCAATACGGAGCGGATGCATCAAGATTTGGGATCATGATTTCATCTCCAGCTGGTAACGATATCTTGTTCGACGAAGCAGCGCTGGAACAAGGCAGGAATTTCAACAATAAAATGTGGAATGCGCTTAAGCTGATTCACATGTGGAAGGAAAGAACGACGGACTTGGTAACCGAGCCGCCGTTCGCAGTTCGTTGGTTCGAAGAAAGACTTCGTCAGGTAACAGAAGAGGTGGATTTGATGATGACTCAATTCAGGTTGAGCGAAGCGTTGAAAACCATTTATTCCCTTATTTGGGACGACTTCTGCAGCTGGTATTTAGAATGGGTTAAACCAGGATATGAACAACCTTTGGAAGAGAATGTACATGACTTCACTGTTGATTATTTTACCGAATTGATGCAAATGCTGCATCCATTCATGCCTTTTATCACCGAAGAAATCTATCATCAACTTGAAAAAAACCGTGAGGTTGACCTTTGTGTAAGACAATGTCAAATGCCAAATCATTCGGCCAATTCTAGTATTTTAGAACAAGGGCAGATGTTGAAAGAAATCATAACTGGAATCAGAGACGTAAGAAACAAACAACAAATAAAACCAAAAGAGACCATTAAGCTCTTTATTCAAACCGAAACACCAGACATTTTCAAGGGCCTTTATGGAATCATCGAAAAACAAGTAAATGCTTCCGAAATCAACTTGAGTACAACAAATATACCTGGATCATTTACTACGGTCATCGGGAAAAATACATTTTATGTTGTTTCAGAAAAGCCAATAGATACCAGTCACCAAAAAGCAGAATTGGAAAAAGAAATGGAGTATCTGAAAGGATTTTTGGTAAGTGTAGAAAAAAAATTGAGCAATGAAAGATTTGTCTCAAATGCGAAACCAGAGGTGATTGAGTTGGAGAAAAAGAAAAAAAATGATGCAGAAAATAAAATCAGAATCATAGAAGAAAGTTTGGAAAAGATGTAAATTAGAATCTGTTGTTAAAATCTTAGTAGGTCTGACTCTAAGAGCGGAACAGATTCGTAAATTGAAAATAAAATCATCTATATGAAGCATATACTATTTCTGATTGCCGTATTTTTTTCTGTGCCAATTTCATTTGCTCAAAAACCAACACCGAAAGGAGAAAAAAAATATGCTACACCCATAAAGCCCCCGGTACTTAAAACACAGATGGGAATTCTGAGTGATTCTGTTAATGCTCCAGTAGAGCAAGTGAAAGCGCTACTGGGTGCTCCATTGAAAGTAACAGATGTAAACAATCAAACCTTAACGGTAACCTATTACCAGTTTTTGTACAAAAGAAAAGCAGTGAGAGAAGATGAGAAAACGGGTAAAGCAATTCCTACAACCAGCACCGTTTCGGACTATTTTACATCCACCCCACTCCCAGAAAAGTGGATAAAGATTATAAGAGAAGAATTGGTTGCTGGGGAAGAACTTTATTTTTTCGACATCATCGTAAAAGACAAACAGGGCAAACCCTTTTACGCTCCTAATTTGAAAATTATAACCAAATAAGCATTTGTTTCGTTTCGAAAAAGACACCACAGACTTCAATACCATTAGGTTATTGGCAGAAGAAATCTGGCCAGATACCTATTCACATATCCTTTCTCAGGAACAGCTGAGATATATGCTTGATTTATTTTATCATCCAAACTCGCTCCGACAACAGCACACAGAACAAAAGCACCGATTCATCATTGCCTTTGATGATCATAACAATGCTTGCGGATTTGCCAGCTTCTCGAAAATGCCGGATGTAGAAAACAGATATAGACTCCACAAACTATATGTATTACCTAAGCTACAAGGTCGTGGATTGGGAAATGCATTTATACAACAAATCACAGAAGAAATTCAGACAACAGAAAAGCCTGTGTATTT
>JBDLUO010000043.1:0-16589 GCA_039805285.1 Bacteroidota bacterium
AAGTTTCCTCTGAATAATATCTCCTTGCCAATTTATATGTGGAATATATGGCGAGGAGGCCAAAAAGAAAAGAAGGAAAGCGGTATCCAAATCCATTAACCCCAAACAGATGAACGCTTAATGAGCTGATCCAAAACAAAAAAGGGGGTTTGTCTAAATATGGAATTCCGGTATCGTATACAGAAAGAAAATTCCCTGATTCCAGCATCTCACGACTCATAGAAGCATATTGGGCCGCATCAACATCCATGATATCAATGAAGAATCCGAGCACATAAATGCTAAAAATGGATAGATACAGCAATATTTGTTTCCAGTTCATCCTTCTAGAGTTTAAAAATGCAATGATGAATTAAAATGATTTTGAACTCGGCCTGTTGCATAACCAATGAGTATTCCCAGCAATGCACCTCCCAAAACGTCGAAGGGAAAATGAACCCCAACATAAACCTGTGCATAACATATTGTTGCAGCCCAAGCGAAAAATAAGGCAGCAGTCGATTTGGATTTCCATTTCAGACTCATATAAAAATACATGGCCATGGCAAAGTGATTTGCAGCATGAGAGGAGGTGAAACTTCCGTTTTGTCCGCAGTGGTCTACCAGCAACCGAAGTCCATTGATCATTTCCGGATCATTACAAGGCCTCAATCGGCCAATGCCCGGTTTTATGATTCTGCTGCTGATTAAATCTGAAGCCGCAATCGTTGCAATCCAGCCAATGCACCAAATGAAAGCTTGTTTTGTTTTTTGCAGACAAACGGTCATCAAAATAAAAACATACAAAGGAATCCAAAACATCGGTGCTCTGAAAAATGGGAACAGCAAATCAAAGACAGGGTTGGCGGTCTTTTGGTTTACGATTTCGAACAACCATCGGTCAAAAAGAAGGAGATATTTTAGCATATATAGAATCGCAACTACGATCGATTTTACACGAATTCGGGATATCTTGATTAATTTGCACCACCAATCTATTTACCGGGTAAAGTTAACTCCAAATTTAGGTATTTGCCCAAACTTGAACTGATATGAACAAATTGTCTGTCGTAATGCCTGCTTACAATGAAGCTGCTACCATCGAAGAAACCTTGAAAAGAGTTGTGGCGGTAGAGTTGATGTATGGTTTCAAGAAAGAAATCGTTATTGTGAATGACGCTTCGAAAGACGATACGGAAAATGTAATTCTCAATTTTATTTCCAAAAATCCGGAGGCGGAAATCCAATATGTAAAGCATGCATTCAATCAGGGTAAAGGAGCTGCGTTGCACACGGGAATAAAAAAATCGGGAGGTTCGCACATCATCATCCAGGATGCCGATTTAGAGTACGACCCAGAGGAGTTCAATATTCTTCTGAGGCCCATAGTTCAAGCAGGTGCAGATATTGTATATGGCAGCAGATTCATAGGGGGGAAGCCTCATAGAATTCTTTTCTTCTGGCATACCATCGGAAATAAATTCCTTACTTTTTGTTCGAACATGTTTTCCAATCTCAATCTTACGGATATGGAAACTTGTTACAAACTTTTTCGGGCAGATATCATTCAATCGATTCCTCTAAAAGAAAAAAGGTTCGGGTTCGAGCCTGAAGTTACTCAAAAAGTAGCTCGAATAAAAAACATCAAGATATACGAAGTAGGCATTTCCTATTACGGAAGAACCTACGAAGAAGGAAAGAAAATTGGCTGGCGCGACGGATTTAGGGCGCTGTACTGCATCATTAAATACGGATTGTTCAGGGCATGATGTTATGCTTTTCGAAGCACCATAATCAATCTTTCAGAAGTTGATTCAACAAAAGGATTAAGGTTATAATCGCCAAATACAGACTGAAGGACAAGCCCGGCGTTCGATGCTAATTTTTGAAAATCATCCAAAGTAAGTAAACTTACAGATTCTGCATAGTCTGCAGTGAAGTCGTTTTTTGTATCGTGTAAAGATATCGTTTTTACAATTTTATGATCTTGAATCTGTTTTTCTGTACGGAAAATCACAGCATCTATTTCTTTTGTTTCTTTTTGAGAAATTCCGCCTGAAAACCGTCCTGCATTGAGATAATCAATCACGAGTATGCCATCCATTTTTAATGCACCACACATCATTCCAATCGCATCTTGATTATCTGAATCAGTATCAAAATATCCAAAGCTGGTAAAGAAGTTAAAAACCAAATCGAATTGGTTGTTGCGAAAAGGAACTCTCATGTCATGAACAAAAAAAGACAAACGATCATTTTCCATTTCTTTTGCTTCCATGATGCTGTTGTAGCTTAGATCGATTCCTATTACCTGAAAGCCCAATTCTGCCATTTGTTTAGCATGTCGTCCTTTTCCGCAAGCCACATCAAGTATAGACGAATCCTTGGCAGGGTTTAGAAAGGCAATTAATTTATTTACAAACTGCTCTGCTTCTTGATGATCTCTATTTTTATAAAGGATGTGATAATAAGGTGAATCGAACCAATCTTTAAACCATTCATTTTTCATTTTTCAAAGGTAAGCATACTGTAATTTTTTCTGCTTTTTGTTTCTTTTACCTATGATTGAAATCAATCTTTCTATTCTTTCGTGAGGGCCTAATTTTGTATATTTGCAGACCAAACAGTAACACATGTCATTGATCAAGAGTATTTCAGGAATCAGAGGAACCATAGGAGGTAAGCCTAGTGAAAATCTAACCCCTGTTGATGTTGTCAAATTTTCGGCTGCGTATGGAACTTGGTTAATGTCTAATTTATCCGCCAAAAATCATGCTAAACCCATGGTTATTGTTGGTAGAGATGGGCGAATAAGTGGTCCTATGGTCAATCAGTTGGTTTGTTCCACACTAAATGCTTTGGGCATTGATGTTACAGATTTAGGGATGAGCACAACGCCAACTGTGGAGATGGCTGTAAAGCAATTAGGGGCAAATGGAGGAATCATCATTACTGCGAGCCACAATCCAAAAGAGTGGAATGCACTAAAATTACTCAATGCAGATGGTGAGTTCATCAGTGGAAACGATGGAAAGCAATTGCTTGAAATTGCTGAACGGGAAGCTTTTGTTTTTCAGCAAGTGGAATCCATGGGAAAAACCATTTACAACAACGAAATGTTGGACAAGCATATTGATGCGATTATAAATTATCCATTGGTAGATGTAGAAGCGATTCGTGCAGCTTCTTTGAGTGTGGTGATAGATGCAATAAACAGCAGTGGCGCAGAAGCTGTACCTGCTTTATTGAAAAAACTTGGCGTAACGGAAATGAAAGTGATTCATGGCGAGATGAATGGAAATTTTGCCCATAATCCTGAGCCGTTGCCAGAGCATCTTGCAGATCTTAGCAGAGAGGTGGTTTCAAGCAAAGCCAGTTTGGGAATAGCCGTTGATCCTGATGTAGACAGACTTTGTTTTGTTTGTGAAGATGGTTCGATGTTTGGGGAAGAATATACACTCGTCGCCGTAGCCGACTATGTTTTAAAAAATAAAAAAGGAAATACGGTCAGCAACATGTCTTCTACCCGTGCGCTTAAAGACATAACGGAAAAGCATGGGGGCTCTTATTTTCCAAGTGCTGTAGGTGAAGTGAATGTGGTTAATAAAATGAAGGCGGTTAATGCAGTGATTGGGGGAGAAGGAAACGGAGGCATCATCATTCCTGATCTTCACTATGGTAGAGATGCGCTCATCGGCATTGCTCTATTCTTGACCCATTTGGCAAAAAGCAAAAAAAGCGTGAAGCAATTGAGAAATACCTATCCCGATTACTTCATGAGTAAAAATAAAATTACATTGGATAATCACATCAATGTAAATGATGTGTTCCAAAAAATTCAATCCAAATACAAGTCACATCCTGTAAATACAGAAGATGGCTTAAAGATTGAGTTTGAAAATGATTGGGTACATTTACGTACGAGCAACACAGAACCCATCATTCGAATTTATGCTGAAAGTAATTTCGCAACAACCGCCGATAACATTGCGATGCGCCTGATTAGAGACATTCAGGAATCCATAGTTTAAGCGTAAACCAATATGCCAAATGAATCGCATTTATCTAGACAATGCGGCAACCACTTCGATTGATCCAGAAGTGGTATCTGCAATGATGCCTTATTTAACCGAAAAATTCGGTAATCCATCTTCCATCTATTCTTATGGAAGGGAAAACAGACTCGCTGTAGAAACAGCAAGAAAAACCATCGCTGCCATCTTAAACGCACACCCATCAGAGATATTTTTTACCAGCGGTGGTACCGAAAGTAACAACACTGCCATTTGCGGAGCCATCAGGGATTTGGGATGCACAAGAATAATCAGTTCTCCCATAGAACACCATGCCGTAAGTCATACCGTTACCCATTACCACAATCATGGACTTGCAAAAGCAGAATATGTTCCCGTTTTACCAAACGGACACATAAATATGGATGCACTGGAACAAATGTTGAGTCAATCAGATGAAACTACCTTGGTTTCTCTCATGCATGCAAATAACGAAATTGGGGTGATGCTCGACATAGAAAGGGTAGGTGCGCTTTGTAAAAAATACAATGCCTATTTCCATAGTGATACGGTTCAAACTGTCGGACATTTTCCGATTGATTTAAAGAAAATACATGTTCATTTCATAACCGCAGCTGGTCATAAATTTCACGGACCGAAAGGAATTGGAATCCTCTATATAAACAGAGATGTTCAAATAAAGCCTTATTTGATGGGAGGCGGACAGGAGCGGAACATGAGGGCAGGAACAGAAAATATATACGGAATTGTCGGACTCGCGAAAGCATTGGATCTTTCTACCAGTCGATATGAAGAGGATCGTAACAATATTTTTTCCGTAAAGCAGTACATGAGAAATAAGTTGACAGAAAAAATTGCTGGAGTTACTTTCAATGGTGACGAGGGGGATTCTGGTTTATACACCGTTTTAAGTGTAAACTTCCCGACTTCAGAAAAGACTGATATGTTGCTATTCAATTTGGATATTCACCATATCTGTGCAAGTAGTGGAAGTGCATGTTCTTCTGGTGCAGATGCCGGCAGTCATGTATTAAATGAATTGCCTGCAGCCAAAGGCATGCAAACCATAAGATTCAGTTTCAATAGACATAATACCTTTCAGGAAATAGATCAGGTAGTTGATGTGCTCAAGGAATTGCTTTAATCATTACAAATGGAAACCCCATTTTTCGGTCAGCGATTTTGGCAAAGAAGGAAGTCTGTTTCTCTCAATTAAAAAACTGCTCAATTGGGTTAGTTCTTTAAAAATATAATGCTTCTCCATCGCACCTTGTAAATATCCAGCACCCGTGCTTCCTCCCGTTCCCACGCGACTGCCAATCATGCGGCGAACCATATTGATATGACGGAAACGCCAGCTTCCCATTTGATTATCGATTTCCAGTAAAACCTCCATAAGTTGAAATGGATGTTCCAACAAAGGATAACCGCGATATAACATGATGAATAAAGCGGAGCGACAGGCTTTAGGACTTAAACTTCTATTCATATCACCGTCATTCTCTCCGTAGAAAATTTTTCGAAAAGCAGCGGCATTGCCAGATTCTCCTTCAGTAAGTCCATCCAGATAAATTTGTTCATAGCTTTTCCAAAAACCATGTTGATCTATGGGCTCTGTTATTGTCCAAGCCTCAGCATCTGTCATGGCAGGCATTCTTTCCAGCCAGTTGTTAAGCAGTTGCAAAACAGACTGCTCCGATTCAACAGATTTAATCATGGCAATCTCCCTTTCAGCCAATTGAGAAGTATAATAAGCTTGACCATGTCTGTTCTCGAAATTCAAGCCAAGTTTCGCTTCAATTATTTTAAACTGCCAGCTTTGAAAGCCAGATGCGGGTCTAAGTAAGTCTCTAAAATCAAGAAAATCCATCGCCGTCATGGTTTCCAAAATGTCTACCTGATGAACCAGGACTTGAAAAATGGTAACCACTCGCTTTAATCTATGTACCACGGTTTGTAAATCACCAGCATTATCATTTACTTCATTTTTAGCAAGGATATCCTTCACGGAATCTATTTCAGTCATGATTTGTTTGAACCACAATTCATAGGCCTGGTGTATGATGATAAACAGCATTTCATCATGGGCGTGCTTGTTTCCGGGTTTATCACTTTCAAGATGTTGCGCTTGTAAGATTTCTTCCAAGGCAAGATAGGTTCCGTAATTAACAGGTTTATGTTCCATGATCTGATTTTTGCGAAAATAATGGATTTATTGAAAGGTGAAGTGCATTGCTTGAAAGACCTTCAAATTTGATTTTCAAAACCTTCAGACTAACATAGGTTTTAAAGAACAAGTATGAAAGTGAATTCAAATGAATTATCGGATGAGAATACTTGTTCCTTTTTGTACGATTCTTTTTCCGGTATCACCATCTGTATAATCAAGTGTCCAAACATAGGTTCCCATATCGCATGCTTTTCCTTGGAATTTCCCATCCCATTTCCCGAATCGATTTTCGGTGTAGAATAAGCGTTGACCGAATCGGTTATAGATAGCGAAACGAAGTTTCTGGGCTTTATATGCATTAACGGGATAAAGGAAATCGTTGAGGCCATCGCCATTCGGTGTAAAAGCCGATGGTACTGCGATGTAGCAATTCCACACAACCGTTGATGAAAAATAAGCCGTATCAGAACATCCGATATCGTCTGTAACAATCAGTTGAGTTTCGGTTGGATAATTGCTGTTTCCAACAAGATAATTTTGTGGTTGAGGATTTTGAAGAGAGGATGTATTTCCGTTTCCAAAACTCCATTGCCAAGCGGTAATTCTGCCTATGCTGGTGTCGGTGAAAGTTGCTAGGTCATTTGGACAAATAAATTCAGGTGCGATAAAACCGGCTTTCAAAAAGTTATCTAATGGAACAATGGCCGAACTGGTATCTGAACATACTCCGTTAGAAACGATCAATTGCGTTAATTTGGGTTGAAAAACAGTGTAGTCTACCCTTGGGTTTTGTGTGTTTGATTGAGGAACATCTCCAAATGTCCAAGTCCAACTGTTTACTCCATTTGCGCCGTTGTGATTGTATTGAACGCGGTCTACCAAGCAACCCAAGGTGATGTTGAAGGTAAAATCTGCATTGACGGTATCTTTCACTTCAAAATCTATGAATTGTCGTTCGGGCGTTTCTTGTCCGCATTCATCAATGAGTGTGTTGCCATCATTGCCACTGATGAGTATGATTCTGAAACGTCCAGCTCTGTATAGCGGAGCGTTTAAACCGAGTGTTATTTGTCTTGTATTTCCATTGGCGTCGCAGGTTCCGTTAGCGGAAATGATAGATGTTGGATAAGTACCTGCGATATTGAAGTCACTTCCATCTGGAGCGATGGAGTTGCATCGGATTCCTTTTTTAAAAACCAATACGATGTTATTGGGGGCACATCCGGGTTTGGTTAAGCTATCCATGTTGGTCGGAGCAATGGGGTCGATACGTAGTGGAATTTGTTCGTTGTTGGGAATCAGTCTGTCGCAATTGTCTAACATCGTATTGCCATCAGAACCATTGTTAATGATAAGGGTATAGTTTCCGGGCGTAAGCGGATTGTTCAATCGAAGTTCGAGTGAATCTGTGTCAAATCCTTGGGTACATCCAACACCTGATGCACCAATGATATTGGCCAGGGGAGGTATGATTCTAAACTCGCTACCGGTAGTTGTCAGCGAATTACATTTCATCTTCTTATTCAGTTTTACACGAATGATGGTTGCATCGCAAGATGCCTCTGCACTAACGAGGTGAGGATCTGTAGGGTCTGTTATGCTTCCTGTTCCACCACCAAAAGACAAAGAATATCCACTTTGTGTATTCGTAAAGTGACTTACCAGCAGAAGATATTGTCTGCCCTGCGTTAAAAATGGCATGGAACTGAATAGGGGAACCCCTGGGCCTTCGCATCTAATAAGCGAATTCCCGGCAGATGACGCACCAGTCACACCGCTTTCTCCACTCCAATTGCAGGCAACAAACATAGAAACGTCATTGTAAACATCTCTAACGTCGCGGTTGGTTACATCAAACAACTGCCAATCATAGTCGTCGCCAATGCTGTTGGGGATAATGGTAAATCCAAGCGTACCAGAACTGAAGCAAGTGAATTTGTACCAATACGGATTCTTATCAGTGAAAACACTGCCATTGCACCTGCTGGGTATGCGACGGTCGCCGCAGATATTAACCGAACTTTGGGTGAAGGTTGCTGTTCCGCATACTGGAAAAGCGGTTTCCGGATTTTGTCCGAGAGAAACACAGTTTTGAGCTTTATCCTCAACAGAAATGAGGAGAAATAAAACCACGAGTGTGGAACAAAAACAGATATATCTCTTTCTTATGGATTTCAAAACGTCATTTCTTTTTTTACATTCAACATTCAGATTCTCATTCCTTTCTTTGTAATCAATTCAGCTTTCCTTTGATTTCTTGAAGTTTCAATAAGGCTTCGACAGGCGTTAGGCGATTTATATCTACCTCATTTAACATCTCTCTTATGGATTCAAAAGTTATGGAGTGCGCATCAAAGATACTCAGTTGAACTTTTGGAGCCAATGATGAAGAGAGGTTGGTTTTTGAAGCGCTGCCTTGATCTCTGCTTTCTTCGAGTATTTTAAGCAGTTCATTTGCTCGGTTAATCAGAGAAGTGGGCATGCCGGCCATTCGAGCAACATGAATTCCGAAACTATGGGTGCTACCTCCTTCGGCAAGCTTTCTCAGAAAAATAACTTTGTTACCTACTTCTTTATTTGTGATGTGAAAATTCTTGATGCCATTGAATTGTTTTTCCAGTTCATTCAGCTCATGATAGTGGGTAGCAAAAAGTGTTTTCGGCTTGTGTGGGTGTTCGTGCAGGTATTCGGCAATACTCCAAGCAATGGAAATGCCATCATAGGTAGAAGTACCTCTCCCAATTTCATCCAATAAAATCAAACTTCTTCCAGAAAGATTATTTATGATGCTTGCTGTTTCGTTCATCTCTACCATGAATGTACTCTCGCCCCCACTTAAATTATCGGATGCTCCAACACGAGTAAAAATCTTATCTGTTAAAGGAATACTGGAAGAAGAAGCAGGAACAAAACAACCCATATGTGCCATTAGCGTAATCAGGGCTGTTTGCCTGAGAATCGCACTTTTACCACTCATATTCGGTCCTGTTAAAATTATTATTTGTTGTGTTTCAGGATCGAGCTCGATGTCGTTGGTGATATACGTTTCTCCAATGGGTAGATGTTGCTCAATAACGGGATGGCGACTGTCTTTAATTTGCAATTGCTTGCCCTCATGAATTTTGGGTTGGGTATATTTATGCTGTATGGCCAAATGGGAAAATCCGACCAAACAATCCAGTGTAGCAATGATGTTTGCATTCACCTGCATTGGAGAGATATAATCTAAGAGTTCGTTCAAAAGGGAAGTAAACAATTGTTGTTCGATGAGGATTATTTTGTCTTCAGCCCCTAGTATTTTTTCTTCATATGTTTTCAGCTCGGGCGTGATATATCGTTCCGCGTTTGCCAGCGTTTGTTTTCGAATCCAGGTTTGTGGCACTTTGGATTTGTGAATATTGGTAACTTCTAAATAGTAGCCGAAAACATTATTGTAGCTGATTTTAAGGGAAGAGATTCCTGTTTCCTGTGCCTCTTTTTGTTGTAATTCAATAAGGTATTGTTTTCCACCAGAAGAAATGGTTCTTAATTCATCGAGCTCATCATGTATGCCACTGCGAATCAATCCTCCTTTGTTAATTTGAACTGGAGGTTGTTCTACCAACATCGCATTTATTTTATCGAACAAATAGTCGCAAGTGTTGAGCGCATCACCCAGTCGATTGAGATGTGGATGGTTAAAACTTGAACAAACTTTTTTTATCTCTTTAACATGACTCAATCCTCTAGCAATCTGCATTACCTCTCTCGGATTGATTTTCTTTAAGGGCACTTTAGCTGCCAGTCTTTCCAGATCGCCAATCGGTTTGATGTGTTGATTGATTTCTGAACGGTATTCACTGTGTTGTATGAGTTGCTCTACCGTGTTTAATCTTTCCTGGATTTGACTCAATTGATTGAGGGGCATGAGCAGCCATCTTTTCAAGAGTCTGGCGCCCATCGGAGATGTGGTATGGTTTATTGTATTGTAAAGCGTTTGAGCTTGATCGTTATTTGAAATGAGCTCTAGATTCCGAATGGTAAAACGATCCATCCAAAGGTGTTCCGATCTGTTGATTCTTTGAATGGAGGTGATATGTCCTAAATTAGGATGTTCGGTATCTTTCAGATAATGAAGAATCGCACCTGATGCCACCACACCCAACTTCATGTCTGAAACACCAAATCCTTTTAAGCTGTGTGTTCCGAATTGCTTTAGTAGTGATTCTTCTGCGTATGATTCTGTAAAAATCCATTCGTCTAACAAATAGGTAAAATACTGTTGACCAAATTGCTCCTGAAACCATTTCTGATGCTTTCTGCCATAAATTACTTCAGCTGGCTGAAGTCCTTGAAGCAATTTATCTGCATAGTCTTTGTCGCCCTCTGCGATAAAAAACTCACCGGTAGAAATATCAAGGAAAGAGAGTCCAATTGCATCGTGATCTGGGTAAATTGCCGCTAAAAAATTATTGCTTTGGTGGTCTAGCAGTTTATCATTTGTGGCAACTCCGGGTGTAACCAATTCTGTGACTCCTCTTTTTACAATTCCTTTTACGGTTTTGGGATCTTCGAGCTGGTCGCAAATGGCAACCCTGAATCCAGCCTTCACCAATTTATGCAAATATGTATCTAAAGAGTGGTGAGGGAATCCTGCCAACTCTTGAGATGAGGCATTGCTATTGTTTCTTTTGGTTAGGGTAATTCCAAGTACCCGAGAAGCATGTATAGCATCCTGACCGAATGTTTCGTAAAAATCGCCAACCCTAAAAAGTAATATCGCATCGGGATATTTCGCTTTGATGGCATTGTGCTGCTGCATCAATGGAGTTTCGCCTGCCGTTTTAGCCATAGTAACGAAGTTAATTCATACCGTTAAACTTAATAAACTTCAGTTCTGTTTTGTGTATAAATAGTTAAGTTTTGTCGGTTAGAATAGAGATCTTAAAGCATTAAAGGGTTTTCGCCGCTTAACAACGAGATATTTCTACTCAAGACGGCGTTATCTGTTAAAAAACTTCTATGATTTACCTTGCAAAGCATCAACGTATTAAACATCTTATCTTTGTGCTCAATTTTACAACCATGAAGTATATTTTAACGCTTTTATGTGCCTTTTTTAGTTTCATCATAATTAATGCCCAGCCACCGAAAGGGATGGGAAAGAGTGATGTAGATGCAAAAAAAATCCTGGATGCTGTAAGTGCAAAGTTTAAAAGCTTCGCCACTTTTCAATCGGGTTTCATCCTCAAAATTGAAAATGCTTCTGGCAAAAGCCTAGGTACAAAATCGGGCACTTTATCGATGAAAGGGACCAAGTATAAAGTAAGTATACCCGGACAAGATATTTTTTCTGACGGAACTACACAATGGACTTACGATAAATCAGCCAATGAAGTAACCATTAGCAAAATAGATCCTTCAGCCAATTCGATTACACCCCAAAAACTCTTTACCAATTTTTATGACAAGGATTTCTTGTACAAATTAAATGGTACAGTAAAGGATGGGGCAAAAACCATGCAAGAAATTGAACTAACCCCAATTGACAAAACCAGACCTTTCCACAAAGTTTTGCTGTACATAGAAAAATCAGTAATTCAAACAACCAAAATCTTTGAAAAAACCGGGAATAGATACACGTACAGTGTCAACAATATGAAAACAGGAAGCTCGATTCCAGAATCTACTTTTTTGTTTGATGCAAAAAAATATCCCGGCGTCGAAGTGGTCGACTTAAGGTAAATTTATTTGTTCTTTATTCATCTAATCATAAACCCAAAAACAAAATCAAATGAAAAAGAGTGTTTTATTCTTGTCCGTTGCTTTGCTTTCTATTTTTTTTGTATCCTGTAAAAAGGAAGACGCACCCGTTGATGCTCGGGATAAATTTGTAGGAAGATGGTTTGGCAACTTTACCATTGCTATTCCTGCTGCTGGTGTAAATGAAACCGACACGCTCACTCACATTATTTCGAAAAACCCTGCGAATGCGAACCAGATAATCATCGACAGTGTTCAGTTTGCAACCATAAATGGAGATTCATTTACCTATCTTCCTCTCACTCAAACCGACACAGATCCAACAACAGGGTTGTCAACCACAGTAACATTCAATGGTTCAGGTTCAATAACCAATGGAACAAATATGACGGAAACGGGAACGATAAGCATCAACGCTGCAGGAGTTACCTTGAACGGAACTTTTTCTTCGAACCTTACCAAACAATAAAATACATCAACGTTTTTTGTAGAACTGCCTCTTTGAGGCAGTTTTTTTATTTTATCCAACCCACATTTTCATAACTTAGAAGAATGAAACCGGTAATTGATTTTAGAAATACACCCAAAATAGACCAGACTGGAACAGAAGAACGTGTTTCTCGTTTTACCAAAAGAAGCCTAAAGCAGGATACAAAATTGGATCTTTTGAAGTTAACGCTGAACATGATTGATTTAACTACGCTTGAAGGACAGGATACAGAAGGGAAAGTAAAACAACTCTGCTACAAAGCAGTTCATCTTCATGATGCTTATCCCGGACTACCTACCGTTGCTGCGATTTGCGTTTATCCATCTATGGTCTCAACGGCAAAAAAAGCGCTCGGTGAATCAGGCGTTAAAGTGGCATCTGTTTCTACGGCTTTTCCCAGCGGACAAGCCCCAAGAAAAGTTAAAATAGAGGACACTCGTTTTGCCATAAATCAGGGTGCAGATGAAATTGACATGGTTATTTCAAGAGGTAAATTCTTAGAAGGCGAATATCAATTTGTTTACGACGAAATAGCGGCAATAAAAGAAGTTTGCGGAAATACAACATTGAAAGTGATTTTAGAAACGGGTGAGTTAGGGTCCTTAGACGCAGTGAGAAGAGCAAGCGATATCGCCATGCATGCCGGCGCCGATTTTATCAAAACATCAACTGGAAAAATAGGAGTGGCAGCAACCATGCCTGTAACATTAACCATGCTCGAAGCCATCCGAGACTTTTATTATGCAACAGGAAAAAGGATAGCCATGAAACCTGCAGGCGGAATATCTACTGCTAAATTAGCTTTGCAGTATCTAACCATGCTCAATGAAACACTCGGACAAGACTGGATGAATAACCAAATGTTCAGATTCGGAGCGAGCAGTTTGGCCAATGATGTACTCATGCAATGGATGAAGCAAAAAACAGGAGTGTATCAGTCGGCTGATTATTTTGCGATAGACTAAATAAAATTTAGAATGAAGAATATTAAGTATTAAACGTTTAAAAAGTTTCAGACGTTTCATAGGTTTAAAAAAATAATCTATGGGAACAATCAGCAGGTTCGAAGAAATTTTGTCATGGAAAGAGGCAAGAATTTTAAATGGAATTTTACGAAAGCTGATTAAGGATAAACGATTTGAAAGAAACTATGGTCTGATTTCACAAATAGAAAAATCTGCTGGTTCAATCATGGATAATATTGCAGAGGGTTTTGAAAGAGGGGGGAATAAGGAGTTTATTCAGTTTTTATACATTGCAAAAGGCTCTTGTGGAGAATTAAGATCCCAAATATATAGAGCATTGGATGATGGATATATCAATGATGATGAGTTTAATTTGGTATCAACATATTGTTTAAGAATCAGCAATTTGATTTATAAATTGATAGAATATTTAAAAAGTTCGGGGATTAAAGGTCAAAAATTCAACACTTAAAACTTCTGAAACTTTTTTAAACTTTTTAAACAACTGAAACAAAAAAATAATAATGGCAGTTAAAAAGAACAAACTTGCTCTCAATTTCAACAACGC
The DNA here is from genome assembly GCA_039805285.1 of Bacteroidota bacterium. Lineage (GTDB taxonomy): Bacteria > Bacteroidota > Bacteroidia > Chitinophagales > Chitinophagaceae > Ferruginibacter. The sequence goes on from JBDLUO010000043.1 coordinate 13,949, forward strand.
TCGTTCTCTTGCCCCAGCGCCAGAGAGTAAGAGTATTGCAAAAATTGCCGACCGGTACGAACTATTTATAAATGGGAAATTTGAAAAGCCAAATTCGAAAAAATATCGAGACACAATCAATCCCGCTACAGAAGAAAAATTATCCTCTGTCGCAGAAGCCAATGCCAATGACGTAAATAAAGCGGTAAATGCAGCACAAACGGCATATGAAAAAGTATGGCGTAAAACATCCGCAGCTGAAAGGGGGAAATACATTTATCGAATAGCAAGAATCATTCAGGAAAAAGCCCGGGAGCTTGCGGTAATAGAAACTTTGGATGGAGGGAAGCCCATTAGAGAAAGTCGAGATTTTGATATACCAACGGCAGCCAATCATTTCTTTTATTATGCAGGTTGGGCAGATAAATTGAATTATGCTTTCCCCAATCGGAATCCAACTTCTTTGGGAGTGGCCGGACAGATTATACCATGGAATTTTCCTTTGTTGATGGCGGCTTGGAAAATTGCTCCCGCTTTGGCAACTGGAAATACAGTTGTGTTAAAACCAGCAGAAACCACGCCACTTACAGCGCTTAAACTAGCCGAAATCATACAAGAAGCAGACCTTCCTCCCGGAGTAGTCAACATCATTACAGGTGCGGGTGCAACAGGTGCGGCTTTGGTTAATCATCCTGGCGTCAGTAAAATTGCTTTTACAGGATCAACAGAAATAGGCAAGCTCATTCAGAAAAGCATCGCTGGAACAGACAAGAAATTAACCTTAGAATTGGGAGGAAAGGCAGCGAATATTATTTTCGAAGACGCTTGTTTAGACCAAGCAGTAGAAGGCGTTATCAATGGCATCTTTTTCAATCAGGGGCATGTGTGTTGCGCGGGATCCAGATTGTTTGTTCAAGAATCTGTTTACAAACAAGTGATGCAGAAATTAAAAGACAGAATGGAGACCTTAATTGTTGGAGACCCAATGGATAAGAATACAGATGTCGGGGCGATCAATTCCAAACAACAACTAGAGACCATTCAAAAATACATCAAAATAGGACTTAGCGAAGGTGCAGATATATACCAGTCGGCGTGCAAATTACCCTCAAAAGGATATTTCTGTAAGCCTACTTTATTTACCCAAGTGGCACAATCAAACCGAATCGCACAAGAAGAAATATTTGGTCCTGTTTTGTCTATTCAAACATTTCGTACTACAGAAGAAGTGATCACAAAAGCCAATAATACTGCTTTTGGTCTATCTGCCGGGATATGGACAGAGAAAGGTTCTAAAATGTTCAATGTATCAACCAAATTGAGAGCCGGTGTTGTTTGGTCTAATACCTACAACAAATTCGATCCAGTATCTCCTTTCGGTGGTTATAAGGAAAGTGGATTCGGAAGAGAAGGAGGTATACAGGGATTGGAAGCATACCTCAGGTTTTAGAACGTTTGAGGATTTGGTAGGTTTGATGCCTGCCTGACGGCAGGGGTTTAGTAAGTTTGGGAGGTTTAACAGGTTTGGCAAGTGTAATATGACTTATGTTAATCTGACTAAATCTCAAATCATAAATCTCAAATTCTTAATCCCAAATCTCAAATTCTTAATCCCAAATCATAAATCGCAAATCACATTAACCAATGAACTCAAGACTTAACGTACTCAAAACATACAAGCTTTACATTGGAGGACAATTTCCAAGAACAGAGTCGGGGCGTTTTTATCCTGCTCTAGATAAAAAGGGTAACCCAATTGCTAATATGTGTTTAGCATCAAAAAAAGACATTCGTGAATCGGTTGTAGCAGCTAGAAAAGCTTTTGGAGGGTGGAGTGCAAGAGCTGCGTTTAATCGTGGACAAATTCTTTATCGCATGGCAGAAATGCTTGAGGGAAGAAAATCGCAATTCGAAGACGAATTGATTTTGCAAGGTTCAACACCACAGCAAGCTGCAAATGAAGTAAAGATTGCAATTGATCGGTTGATTTATTTCAGTGGTTGGTGCGATAAGTATCAAGCTGTATTTAGCTCAGTAAATCCTGTAGCTTCTCCACACATTAATTTTTCTGTTCTAGAACCAATGGGAGTAATAACGGTTGTTGCACCAAAAGAAAATGCTTTGATTGGTTTGATATCACTCATCGCTCCAATAATTGCTGGAGGAAATACATGTCTGATACTGGCTTCTGAAAAAAAGCCATTGAGTGCTATAACCTTCGCTGAAGTATGCAATAGTTCCGATCTGCCTGGTGGTGTTGTAAATATCTTGACAGGTTCCATTTCCGAATTATTGCCACACCTTGCAAATCACATGGATGTAAATGCAATGGCATATGCCGATAATAACATTGAGGCTTGGAAAATGCTTAATGAATTGGCTTCGTTAAATGTAAAGCGAATGAAAAAATACGACATGAAGAATTGGCTCACGGCAGAGTCTGAAAGTCCATATTATATCCTTGATTTTCAGGAAACCAAAACAACTTGGCATCCCATAGAGTTAACAGGTGGAGCTAAGGGGGGATATTGATGTGATAAACAACCCTATGCGCTAATTTATAATTTAACAGTTCGCTTCTGGTATTTCATCTAATTTTGTGTTTGAAAATTTAAACGTATGAGCAAAACAAAAATCGCATTAATAGCCATGGGCGCTATTT